>JAHCHD010000266.1 GCA_026129915.1 Bryobacterales bacterium
CACTGATGGTTCGGGCGACTTCAAGGGAGGTGGTGCCGGACGCTACGGAATGGGTACTCCCATCGGGCAGCGTAATGGTAAGCTGGCTCATAGGACGAAGGTTCACTTAAGGTTAGCACACGGTTTTTTGTCCTCCGACCGCTCGCGATTCGCAGTTCCCGGTCTCGGATTCGTGTTTGAGCGCTCTGTACCGGGCGCGGTTCAACTCCTTCGTGAAGGGAGAACATGGCATCTACCACTAGCCCGGCTGGATTCAACGAAACCCCGCTCGTAGCACAGGCGCGTAAGGGCGACCTGAGCGCCTTTACGCAACTTGTTGAAAAATATGAAGGCAAGATCTTTCGTCTGGCTCGTCACATCACCAACAGTCAGGAAGACGCCGAAGACATTCTGCAGGAGACTTTCCTGAAGGCTTACGAGCACTTGGGCGAATTTCAGGGAAATTCCAAGTTCTACACCTGGATTGTCCGCATTGCCGTAAATGAGAGCCTGATGAAGCTCCGCAAGCGGAAGAGCGACCGCACGGTGAGCCTCGACGAACAGATCGACACCGGCGAGGACGTGATCGCCCGCGAAATTGCGGTCTGGGAGGATAACCCGGAGGACCAGTATTCGCAAACGGAGCTACGGGAAATACTTGACGAGGCAGTGAAAAGCCTGCCTCCAATCTTCCGAAGCGTTTTTGTTCTCAGGGACATCGAAGAATTGAGTTCCGAAGAGACGGCAGAGATTTTAGGGCTCACCGTACCGGCAGTGAAGAGCCGTCTGCTGCGTGCCCGGTTGAAGCTGCGCGAGAAGTTGACGCGCTATTTCAAACGCAAAGGGGACGATATCTTTGATTACCTGTAAGCGTTTCCTGGAAGAGTTGGAGGCCTACCTCGACGAGCAGACCACTCCGGAATTGCGTACGCAGTTGGAACACCACCTTTCGGAGTGTCCAAATTGCTGGGTGATCACGGACACCACGAAAAAGACCATCAAGGTTTATCGTGGGATGGATCCCTATCCGATTCCGTGTGAGCTTCACAATAAGTTACTTGTTGCTCTTACGCGAGTGGCGCGGAGCAGGAATCCTGCCGTCGGCGAGGAACTGGAAACACATCGACCTTAGGTTCGCGAAGCGCTCCAGCCGAACAGCCGGTCAATCGACCTCCGCTAGATCTCATCCCGGCCGGTTCGGCGGGAACTTTTTACCGCCAATCGGATTCTAATGGGTTGAAGATCGTGTCCGGGCAGATTTCCATGCACAGGAAACTCCCCCTTTCTGGCGGCTGAACGTCAGCTTGGCCACGACCATCATTGTCCCTCCTTTCCGCTTTCGCGCGGGTGATCCGTCGGGATCTCCCGCGCGTTTGTGTTTCTGATGAACCCATCACGGCCAACGGTATACGCTGGTACACATGACCTCGCGAGTTGCGGTAGTTCAGGCTGGCTGCAAGCCATTTGAAGCACATGCAGCGCTCACCCACGCCCTCGCGCAGATCCGTCAGGCAGCCACCAGCGGAGCTCGTCTGGTGGTGTTCCCGGAAGCGTTCCTTGGTGGCTATCCAAAAGGGATGGATTTCGGCGTGCGGGTAGGGAGCCGCAGTGCCGAGGGTCGGCATGATTTCCGCCGGTATTTCGACAACGCCATCACGCTTCCTGGCCCGGAACTGGAACAGCTGGCGGATGCGGCCAGGCGGCATGACGTCCATGTGGTGATGGGTTGCATTGAACGCGATGGCAGCACCCTGTACTGCACGGTAGTCTTTCTGGCCCCAGACGGTAGCTTGCTGGGGAAGCATCGAAAGGTAATGCCAACCGCGATGGAACGCCTCATTTGGGGGTTCGGCGACGGATCCACCCTGCCGGTGATTCCCACAGACATCGGCAAGCTTGGAGCCGTGATCTGCTGGGAGAACTACATGCCGCTGCTGCGCATGGCGATGTATCAGCAGGGCATCGAGCTTTACTGCGCCTGCACAGTGGATGACCGGGAAACCTGGGTGTCCACCATGCGGCACATCGCCGTGGAAGGCCGCTGCTTCGTTCTCTCCGCCTGCCAGCATGTCGCGGGGTTAATCCGCGGGGGCAGTCTGATTGTGAACCCGTTTGGCGAAATCCTGGCAGGTCCCGTCTACGGAGAGGACACCATCCTTTACGCGGATATTGACCTGGGCCAGATCGCCGAGGGGAAGTTTGACCTGGATGTCGCTGGTCACTACGCCCGGCCTGACATCTTCGAACTGCGGGTGAACCGCCGCAAGCAGTCTGTTGTGAGCGAAGCGGCGGACGCACCCGGCGCTTAGTCTGCCCAATCCGGGCGACGCAGCACATCGCGGGGCCGAGGCCCGTCAGGCGGCCCAATAATGCCGTCACGCTGCATCCGGTCAAGGATGCGGGCCGCGCGACCATACCCCAGCCGTAGACGCCTCTGCAAGATCGAGGTGGAAGCCTTCCCCATCTCCAGCACCACATTCACCGCATCGCGATAGGCGGGATCCTCCTCGCCGCTTCCGTCCGCTTCTTCGGGTTCCGCATCGGGAGCGATCAGGAAAGAGGAATCGTACTCCGGGGTGGCCTGGCTCTTCCAGAAACTTACCATGCTATTGATTTCCTGCTCCTGCACGTAAGCGCCATGCATACGCGTGAGGCGCGAGGTGCCCGGCGGCAGGAACAGCATGTCGCCTCGGCCTAGCAGGTGTTCCGCTCCCATGATGTCGAGAATGGTGCGGCTGTCCACGCGAGTAGCCACCCGGAAGCTCATACGGGCGGGGAAATTTGCCTTGATGAGGCCGGTGATCACGTCTACGCTAGGCCGTTGGGTAGCCACTACCAGGTGGATGCCTACCGCGCGCGCCATCTGTGCCAGGCGAGTGATGGAGGCCTCCACGTTTCGGCCTTCCAGCATCATCAGATCTGCCAATTCGTCGATGATGATCAACACAAAGGGCAGCGGGTCTGGCGTCTCCTCTTCCTCTTCAAAAAGGTTGATCGTGCGGGTGCTCTGCTCCTTGAGCTTCTCCACCTTCTTGTTGAACTGCTCAATATTGCGGGCGCCATAGGAGGCCAGCAAGCGCAGACGCCGCTCCATCTCGATCACAGCATTGCCCAAAGCGACGCTCGCCTTCTTGGGATCTGTAATCACGGGCGTCAACAGGTGCGGGATGCCCTCGTAGATGCCCAGTTCCACCTGCTTCGGGTCCACCATGATCATCCGAACCTGTTCTGGCGTGGACTTGTAGAGGATGCTCACAATCAGTGCGTTCAGCATCACGCTCTTGCCAGAGCCGGTGGATCCAGCAATCAGCAGGTGCGGCATCTGCTCCATGGTGGCCACCTTGATGCGGCCCCGGATGTCTTTTCCCAGGCAGAAGGTGAGCCGGGAAGGTGAAGTGCGAAACTCGTCAGCTTCCAGAATCTGCCGCAGCACAATGGTATCCCGGCGCGAATTGGGCACCTCGATGCCCACTGTCGGTTTCCCAGGAATGCGCTCGATCATCACCGATTCAGCCTGCAGCCCCAGGCAGAGATCCTCGGTGAGGTTGGTCATCTTGCTGTACTTGATGCCCGCCTCGGGTTTGAATTCAAAGGTGGTCACCACCGGACCGGGGTTGATCTGCACCACGTTGCCGAAGACGTTGAACTCCTCAAACTTCGACTTAATACGGGCTGCGGTTTCCTTCAGCTCAAGTTCATCCAGCGGATTGCGCGGGGGTGCCTCCTGCAGAAGTTCCGTAGAGGGGATACGCCATGCCACCTTGCGCGGCTTCAAAGGCAATTCGGGCTCAACGGGTGCCGGGGCGGTAAACCGCTCCCAGGGCTCTGGCTCTGGTGCGATGTCCTCGATATCCTCCAACGTTTCGATGGGGATCTCCAACTCCTGCGCCGGACTTACGCTCGCCGCCAGAACCGCTGCGCCAACAGGAGGTTCCTCCCAAGGGGGAGTATCCGCAGCTTGCGGTTGTGCTTCTTCATCTGCCACTGTACCGCGCATCGCGTTCAGGTCGGCGGTCAGTCCCGGAGGTTCGTAGGGAGGATTGATTGGGATCTGCGGCAGTTGGAACTGCTGTCGCCGGTTAAGGTCGACCACCTCCTTTTCGGTGGGAGGTAGGAAGTCCGCCGCGCGCTCTTTGCGCCTGGAGCGGGCTGCCTTACGCGCATCCTTCTCCGCCTGCTTCCTGGCTCTCTGCTCCTCGCGCAACGCAGTGCGTGCCGCCACCCTCTCCGCTCGCAGCCGCCTGCGTTCCGCCAGCCATCCGAAAAGACCGCTGCGCAAATCGCGCTCCTGTGCGTCGGTGATCCTTTCGTTCACCCAGTCAGCGGCGGCCATCACCGAGAATCTGGAGCACAGGTAGAGCC
>JAHCHD010000267.1 GCA_026129915.1 Bryobacterales bacterium
GGATAACGAGGGGTTTGGACGAGGTGATCACGGTGGTTCGCGGGGCAAACCGTGAATTGCGAAAGCTAGAGCAACAGATTATGGTGCAGAAGGCGGAATCGGTTGAGGCCGTCTAGCCTGTATTGGCCGGGTCTTTCGGTTGGCAGTGGTACCGCTATCCCGTTGTGCGCGTTCATTCTCCTTTCATTTGTGATCTTAACCCTGCTACTTTGGTAGGGAAGCACCCACAAACTGCGCTGAGCGCGCCTGCACTGGCGCGATGCGTTGAGGACTGTCATCTCCTCCCTGGCAGAGTTCCTATGTGCGCCTATGCAAGCCGGGCAAGCGAATGTCGCACCCAGACGAGAGGGCGAATGATTGGGAGCCGGTCCAGCAGGTCTTCTGAGCATCAGGTCGCGGTTGAGCCGCGTCCGGAAGCCCGAGCTATGAGCCATCGTGTCCTCATTGTCGACGACCACCGCATCTTCCGGGAGGGAATCCGGAATCTTCTCCAGCAGAGCACCGAATACGAAGTGGTTGGCGAAGCCGGCGACGTTGACCATGCCATTGCACTGGCCTCCAAGTTCAAACCAGATGTTGTGGTGCTCGACTTGATGCTCGATCGCAGCGACGGCCTTAGCGCCATCGCTCCCATCCGCGCGCATTCGCCTCAATCCAAGATCGTCGTCCTATCGATGAACGACGACGAGGTGGTTATCAGCCATGCCCTACAATTGGGCGCGCGTGGCTTTGTGCTGAAGCGTGCTTCCTCTGAGGATCTGCGACTGGCCCTACGCGCTGTGGAGGCGGGAGGCATCTACCTGTCCCCGGAAGTCTCTGAGAGCGTCCTCATCAGAGTGCAGCAAGCGGGTGCGAGGCGCAGGCCTACCGCGCCGGGCCTTACCGGTCTTTCCCCCCGCGAGTTTGAGGTGCTGGAGCTGGTGGCGCAGGGCAAGACCAGCAAGGACGTCGCCCATATGCTAAACCTTCGCGTGGAAACCGTCCGTACCTACCGAAAGAGCATCATGCGCAAGCTTGGTGTGAACCACATAGCAGGTTTGGTAAATCTGGCAATGCAGGCCGGGTTGCTGCGCCGTCCACCCAAGGTTTGAAAGGGCTTCCCTTCGGATAGCTCGCTTGCGCCAGCAGTCGGCTATACAATTGTTCGCGGGGAGACAGATTACCACCTATGAGCGAGGCCTCGTTTGCAATCGCGGATGCACACCTGCACTTTTTTTCCTACAACTACTTCCGGATGCTCACCGCGCAGCGCGGTTTGAGCGCCACCCCCGGCAACATCGCCGGAACGCTGGGCGTGCTGGGCTGGGAACTGCCCGATGAGTCGCCGCGTGTGTTTGCCGCGCGATGGGTGGAGGAACTTGACCGCCACGGCGTGGCACAGGCGGCACTGCTGGCCTCGCTACCAGGGGACGAAGGGTCAGTGGCTGAGGCGATCGAGGCTTACCCCGATCGATTCTTCGGCTACTTCTTCCTAAATCCGATGACGGACAACGCCGATGGGGTGATCCGCAAGGCCTTGGATAGCGGACTGCGCGGCCTGTGTCTGCTTCCGGCGATGCATCGCTTCTCACTGCGTGAGGCTCGCGTCGAAGCTGCCGTGAGGATCGCATCGGAGACCCCGGGGTCGGTGGTTTTTGTGCACTGCGGACTCCTGGCCGTCGGAGTCCGGGGCAAACTGGGACTAGCGTCTCCGTTTGATATGAGTTACTCGAACCCTATCGATCTGCACGCTCTGGCCCTGCGCTTTCCGCAGTTGCCCTTCGTGGTGCCACATTTCGGAGCGGGCTACTTGCGCGAGTCGCTCATTCTGGCCAGCCTTTGTCCGAACGTCTACTTCGACACGTCCAGCCATAACACCTGGGTACGCTTCCTGGAACCGGACCTTACTCTCACAGACGTGTTCCGCAAGGCTCTGGACGTGGCTGGACCGCAGCGCCTGCTCTTCGGAACCAACTCGACGGGCTTTCCCGCCGGGTGGGACCGTTCCGTCCTGGACGAGCAACTTGCTGTGTTCGACGCACTGGGGCTGAATACCGAAGACCGCGCCTCCATTCTGGGAGGGAATCTTCGCCGCCTTCTCGGCAATGTACCCACGGGAGCCTCCGCGGGCGCCCGACCGATTAGCTGATGCACCGGGCAGCCGGCTGGCATGTTCAATTGCCGCAGCGACGCTGAACGGTTAAATACTGGTCTGCCTGCACGTCCCTAAGTATCTGCACGCAGCTGTCCGGCCACGTGATCTTCAGTTCAGTAAGGATTGAATCTTCCCCCAAGCCAATATGGACAAGGTGCTGGCTGCTGGAGGCATAGCTGAAGTAGGGCGCAAGACGCGCCCAGCGGATACCGCTTCTGGAAGTCACCCGAATCCGCGTACCCACCGGGTTACCCTCCAGTTCAAGGGCCAGCCAATGGCCGGAGGATTCTGTACGGTTCAGCAGCACCAGAGGCTCCTGGTTCAACCGCGTTACCACTACATCCATTCTTCCATCGCGATTGAAGTCGGCAATGGCAGCGCCGCGGTGAAAGGCATCGCCGGGCAGCATTTGAAGCGCGAAGCGACCACCGCCCTGGTTGCGAAACACTCCGTTCGGCTGTTTGGAAGCGCGGCTGGAAGTAAGCTCCGCGTTGTCCATCACGTGGCCGTTCGCGGTGAAGATGTCGGGCCAGCCGTCGTTGTCAAGGTCCGCGAGGCCTAGGCCCCAGCCTGAGTACGGAAGCGATTGCGAGGCGATGCCGGTGGTGGCGGTGATGTCCTGGAACGCAGCTGCGCCCAGATTGCGAAACACGGGGAAGGTTTCGTTGCTAAGCGCGGTAATCATCAGGTCGTCGTTGCCATCCTGGTCGAAGTCTGCTGAAGCTGCGCCCATCGATGATATGGGACGCCCGTCCCCAGGTAAGGAGACACCTGCTTCGATAGCCACTTCCTCAAAACGGCCGTTTCGGTTGAGGAACAGAAAATTCGGAATGGCGTCGTTGCCCACGAAGATGTCTGGCCAGCCATCGTTATCGAAGTCGCCTGTGGTTACGCCCATCGCCTTTCCGAGGTGCGCGGCAATGCCGGTTTCCGCAGACACATCGCGGAACCGGCCTCCGCCCTCGTTGCGATAAAGCAGATTATGCAGTGGCGCATACAGCCGGGGATGGCAGTAAGTGCGATGCCCAGGCCTGCGGTCGCCGCAGTAGGATTCCTGGTGAGGGTCCCATTGCACGTACCGCGCGACAAACAGGTCCAGGCGGCCATCACGGTCGTAATCCAGCCACGCGGCGCCCACGCTCCACTGGTGGTCTCCGCGCACGCCAGCGGGTTCCGTGACGTCTTCAAAGGTGCCGTCGCCTCGGTTGCGGTAGAGGATGTTCTCGCGGACCCCAACCACGAAAAGATCCATGAATCCGTCCCCGTCGAAGTCAGCGGCGGCCGCTCCCATCGTGTAGCCCAGTCCCTCCACCCCCGCACGCTTTGTTACGTCCACGAAGCCGCCGTCTCCGCGATTGCGGAACAGCCGGTTCCAGTAGCGTTCGTCTGATTTTTCCAGGCCGGGCAGGGTAGCACCGTTCGTGACATAGATGTCCGGCAAGCCATCGTTGTCGAAGTCCAGAACGGCCACGCCGCCCATCATGGTTTCCACGAGGTGCTTGTTGCCCGCGGCGCTATTAACCATGGTCATGGCCAGGGAAGTTGCTTCGAAGGCGATCGGCGCAGCGGGCTTGGCTACTGCTGTCGCACGTGGCGCCGCCGCCGCTTCCATGCGAAGCCTTGCGAGTTCTTCGCTGGCGCCAGCGCTCTCCAGCGCGGCAAAGGCCTCAGCCTGGCGGCCTTGGCGGTAAAGAAAGAGGCCATAGTCGCGCAATGCCCCGTCCGCCTTCATGCCTATCGCGTCGAGGAAGAACGCCTCCGCTTCCTCGGGAGCGGAATCCGCATCCTTCACCAGAGCCAGACCCAGCGTCGCCCGAGCGCGGTCATCGGAACGCAGGAGGGCCTGCCGGAACGCCTTCTCCGCGATGCCCAAGCGGCTTAGAAAGTAGGCCGTACGGCCAAGGTAGTAGCATGCCCCGGGCTCCCGCGGATTCAGCTCGCAAGCGCGCGTGAAGGGCGGCAGCGCTTGTTCGAGCATGTCTTCCGCGGCGTAGGCCATACCGAGCGTTTTCCACGCGAGGGCCGAGGCTGGCGCTTGCCGGGTTGCCATGTCAGCGGCCCGCCGTGCGCGTGCGAAGTCCCCTTGCTGCAGGGCCTCCATCGCCTCACGCATCACAGCCGCGCCGTCGTGGGGGGGGGGGGGGGGGGGGGGCGCCGCCGCCCCCGCCCCCCCCCCCCCCGGGGGGGCC
>JAHCHD010000268.1 GCA_026129915.1 Bryobacterales bacterium
GGTGCGCCCGGGCAATCGGTTCCAGGACGACGGCCGGCCCCAGGCAGGCTCACGCCATGATGCTGCCACCACAGGTACAGGACTTGGGCGCATGGAACCCCTCACTCCGGTCTTGGGCTCCACTGCCGCTCCGCTTTCCCACCCCCAACTTTCCGTGCCATAGCGGAGCCGAACGTGATAGCGACTATCTCCCCGCTGCGGGTCGCTGATGCGGAAACGCGCCGTATAGCGATTGCCGTCGTTGGGCTCCTCTACCAGCCAGACGCGTCCGCGTCCGCTTCGCTTCGAGAGCTCAAAAGGGGTCTTGCGCAGAGGCAGCGGAGCCGAAAGATCGCTGCCCTTCTCCTGCGCCCATTTCCCGGATAGCGTGCGGATGAACATGCGGTCACCGCGCACCGCCACTTCCACTTCGTCATCCACTCTCAGGCGGATGTTCATCTCTCCCTGCCCGCGGTCCCGGCCCCAGTTGTTGTTCGGGCGGGGGCGGATTTCCTGGATGTTCGCCAGCAGCATTGTGCTCAATCCGGCGAAGGCGAGCGCCAAGCCTGCCACACGACCTGCGTGATTTACTATACCTTTGTCATTCCAGCGCATCTCCCTCACCTCCATTTCACGACAACCCGGCTTCTAAAGATGTCCCGTCATCTGACATCGCCTTCGGGTGGCAATTCGCAGCGCGCAGCCGGGCAACTGCCACGAAGGACGCAAAGCAGTTTCTCCGAGTTTCGGGCATTGATGCAAAAAAGAAACACGAGTGTGGTTGAAATGAACCACCTGCGTGAAACCCACCACATGCAACCACTTTCTTCGTGTGAATAACGGTCAGGCGGTCTTGTTTCGCATAGAAAACCGCTTCACGAGCGCCACACCAACAAAAATGATCATCATTCCTGCGGCTTCGCGGTAGCCGAAAGGCTCTCGGTAAAAGAGCCACCCCAGGGCCACCGCCACTACCGGATTTACGTAGTTGTAGACAGATACTACCGACACAGGAAGATGGCTAAGCGCGTAAATGTATGAACTGTACCCAACGATTGCGCCGAAGACCACCAGGTAACCCAGCGCCCATGTTGGGCGAGCGTCGAATACGACAGGGTTCTGCAGGTGCGCCCCAAGAGCGAAGGGGGCGAACACCACACCCACAGCCAGTTGCTGAACGGCTCCGGCCATGAATGGGTGGGCCGCCTTGGTGATGCGTCGTTGAAGCACGGAACCTCCGGCCCACAGGGCGCTGCCCGCCTGCAGCATTAACGCACCCAAAAGAATGTTTCGAGTAGATACGGGGTAGCTTTCGCTGGGAAGAGCCAACACCACGGCGCCCACGAGACCGATACCCATTGAAAGCAACGTGGGACCGTGCAACCGCGGACCGTTGGGCAAGAGCGAGTCCAGGCCAACAAACCAGAAGGGCGCCAGTGTGATGAAAATTGCCGCCAATCCGCTGGGGATGATCTGCTCGGCGTAGGTGAGAAAGCCATTTCCGCCACCGATGATGATCACCCCAGTCAAGGCAGTGCGCCATAGTTCCGGCCAGGGTGGCAGGCGGTAGCCGCGCAGCAAGAGGAAAGCGAGCAGCAGACCACCTGAGAACAGGAAACGCAGGCTGATCAAGACGGTGGGTGCAAACCCCTCCAGGGCCATACGAATGCCCAAATAGGTGGTCCCCCAGAAAAAACACACAGACGCCAGCGCGAGATAGGCGCGGGTTAGTGACTTTTCCGGCGTTACCTCCAATTCTGTGGCAGCAGGCGGCTGCACCGGTGGCTGGGATTCGGTTTGTGACGTTTCGTGCAAGAGTTTCAGAGTAGCACCTGCCTGGAGACGCGCAATTTCTTTCCATTTTCGAGATCTGCCTTCGGGATCTTGGCCAGCATTCAGGAACCAGCAAGTCTTTTCGCTACACTAAAACCGGTGATCCTAACGCTAACCATGAATCCGGCGATCGACCGGAACGTATCAGTCGACCGCCTTGCCTTTGAAGACCGCGGCTACATTTGTTCGACGGAGAATGCGGCGGGTGGGCGCGGAATCAACGCCTCGCACGTGCTGAACTCCTTCGGTGCGCATACCTTGGCCATTTGCACAGCGGGGGGCAAGAGTGGCGAACGCTTCCGTCGCTACCTGGATGCGGTGGCCTTTCCCTATGAGGCCGTTCCCATTGAAGGCGAAATCCGCACGAACCTAAACCTCACTGATCGACAAGGTCTTACGATCAAGCTGAACGAACGTGGTCCGGCGATGACGCCCGAAGAGGTGGAGCGCGTGGTGCAGGCCGTCTCTAAGCACCTTCCCGATTCCTCATGGCTGATGATCTGCGGTAGTCTTCCGCCAGGGGTGACGGGCGCTCTCTATGTGAACCTGGTGAAGCTCGGCCACGAAGCAGGCTGCCATGTGCTGCTGGATGCGGACGACGAAGAACTGCGTGAGGGTCTGGAGACGGGACCGATGGTGGTGACGCCCAACCAGAGGGAAGCCGAACGCCTGCTGAACGCGGCGCTGATCACCCGTACCCACTTTGTTGCGGCTGCGGCGCGTATTCGCGAGATGGGCCCAAAGAATGTGCTGCTTTCCGTGGGTAGTCGCGGTGCGGTGCTGGCCACCGCCGAGGGATTGTGGGAAGTCGAGCCGCCCCGGGTAGATGCCGTCTCTCCCGTCGGGGCGGGTGACGCGCTGGCAGCAGCCTTCGTCTGGGCGATGGAGCAGGGAATGAGTATGCCGGAAGCAGCGCGTTGGGGCGTAGCCGCGGGCACGGCTTCTGCCACGAAGCCAGGCTTGAATTTTGCCAACCGCGAGGAAACTGAGGCGATTCTGCCCGACGTGACGGCGAGACGTGTCGAGGTGCTGTAAAGACCCCTGCCGATTCGGTGACGGCCAGAATCCAAGCAAAAACGCCGGTTCGAACCAAAGTGGCACAAACCGGCGCTTTCGTTGGATCTGTCGTCCAGGATTAAGCCCTAGAAAACATACTTCAGCGCAAACTGAATCCGGCGGGGATCCGCTGCACTGTTGATGGTGCCGGCCGCAGGTGTTCCTACGCCAGCGGCTGGCTGCCCGAAGTTCGCGGTGTTGGTTGCGTTAAAGGCCTCAAACCGGAACTGGATCTGGTGGCCTTCAAACGGCATCGGGAAGTCGCGCGCAACCATGAGGTCGAAATTCTTCAAACCCGGTGCGACGATCAGGTTTCTTCCTGCATTCGAGAATACTCCCGGTTGGGAGGCTGTTACAAAGCCAGTGTCGAACCAACGGTCGATACTACGCTCGCTCTTGGGAAGGTTCGGGCTGCGGACGTAGTCGCCGCGCACCGTACCCAGGTTCTGATTGTTTACGTTGAAGGTGTGAGGCACGGGGAAGCCGGAGTAAGCACTCACAATGCCGCCCAGTTGCCAGCCACCCAGGAACCATGAACCCGGTCCGGATTGCAGGTACGGACGGCCTTTACCGAAGGGCAACTCATACACCACCGAACTGATAAACCCAAGCGTACGATCCAGGTTCGAACGCGCCCGTTCCGGCGCCAGGTTGTAGGGGTTCACCGCACCCTGCCCGCCGTCGAAGAGGTCTTCGTTGCCCTGGTCGATGTTCTTCGAGTAGGTGAACGAAGCTAGGTATGTGAGGCCCTTGGAAAAGCGCTTTTCCACCTTAGCCGTCAGGGCGTTGTAGTTTGAGCGCAGGAACGTATCGTGCCACGTCACGCCATTGAACTGGGGACGGATGAAGCGCTGGTTTACCGCTACAGTAGCGCTGGGTGTGAAGGGCAGATTGATGTTCTGGCTCGCGAACAGGTTCTGCGCCGACGTTCCAGCGTAGCCAACAGTCAGCAGCGTATCGCCAGGCAGTGTTCTTTGAATATCAAAGAACCATTGATGCGCCTGCAGGTTTCGCCGCCGCTCAGGGAAGGCGAACATGGTTACACCTGGAAGAATCGTGCTGGTGCTGAAAGCCGGGAAGCCATTTTGGACGAACACGTTCGTATCCACAAAGGATGTCTGGATCCCGATTTCCGTGTGGCGCGGAGCGCTGGAGCGGAAATTGGCGCCGTCAGTCGAAAGCGAATTTGGTTCGCCGTAGAAGATACCCGCACCGGTGCGGATAACCGTCTTATCGGTGACACTCCAGGCCAAGCCGATGCGTGGAGCAAAATTGTTGCGGTCGTTCTTGCCGCCGATGTCGCTATCCGACGTCGGAAATACCAACTGTTCATCAGCAAGGCTTGCCACGTTGAAGGGAGCCACCAGCCACTTGGCGATCTGTTGATTTCCATGGTCCGGGAACGTACCCAACGAGAACAACTCGTAGCGCATGCCC
>JAHCHD010000269.1 GCA_026129915.1 Bryobacterales bacterium
ACCCTTAGGTGCAACGCGCGATAGCCGGGGGTCTCTGCGTTCATCATCGTAAACAAGCCCTGGTACGACAGAACAACTAAGCCCCAAATTGCGCCAAGGCCCCAATAAATCGTCTGAGCGTTTTCCGGAAGGGCGATACCCAACTGACGCAACGACAGCCAGCAAAGCGCCGCAATGGCAGCAGAGGCAATCAGCGTGAGGGCGAAATCTACAAGCGCACCGGCAAAGCGATGCATGGGCGCCGCGCCGTGCTGATCGCAAAGGATGGTAGCATCCACCTGCGTGCGCAGTTGCCGGGTAGGCGGCGCAGTGGGCGTAAGGAACTCAAGTGTGCCTTGGGCGAATGGCAGCATGTCGGACTTTGCGCGTTTACGACCTGGCTTACGACGAGGACGCGGACCTCCTGCGAACACTTGTTCCGGAACGGAGGGGGTACCCGGCGCGTGCACACGCAATGCAGGCGGGCGCGATGGAAGCTCACCAGGCAAAAAGAGGCTGGGCTGCGCTACGGGAGGACTCGCCAGCAGTTGCGGGCGTTCCGCAGGCGCTTGCGTCTTGTGAGGCGTGGCGGACGGAGAGGAAGCATCATGATAGTCAAGACGCCGGGCCGTTGAGGCTGCCGAAACCAGCCCACTTGGATGGTCCGCGCCGGCTTGCGTGACTGGTGGCACCACCACCGCATTGGCGACCACCGCGGAGAATCGCGCCTGTGGGTTCACCAGGAAAGGACGTGCGCCGCCCGGAGGCAGAACGTCCGCCGAGATCGAACCCAGGTGCGCAGACGGACGCTCCGGCAGAAGCCGGGCATTGCCGCGCGCCGCGGAAGCGCCGAATGCAACACCACATCGGGTGCAGCGCGTTTCAAACACGCTATTCGCCGTTCCGCACCGAGGACAAGTCATGGCGATTCGCCTGCTCCCTTTCCTTGCCGGCCCCCCAAGGGTGGCGGCTACCTTGTCAACATCAGATGGTTCGCGGATCTTCGTTTCCGAAACCAGGGACGCCTGCTTGCGTCCACCCATCATGCAATCCCGCCGGAGCGGTCCTGCTTGCCTTGCGCGGAAGGCCCATGCTACCGTCGCAGGTTTGGACGCCTCCTCACAACGTGATCGCAGAGACTTCCTTCTCTCGAATAACATAATTGGGCAAATTTGTCATAGCTTTTTTGTGTTAACGACTGCTATTCCAGCGATATTTGGCGTAGTCTTGTTCTATTTTCTCCCTTTATTCTCCAATTGCCAGGCACAAACTGTACCGGAGCCGCTCGCGGATATTTCAGAGGACGTATTGGGCCGGTTGAGCGTTGGACGCTCCCTCAGCAAGTCGGAAGTGCTGGTGCTTGCCACAGACAAACGCATCGAAGGCGACTGGACCTACCTGGTGGGACTGGCCGAATTGCGTGCGGATAGCATGGTGTTGCGCGCCGATGAAATTGACTATAACCGCGCCACGGGCTACGCCGAAGCACGGGGTAATGTCTATTACGAGAACTTTGAACGCAAGGAAAAGCTCTGGGCTACCCGCGCGGAATACTTCACACGGGAAGAGCGTGGACGCTTTTATGCCGTGCGCGGGGAAACCTTCCCCAAGATTGAAGGCAGGCCCGGACTGTATCGCACTGACAGCCCAGTGCGCT
The DNA here is from genome assembly GCA_026129915.1 of Bryobacterales bacterium. GTDB lineage: Bacteria > Acidobacteriota > Terriglobia > Bryobacterales > Bryobacteraceae > JACTMJ01. The sequence goes on from JAHCHD010000269.1 coordinate 1,637, forward strand.
TTGAAGGCAGTTGGGCGGAGCGGGTAGGTGACGAGTACCGGCTGTATGACGGCACGCTGACCAACTGCGACGTGCCCAACCCCTGGTGGACCCTGAAGAGTCCGCAGTTCAACATCCGGCCAGGCGAGAGTGCCACCATGCGCAGCGCGGTGCTGCGCATCCGCAGCGTGCCGGTGCTGTACGCGCCATGGTTCTACAAGTCGCTGAAGGAAGGCGAACGGCGCAGCGGCTTCCTTACCCCGAATATCGGCAACAGCAACCGGCGCGGACAAATGGTGGGCGCGGGCTATTACTGGGCCATCGCGCGCAACTACGACGCCATGTACCGGGGCCAGTATTTCACTACCAGGGGATTGGCCCATCAGGTGGATTTTCGAGGCAAGCCAACGCAATCCAGCGACTTCAATTTCAGCCTATACGGCGTAAACGATCGCGGACTGCCCATTACCCAAACCGTCTTTGTCGCAGACCCCAATCGCCCAGGGGAGCTGATGCCGGTTTCCCAGCCAGGGCGTTTCAAGGCTTCCGGAGTGAACATCACCTCGCGCGGCCAAACGAATCTCCCCAAGCAGTTCTATGGGCGAGGGGAACTGAACTACCTAAGCTCGCTGCGCTTCCGCCAGGAGTTTTCTGAGTCCATCGCGGAGGCAATCGCGCCAGAAATCCAGTCGGTGGGCGTGGTGGCGAGGGACTGGAGCAGCTTTCACTTCACTGCGGTATTCTCACGGCTGCAGAACTTCCGCACGACGGACGAAGACATTATTTCCATTCGCAAGATGCCGGAGATCCGCCTGGCGAGCCGGTCGCGTTCGGTCCGCAAGGATCTGCCCATTTATGTGTCCTTCGACTCCGCGGGAGCGCTGGTAAGGCGCAACCAGCCGCTCTTCCAGACGCGCCAGTTTGTTGCCCGGATTGACTTCGCCCCGCGCATCTTTGCACCGCTGGAATGGAAGGGCTTCCACATCATCCCAAGCTACGCCCCGCGCGTGACGGCCTATGATTCCAGCACGAGCGACAACGCTCTCTCTGGCACCAATGTGGTGGGAACCAACGTGGTACGGAGGTCGCAGGAATTCGGCCTCGAAGTGCTGCCACCCAGCCTGGCACGGGTGTTCGACAGGAAGGGAGTGTGGGGGGAGAAGCTCAAACACGTCATCGAGCCACGGATGGCAATCCGCTATGTGAACGGCATCGACAACTTCAACGACCTCATTCGGTTCGACACCACGGAACTGCTATCGAATACGGCGGAAGCGGAGTTTGCCATTGTAAATCGGCTCCTGGGAAAGCGCGGCGATCGGACCGATGAGGTGGTCACGTGGGAACTGCGTCACAAACGCTACTTCGACTCCGATTTCGGCGGCGCGGTAGTGGCAGGCCGGCGCAATGTGGTGGCTAGTTCGCTCGACTTCAGCAGCTTCACGTTTCTGAACCAGCCGAGGCGCTATTCGCCCATTGCCTCCACGTTTCGAATCTCCCCAGCCACCCGCTACGGCATCCAGTGGCGCAGCGATTTCGACCCCTTCTACAACCAGTTTCTCAACAGCATCCTGTCTGTGGATGCACGTGCCGGCGACTTCCTGTTTCTGGTGGGCCAGAACCGGGTGCGGAGTACGCCCCTTCTGCTCGACCCCGACAGACCGAACGACACGCTGGCGCCGGACGTGCCGAGTTCCCAACTGCTTTCGCCGCCCGCGAACCAGTTGATCACCACCGCCGCCTGGCGCGACTCGCTCAAGCGCGGCTGGAGCGCGGCGTTCAACAACTGGTACGACTTCCGCACCAGCACCGTGGTGACGTCCACCGGGCAGATTACCTACAACACGGATTGCTGCGGTTTCAGCGTCCAGTACCGCCGCTTTGGCTTCGGCACGCGCAGTGAGAACCAGTTTCGCTTCTCGCTGACCATCGCGAACATTGGCGCTTTTGGCACGTTGCGTAAGCAGGAGCGCCTGTTCTAACCGCAGACAGCCCGCTTAGCTTTGTCGCTTGTCTCTGCCAACCAGAATTCGCTTGAGCAGGTCGCCGATGCGGTCGCGATAGGCCCACGCGGCGGCTAGTCCCGCAATCGCAAGAGCCATAGTCTCCATGGGTAACCAGCGATAGAGCCGGTACACTGCCCACAGAATCGCCAACGGCACCAGCACGGTGATGCAGAGAACAAAGAAGATGTGCCACGCAAGTTCGAGCAGGTCCCCGATGGTGGCTCGCGGCGGAGGCAGCGGGGCGAAGTCGCTGGGATCGCGGAATGGTGGCGGCGCCAGCACTTCATCCGGGTCCCTGGCCTCAAGCGGCGCTTCGTCAGGATGCTGCGTCTCGTCAGGCTCGTTGTCAGTCATGGGCTCCTGGACGCACTAAGGAATACGCACCGCAATCAGGCGGCCCTCCGCATCGGCCTGTTCGAGCGTCAGACCCACCAAACCGGTGACGTACTCGCCCTTCACAAACACGAAGACGGGCTTACCGTCGATTTCTCCATAGTAGCCACCGAACCCGGCGACAAACTTTCGAGTGGGCATGGCGTCCTTCACATAACCCAGATAGACCGCCGCCATTCCCGAGTTATGTGCTTTTAAGAGGAACTGCTGGTAGGTACTGGCGCCCTTCT
>JAHCHD010000027.1 GCA_026129915.1 Bryobacterales bacterium
CGCAGCCGGCGAGGGCCGCGCTGCCAGCCAGGAATGAGCGGCGGCTGATGGGCTTCATTGCGTTCGTTGACAGACAAAACCTTTTGGTGAATAAGCGGCTGGAGTGCGACGGGGCGGGCTGAGATCCAGCGCGCTCGGAACGGCATCAAGTGGCCCCTCGCCGATGGGGCACCCTGTGGCAAGCACCGGTCCCTAAGCTTCCATGATACGGTGCGCGGGGAGAGTTTGGGGAACTTCCCCGCGCCCGCAGTAATGTTTAATCGAAGCGGAGTGGATTCAACTAGCCGTTGAAGATGTCCTCGGCCTTGGCCCAGTTCACCACGTTCCACCAAGCGGCAAGGTAATCCGCGCGGCGGTTCTGGTAGCGCAGGTAGTAGGCATGCTCCCACACGTCAACGCCGATGATCGCCTTCTTGCCTTCCATCAGGGGGTTGTCCTGGTTGGGGGTGGACATGATATCAACACCATCCGCGGTCTTGATCAGCCAAGCCCAGCCGGAGCCGAAGCGGGTCATTCCAGCGGCTGCGAACTTCTCTTTGAATGAGCCAACGTCCCCGAACTTCGCGTTGATAGCCGAGGCCAGGTTGCCTACCGGATCGCCGCCGCCTTGCGGACTCATGATCTCCCAGAAGAGCGAGTGATTCCAGTGGCCGCCGCCGTTGTTACGGACCGCGGTCCGGATGCTATCTGGCACTGCCGCGCAGCCATTGGCGAGCAAGGTCTCCAGCGAGCCTTCGGTAATGCCGGCGCCTTCTAGCGCCTTGTTCAGATTGGTAACGTAAGCGCCGTGATGTTTGCCATGGTGAATTTCCATCGTGGCTTTGTCAATATGGGGTTCCAGCGCGTCGTGCGCATAGGGAAGATCTGGTAAGGTAAATGCCATTCGTGTGCCTCCTCGGTTGGATGGGTACTGTACAAGGGATGTTTCAGGGTGAGATCGGGATGCAGGGCGATCGCGTTCGCCACACCCGCCAAAGTTACGACGTGGCGCGCTCGTAGGCGCGAGCCAGGCGCAGCATCCCAGCCTCGTCAAAGTGCTTAGTGAGGATCTGCATCCCCACCGGGAGCCCGTCGCTGGTTCTGCCGGCTGGGACGCTCATGCATGGAATTCCGGCCAGACTTCCCGTGATGGTGTAGATGTCAGACAGATACATCTCCAGGGGATCGCTCATCTTTTCGCCGAGTTTGAAGGCCGGGAATGGGCTCACCGGAGCGACGATAGCATCCACTTGCTCGTAAGCGCGCAGGAAATCCTGGGTGATTAGATTGCGCACCTTCTGGGCCTTTCGGTAGTACGCATCGTAATAGCCCGCACTCAGGACGTAGGTGCCCAGCATGATACGGCGCTTACATTCGGCGCCAAAACCCTCGCCGCGCGTGTTGCGATACATCCCCTCGAGCGTTCCTGAATTCGGAGAGCGGAAGGTGTAGCGTGCCCCATCGTAGCGGGCAAGGTTGGAGCTGGCCTCGGCAGTGCAAATGATGTAGTAGGTGGCGATGGCGTAATCGGTATGGGGCAGGCTGATGTCCACGATGTCGCAGCCCAGTTCCTTCAGCTGATCTACCGCCTTGGCAATCAGGTCGCCGGTCTCACTCGCCAAACCTGCAAAGTATTCCTTAGGCAGGCCCACCTTCATTCCCCGGACGTCTGCTGCCATTGCGGCTGGATAATCGTCCACCGGAGCCAGAGCGGAGGTCGCATCCCGCTCATCGCGGCCGGCCGTCACCCGCAACAGTGTGGCCGCGTCCTCCACCGTGCGCGCGAAGGGGCCAATGTGGTCGAGGGAGCTCGCGAACGCCACCAGTCCGTAGCGGGAAACCCGCCCGTAGGTGGGGGTGATACCCACTACTCCGCAGAATGATGCAGGCTGGCGAATGGAGCCGCCGGTATCGGATCCCAACGAAACAACAGCCGTCCCCTGGGCAACCACCGCCGCCGAACCGCCGCTCGATCCGCCGGGTACCCTGTCCAGGGCAACCGGGTTACGCACGGGACCAAAGGCGGAGTTTTCATTGGAACTGCCCATCGCAAACTCGTCACAATTGGTCTTGCCGATAATCAGACCGCCAGCTGCTTCCAGCCGCTCCACGGCCGTGGCATCGTAGGGGGGCACGAAGTTCTCGAGCATGCGGGAGGCACAAGTGGTGCGCAGCCCCTTGGTGACGATCACATCCTTCACGGCGACGGGAACACCAGCCAGAGCGCCTGGGTCCTCACCAGCAGCGATGCGGGCATCCACCCGCCGCGCACCATCGAGCGCCCGTTCCGGGGACAAATGCAGGTAGGCGTGCGTGGAGGGATTTTCCGTCTCCGCGAAGGCGAGCGCTTCGCGGCAGAGCTCCTCGGCGGAGCATGCTTTGGCAAGCAGTGCCTTACGAATTTCGGGAATGGTGAGCGTAGCGACGTTCATGCACGGTACTTTCTTTGCTACCCACGATACTTCCGCGGGCCGCAATAGCGAATGCGGCCGGTGGACGGGGCGCGAATTGCTATTTTTCGATCACCAGAGGCACCTTGAAGTGTCCGGCGCCGGAAAGCGGTGCGTTGGCCAAGGCCACTTCCACCGGCAGTGTCTGGCCCGCCTCATCCGCACGCATGGTGGCGGTGTCCTCGACATCGAAGAGCACCTGAGCCATGGGCTCGACGTTTGCGGTGTCGAGTTCGTTGAGCTTGTCCACGTAAGTGAGGATCTGGCTGAGCTCGTCCGCGAAATGGGTGGTTTCTTCCGGGCTAAGCGCCAAGTTGGCGAGGTCCGCCACATAGCGCACCTGTTCTTCGGTGAGTTTCACGCCTGCACCTTTCTTCGGGAGCTCTTGTAAAGCTTGCGCAGGGTAGGATCCGCAATGCGATCCGCTTCATCCTGGCTGAACAGCGGGCCGGGATCAGCTTTCGGCTTCCGGCGGGCTGGAGACACGCGAAATTCGATCTTCTCCAGCGACTCCACGCCGCTGGTTGCCAGCAGCCGTTCGAGCAACAACGAACGCATTTGCTGCAACTGGCATTGCCACACCGCGTCGTCGACGGTAACTACCACCGCGTTGCCGCGCAACAGAATCACGCGGCTGTGCTCCGCGATGCGTGCGCCCACCGCGGTCTTCCAGCAGCGTTGCAGACGCTGCAGCGTGGGCTCAACGCCCTCCAGAGAGCGCGAACGGTTCAGAATGTTGAGGGCAGACTCCATCGTGGGAACACCGCAATTTTAGCATGCAGGGGTTGCCCCCTCCCGGCACACCGCGACAGCCGAAGAGGAAACCTCGCTGCGAAGGACCGTAGCCACTGACTCGAGATTTTAACGAAGCCAGGTGCCAGCACCGGCGATGGAACCCTATACGCAAAGCTCCTACTGGTGATACGATTCTCTCTTCATGCTGGAGGCATTGCGCGCATGAGCTTCGTACCCACCCTGCTGTTCGCGGCCAGCGACACCCTGATTTCCTTAAGCGCGATCGATATCGCCATCATTGCCATCTACTTTGTGGCCGTGCTGGCGATCGGCTTCTATTTGAAGGGGATGGCGGAAAGCGGGGAGGACTTCTTCCTCGCCGGCCGTGAGATGACGGCCTGGATCGCCGGCCTCAGTTTTCTCTCGGCCAACCTCGGTTCCCTGGAACTGATGGGCTGGGCGGCGGCTTCCTACCAATACGGCATCCTTGCTGCCCACTGGTACTGGATTGGAGCAATCCCCGCCATGCTCTTCCTGGGCGTGGTGATGATGCCCTTCTACTACATCTCCAAGACTCACTCGGTTCCCGGTTACCTGCAGCTTCGCTTCGGAGAAGGCACCCGCGGGCTTTCCGCTGTTACGTTCGCATTTATGACGGTGCTGATGAGCGGCATCAACATGTACTCAATGGCGCTGGTAATGAAGGTGGTACTTGGCTGGGACATCAACTTCAGCATCTGGGTGAGTTCGCTTACTGTGGCCATCTATGTCGCCCTGGGCGGGTTGCGCTCCGCGATCTTCAACGAAGTGCTGCAATTCGTGCTGATCTGGCTGGGGGCCTTGTTGATCCCCATTCTGGGCTTGATCGAAGCGGGCGGTTGGACCAACCTGCAGGCACAAATCCAGCAACGCTGGCAGGGCCAGGACTATACTCACCTGTGGAGCACAATGGGCTCCTTCACCGACAATCCAATGGGCATCCATTGGACCGGGATCGTCCTGGGCCTTGGGTGGGTGATCAGTTTCGGCTACTGGACCACTGACTTTCTGGTAGTTCAGCGCGTGCTCGCCGCAAAGGACCTGCGCGCGGCCAAGATGGCGCCCATCATTGGCGCTGCCTTCAAGATGCTTGTACCCTTCATCGTAATTCTGCCAGGCCTGCTGGCGCTTGCGGTGTTACCCATGACCCTCACCGGCGAGGCGGAAGCGCTTGCCACTGGCGGCCACAGCTACAACGAAGTACTGCCGCTGATGCTTGCCCGCTATTGCGGTCCCGGTTTGCTAGGCCTTGGCATCACCGCTCTCATTGCCGGCTTCATGAGCGGCATGGCAGGGAACGTAAGCGCGTTCGCCACTGTGTGGACTTACGATATCTACCGCGCCTTCATGAAGAAGGACGCCAGTGACCGTCATTACGTATCCATGGGCCGCTGGTGCACCATCGTTGGTGTGCTCATCAGCATTGGCACCGCCTACCTGGTGATGCAGTTCCTCAGCATCATGGACTATGTGCAGGCATTGTTCAGCTTCTTCATCGCCCCGCTATTCGGTACGGTGATCCTGGGCATGTTGTGGAAACGCGCCACCCCCGCAGGTGGATTCTGGGGCCTGCTCATCGGCACCGTGTCCTCCATTGGGATGTGGGCATGGGTGAAGGCAGACCCCTCGGCGCTTCGCTACATCGCGCTATCGCCCAACGCTCAGGACATGGCTGAGAACATGTATCGCGCCTTGTGGAGCTGGATTATCTGCGTGGTGGTTACCGTGGCGGTGAGTTACGCCACGCGCCCCCTGCCCGAAGGCAAGCTAACCGGACTGGTATACGGTTGCACGGAGATACCGTCAGAAGGCAACCTGAAACTGGTGGAACGCCCGATCTTTTGGGCGATTGTGGTGGCTGTCATACTTGCCGCCCTGAACATTTATTTCTGGTAGCAACTGCGGGCGGCGAGGCAGCTGCCGCCCAAGTTTTTTGATATAAGGAGCGGGACAACAGCCCCGCGGAACGGACGATTCATCATGTCTTCTTCACTCACCTTTGGGGTTCTTGTCGGAAATCGAGGCTTCTTCCCCGCCCACCTTGTAGAAAAAGGCCGGGCCGAGATGATCGCTACGCTCAGCACCGCCGGGTATGGCGTGGTTTGCCCGACTCCCGAGCAGACCAAGCTAGGCGCAGTGGAAAGCCGCGCGGATGCCAAGGCGTGCGCAGACCTGTTTCGTGCCCACGCTGGAGAGATTGCTGGCATCATCGTCACGCTCCCGAACTTTGGCGACGAGAAAGCGGCCGCGGAGACTTTGCGCCTGGCAGACCTCGGCGTACCTGTGCTCATCCAGGCTTTTCCGGACACTCCGGGCAAGATGCTGATCACCGACCGCCGCGACAGCTTCTGCGGCAAGATGTCGGTGTGCAATAATCTGCGGCAGTACGGCATCCCCTACTCCCTCACTTCACTGCACTGCGAGAGCCCCAGTTCTCCGGAGTTTGCGTGTGACCTCGCCTGGTTCGCCAGCGTCTGCAGAGTGGTGAACGGCCTGAAGCGCCTGCGCATCGGCGCCATAGGCGCGCGCCCGGCGGCATTCAACACCGTTCGCTACAGCGAGAAGATCCTGGAGCGCAATGGTATCAGCGTGGAACCGATCGATCTCTCTGAGATCTTTGGCCGGATTGCCAGGCTGGCCGATGACGCGCCGTCCGTTACGGCCAAGCTCGCCAGTATCCAGGGATACGTGGATACCAGCGCGGTGCCCGCCGCTTCGCTCCTAAAGATGGCAAAGCTTGGAGTGGTGGTGGCTGAATGGATGCAGCAGAATGACCTGGCCATTTCCGCGATCCAGTGCTGGACCTCGATGGAGGAGTACTTCGGCGTCGTGCCCTGCACGGTGATGAGCCAGATGAGTGAGAACTTGATGTCGAGCGCCTGCGAAGTGGATATCGCTGGAGTCGTGGGTATGCATGCCCTTCAGTTGGCTTCGCAGACGCCCAGCGCGCTGCTCGATTGGAACAACAACTACGGCGAGGATCCCGACAAGGCGGTCTGCTTCCACTGCTCCAATTTGCCCAAGAGCTTTTTTGCCGATGTGAAGATGGATTACCAGGAAATCATCGCCGGCACCGTAGGCAAACTGAACACCTTCGGCACCTGCGTGGGCCGGGTGAAGGCCTCGCCGATGAGCTTCGCCCGCTTCTCGACAGATGATGAGACGGGGCGAATTCGCGGCTACGTGGGCGAAGGGGAGTTCACCAACGATTCCCTGGAGACCTTTGGCGGAGCCGGTGTGGTGCGCATCCCTGGCATGCAGAAACTGCTGCGCTATATTTGCGAGCAGGGCTTTGAGCATCACGTGGCGGCCAGCCTAAGTCCGTCTGCCGGAGCGGTGTATGAGGCGGCCACGCGCTACCTCGGCTGGGACGTTTACCATCACAGCGCGTAGGCTGCTTGTGGCGTGAGTCATCGGAGGAAGAAGAGCATGAGTATCGTTGCGGGCGTGGATTTCGGCACGCTCACCGTAAGAGTGTCCATTGTGGATTCCGTGCGCGGCCGGCTGGGCTCAGGCATTGCGGAGTATCCGCTCTTTCGGAAGCCGGAAGATCCTGACCACGCCACCCAAAGCCATGCGGACCATCTGCGCGCGCTCGCCGAAGCTACCGGTAAGGCGCTGGCGGCGGCGGGAGTGGCGGGCGACAAGGTGGAAGCTTTGGCCATTGACACCACTGGGTCCAGCGTGATCCCCGTGGATGATCAACTCCAGCCGCTAAGCGACTACTACCTCTGGTGCGACCACCGCGCTTGGCGCGAAGCCCTGGAGATTACGGCGCAGGCCCACGAGTATGGCCTGGAAGCCATCGAATGGTGCGGCGGCGTGTACTCCTCGGAATGGGGCTTTTCGAAGCTGCTGCACTGGCTTCGCAACAACCCTGATAAGCGGAGCCGGTTCGCCACCGCCCTCGAGCACTGTGACTACATCGCTGCAGTGCTATGCGGCGCTTCGCGTGTGGAGGATCTTCCCCGCAGCATCTGCGCCATGGGTCACAAGTGGATGTGGAACGAGTCACTGGGCGGGCTGCCGCCAGAAGAGTTTCTGGTGTCGCTCGATCCAGTGATGGAAGGGGTCCGCGCCAAGATCGCCGGCAAGTATCAGACCTCCGACAAGCTGGCCGGCCATCTGACTCCGGAATGGGGCGCGAAGCTGGGATTGCCTGCGGGCATTCCGATCCCGGTGGGCGCCTTTGATGCCCACTGGGATGCCATAGGCGCGGGCTGCCGGATCGGCGACGTGGTGAACGTGATTGGCACGTCCACCTGCATCATCGGGATGAGTGATGAAGCCAAGCTCGTTCCTGGCGTCTGCGGCGTGGTGCCGGGTTCGGTACACCCCGGCAAGACGGGCATTGAGGCGGGGCTTTCCGCCACCGGCGATATCTTCGATGCCATCGCGCGTCGAGCGGGAACGACGGTGGCGGCGCTTTCCGAAGGGCTGGATCAATACGTCGCCGGCCAGACCGGCTTGATGCGCCTGACCTGGGACAATGGCGACCGCACCGTTCTGGTGAATCCGGAACTCGGTGGTGTGACACTGGGCTGGAAACTTACCCATACCGCGCAGGACGAACTCTTCGCGGCCATTGAAGGAACGGCCTTCCATACCCGCGTCATATTGGAACGCATGGAAGAGTACGGCGCGCCCATACACCGGGTGATCAACGGTGGCGGCATTCCCCAACGGAACGAAGTGCTCAACCGCATCTACGCGAACGTGCTGAACAAACCAGTGCTGGTGCCCGCCAGCGAAGTCACCAGCCTTGGTTCCGCCATCTTCGCCTTTCTTGCGGCCGGGACCTTTGCCACGGTGGAGCAAGCCCAGGACGCGCTGTGCCCGCAGTTTCGCATCGTGGAGCCGGACCCCGTAGCGGCCGCCACCTACGAGCGACTTTACGCGATCTATCGCAAGCTGTACTTTGGCATGGGGAGGCGCGACGCCGCGGCGGCGAGCTTTGGCGACGCGTTACCGGAGTTGCGGCTGATTGCCGAAGCCGCGCGCAAGGGGAGTGGCAATGCTTAAGAAGTTGAAGGAACAAGTGCTTGAGGCCAACCTGGAGGTGGTGAGGCGCGGACTGGTGCTTTACACATTCGGCAACGCAAGTGGCATTGATCGTGACAAGGGCCTTGTAGTAATCAAGCCCAGCGGGGTGGACTACGACAAGCTGAAGGCCACCGATATGGTGGTGGTGGACCTGGATGGCAAGGTGGTGGAAGGCCGATTCAAGCCCTCTTCCGACACGCCCACGCACCTGGTGCTCTACCGCGCCTTCGCGGAGATCGGCGGCATCGTCCACACGCATTCCCGCGCTGCCACCTCCTGGGCCCAGGCCCGCCGCGAGATTCCTTGCTTCGGCACCACTCACGCAGACTACTTTCACGGGCCTGTCCGTGTGACGCCGGAACTATCCCCCGAAGAGATTTCCGAAGACTATGAGGCAAACACCGGCCACGCCATCGTGCGCCGGTTCGAGGGCATTTCCCCTTTAACTACCCCCGCCGTACTCGTTGCCGGTCATGCACCTTTCGTCTGGGGCGCAACCCCGGAAGACGCCGCCCGCCATGCGGTGATTCTGGAGGAAGTGGCCCAACTCGCCCTCGCGACGGTTGCGCTCCGCGCCGACTGTTCCGCTATCTCTGACTGCCTGCACGACAAGCACTTTCTCCGAAAGCACGGGGCAGGGGCGTATTACGGGCAGACCTAAATCGCGAGTTCGAAATCGTCGACCCTTCTGAGCGGTCAGCCAGTACACGGAACCGTCCGCGCCCCAAGGGGACCGATCCGTGGGGTCCGAGCAGGGCCAATGCACTCCCGTCGCTGCTCACGAAAGCCCACGGCCCTAGCCCTAGTTCTCGCCTCCTGGCTCTACGGGGTTCCTTCGGTACGAATCTCTTATCCTGCCGTACAAATCCACCAAGAAACGCAACCATGCTGCTTGGCCGCGAGAATAGTACGATGGCTCGATACACTTGAGAGTTTGGATGCGCCCATCTGAAGTACTAGCCGTTTAATCGAAGTGGTCGCCAGTTTGGCGTTTTCCCCCATAGCATTATTTTTCAGTATTTTACATAGGATCTCCACCTCAACCACCACCGCCGCCAGAAGTCGCTGTACGCGTAGAACTACCAAACATTTCGACAAGAGTACTATACGTCTCAGAACGGATAATCTGCTAAGTTACTGAAAAAACAGTTCCAATCACCAACCGTTCGATGTAGACTCAGGTCTGGATCGGTCTAGAATTCTAAAACCTGGATCGAGTTGATTAACGAGGAGGAAGCATGTCGAGTTGGCTCCGTTCTTTATCAATTGGTCTAATCGCACTTGCGATGACTATCGTTGCGGTGGGAGCGCCGCTTGAGTTGTGCGCTGGAGGTACGTTCATTGGGGCGGCCACTCCGGGCCTTAACATCACCTCAAGTGACGGCTTCGCCTGCAAAGCCAAAGATTACGTTGTTCCCGCCCCGGCGGATACCGCCTACGGTCTTGGAACGAATGCTGGCACGATTGGTGAAATTGATCCTGGCCAGTGGCTCAAATTCGAATTCACGCAACCGGGTGGCGTTACTCTGGAAGCCTTTGACATCATGGTTTTCTACAATGGCCCTGAGTTTGGCGATCCTGAGGAAAAAGGCTCCGTCACTGTCACTTTCGCGGACAATTCTGTAACCACTTTCTTCTTCACAGCGGACTTAGATCCGCTCAATACCTTAACCTGGACTGGCTTCGGCACGGTGACCAACATCTCGCCTATGACCGAGAACAACGCCGGGTGGTTCTCCTTCTCCGCCTTCCCGTTGGGGCAGGCGAAGGTCAAGAGTCTTGAGTTTACAGCGATTTCCCAGACTGAGGTCGGCAATGACTCTGATTATTCGGTTAAGTCGCTGCTCTTCACTTCAGAAAACGTTGAGGTGCCTGAGCCTACGACGTATGCCTTGATGGGCCTTGGCCTGTTGGGTTTGGCGATGCTGCGCCGTCGCCGCATTGCCGCCTAGAACTACCAAGATTCAGGCTCACCGCTTGAAGGATTGAAGCTCGATCAAGGAAAAGGGCCTCCCGACGGGAGGCCCTTTTCCTTTGTCTTGGTCGCATACCTTGATGTGCTTAGCCCGCGGCCAGCACCTTACACTTCGACCGTCGCACGAAACCGCGAATCAATCGCTACGACCCCTCTGCGGGACTACACCGCAACTTTCTTCCGAGCCTTGAGCAGTTGCTTGATGCCACGGACGGCTTGCCGGGTGCGGTGCTCGTTTTCGATTAACGCGAAGCGGACATGGTTCTCGCCGCCGGGGCCGAATCCAATGCCGGGTGACACCGCCGTCAGCGCCTCACTCATCAGCAGCTTTGAAAACTCCAGGGAGCCCAGGTCTTCGTAGGCCTCTGGCAACCTGGCCCACAGGAACATTGAGGCCTTGGGCGCCTCCACCGGCCAGCCTGCCTCCTGTAGCCCTTTCACCAGCACGTCGCGCCGCTTCCGGTAGGTCTCGCGGATCTCCGCGCTGTAGCTCATGCACTCGCGCAGCCCGATGATGGAGGCAATCTGCAGCGGCTGGAAGATGCCGTAATCCAAATAGCTCTTGATCCGCGACAGGGCATGGATCATCTTGGCATTGCCAAGGCAGAAGGCCACGCGCCAGCCAGCCATGTTGAAGCTCTTGGTCATCGAGTAGATCTCGACCGCCACGTCTTTGGCGCCTTCCACCTGCAGGATGCTGGGCGGCTTGTAGCCGTCGAAGTAGATGTCGGCGTAGGCGAAATCGTTGATCACCATCGTGCCGTGCTTGTTCGCAAGCCAGATGAGGTGACGATAGAAGTCCAGATCGACGCAGGCGCCAGTAGGGTTGTGCGGAAAACTCACCAGCACCATCCGCGGTTTGGGGGCGATCGTCCGGAAGGCGTCCTCCAACTGGTTCAGAAACTCGCTGGGGTTATCCACCGGCAGCATATAGTTGTGTCCCTCGGCCATCAGCACCCCGTACTGATGAATGGGGTAGCAGGGATTCGGGCTAATCACGAGGTCACCCGGCCCAATTACCGCAAACAGCAGGTGAGCCAGGGCATCCTTGGCGCCCATGGTGACAATCGCTTCTTTTTCTGAGTCCAACGCAACGCCGTATTCGCGCGCATAGTGCGCCACAATCTCCTGACGCAATCGCGGAATGCCCCGCGACATTGAGTAGCGGTGGTTACGCGGGTTCTGGATGGCCTCAATTGCCTTCTGCACCACGGGTTCAGGCGATGCGCCGTCCGGATTCCCCATTCCGAAATCGACAACATCGTGCCCTGCTGCCCGCAGTTTGGCCTTCATCTCATTGATGACGGCAAACACGTAGGGCGGCAGTTTGCTAATCCGGTAAAATTCCCCATCAGGTAAAGGCATAGTGATCCCTCCATTGTAGGGAATTCCGGTGCCTCCCCGCGCAGACAGTGTCCGCAGACATAGTCCGCCCGTTCCTTACCACGCACAGACGGACAAGACGCCCCGTCACCCTAGCCGACCTCTGTTTGATCGCAAGAATCCCGATAGACTCCACTCTCCATTCCCCGGTTGGCGGGCCAAATGTTGGTCCGACGCGCAGCCGGTGGAGCTATTCGGCTCGATTCTGGATAGTGGGGCGGGCGTCCCCGGCCGCTGGCGGCACGGGGTTTGCAGGAGTTGGCGGATTTTGCGAAACGAACTCTTCGGGGCGGAGGGTGGCTAGCATTGCCTGGCGCAAGCGGAGATCCGCCTGGCCCCTGGCCTGGAGGTCGGCGTGACGGGCTTCGCGGCGGCGCTCGGTGGCTTCCTCCTGCTGCTGGCGACGGAGGTCGCGTTGCTTGCGGCGCTCTTCGCGGGCCATGCGGGCTTTCAGCCACTCTTGCCTCTCGCGGTCGCGGGCGTCCTGGCGGCGGGTTTTTGCAGGCGCGTTCGAATCTTGGCGATCGCGCGTTGGTGACGACGCTCCCACAGGTGCGGTAGCGCTGCAGGTTGTTCAGGCCCGGCCAGAGCGGGATGTCGAGCATGGGCGGCGGTCGAGCATGGGGTCGTAACGGCCAGGCTCGAATTTCTGGGTTCGGCGAGTCCGCCGAGGCCCGGCCGTAGGAGTAGGGTATTTGGGATCGGCGAAGTAGGGCGGGTTGCCTTCTCGATGGCCATGAGTTCGGCCTCGTCGAAGCGGCGGAAGGCCCAGCGGCATTGCGAGATGTCGTCGACGGCGAGGGTTTCGCGGGCGGACTGGGGTTCGTAGATGGCAAGGATGGAATCGCGGAGTTCGGCGTACTCGGCGGGGTCCTCGTGGGGGAGGAGGAACGTGGCGCTGGATGGAGGCCGAGTTTGAGGGCGTTCTGTGCGGAACGGGCCTTGCCCTCGGGAGTGCGCGGTCCGGTGGGACCGGGGGATGAAGAGAAGTTATCCGTTGTCGGTTCACAGTTGTCAGCGGGGAAGGTGTTAGCTCCAAGACACGGGTTGTCCGTTGTCGGTTTGCCGTTGTCAGCGGGAAGGGCGAGGGGTTAGGGTCTAGGGATTGGGGGTTAGCTCCAAAACACGGGTTGTCGGTTGCCGGTTGGCCGTTGTCAGATGGCTCGTCGGGGATGGTGTCGGAGTTCGTGTCGGAGTTGGTGAATCGCAACGTATCGTCGCTCATGGTTATGGTCCTCCCGCGGAGAAAATATCAGTCACGTGAGTATAGCGGCGCGGGAGGGTGGAGTCTGAAATTGCGGGGCGTATGTGGTTGGAAGGAAAAGGGATGTTTTTGGGGAACTGGCGGGAACTGCAGTTTATGGGTTAGGGTCTAGGGGTTAGGAGTCGCATTCGCCAAGTGGGGCGAAGGCGACGTGGACTCGCTGGCGCGAGGCGGGTTGCTGGGGTGGTGGGCTCGGGGCCTACGCTGAGGCCGGGAAGAATCTCACGTAAAATCGACTGTCCCGATTTCCCGGGTCGTCCGTTCGGCGCTCCGGATTTCGTAGCGGAGTTGGAGACCAAGCTGAACCGCGCCCTGTTGCCACAAAAGCGTGGCCCCAAACCCAAGCAGGTGATGCTACATGGAAGCGCTGCGGCTCAGCCCATCTTGGGTGAAATAGTGAATTAGTACGTCCCTGAAACTTGCTCCGTCCCTGAAACCTGTGCGCTCCGACGGCAGGATGGAGATCGGGAGTTGAGGTGTCCGTCCCCAGTGTTCCCCGCAGTGTTCCCCGCAGAGTGTTCCCCGCAGTGTTCCTCGTAACCGTCAGAGATCGGGGTTAACGTGTCACCGGAACCCCTGAATGTCACCGGAACCCCCGGGGTGCTAGCCTGTAGGTGTGCCCTGTAGGCGCGTATAGAAGGGATAATGTATGAGAACAGATCACTTGTCTTCTGTCTTGGCGTTAATCGCCAATCAAACCAAACGTACTGACTTTGCCGACAAAACAGTTTGGGCTTCGGTCGATTTCTACAAACTGGTACAGGACGGGCGTCCGATGGCAGAGGTGCGACGTCACCTCTACTTCCTCGGTACTCTATTCTACCGCTTCCAGAAATGGGATGGCGTTCGAATGCTCGAGTACAGCGCCTGTGTCGATCTCAATTGGTTCTTCGGAGGCTCCTATCAAGTAAACGTGCGTCCACGGTAAGTAGCAAATTCCAGGGGAAAACGAGGGAAGAGATGGGAAAACGGGGACGAAGTGCTGTCAGGGTTTTCTGTCCGGTTTTCCCAGGTGGCCGTCACGGGTGGCACATGCGCACAACGGTCTATTGGCGACGAACGAAAGCGAAGCCGTGTCCCACCGCAAGGAACTGGATCGCATTGGTTTGCTGATCGATGCCGCCTCTGACGCAGGGTCAGAGGAAGAGTTGACGCGTGCGTCCTTACTGCTCGATGGACTGGTGGAGTCGAAGCTTGCGTCATCTCTTGGCGCATTGACACACTATTTCAGGGCAAACATATGGTCTACAAGGGGGCGGATAGGTGGCAGCGGCGCGGAGTGGAATTGTCACCAAACGGAACTGCAAAACGAACTGCTCGAACTTCGCCGCGCCATCACCCATCCGGGATTTCCCGACCTCTCTAAGCTCAGAAAGTGCCAGATCTACACTAATCTCGCCAATGGGCTCAGTTTCCTAGGTCGCTTTATCGAGGCTGTAGAAATGTGGGATCGCGCCATCGCTCTCATCCCACGTTTTGCTGCCGCGAACGGCAATCGAGCAATCGCATTCTGTCACTACGGTTACAGCCTTTATGATCCCGGCCATGCTGAACTGCTCATAGCTGCCGCGAATGATGGCTTCGCGCAGGCGTTGGCGGATGAAGCGCTTTACGAGGGAACAGACAAAGAACGGTTACGAGTCTACTTCGCGCGCGAGTGGCAGGCCCTGAATCTCTCCGCCGAGCACTACCGGTGTGGCCGCTTACTGCTGAAGCGGCGATACAGCCACGGCCGAAGCAAGAGCGAGCGCGCCTATCGTCAATGGTGTCTACGACAGCGCCTCTTTCTGAACCCTCTTAACGATACAGGGCCTTCGTCTATTGCTGCGCGAGACATCCTGACCTTGCCCACGATCGTGGCGCCGATTGAGCCGACGGGCTGCGGGCCACCGGCCGCGATCGGTTTCTTCAATCAAATGAAACAAGAGTTCGTCTCCGCCAGATACCTCTGCTACGAGGCATTGCAGCCCAGGCCGTTGCATTTTTCTGACCGCGATGTGCTCCTATACGACACTTGGGATGACCCAGCGTACGCCCTAGCGACGGAGAAGCTGCGAATGTCCTTTCGCATGGCATACTCCCTGTTTGACAAGATCGCTCACTTCTTGAATGCCTATTTCGAACTAGGCCGCAAAGGACTCAATGGGTCGTTTAGAAAGGTCTGGCTCGACCCAACGGATCGGAAGGGCAAAGTGTTGGCGCCAGCGTTCACCGCGCGGGAGAATTGGCCACTGCGGGGACTCTACTGGCTGTCGAAGGATTTGTTCGAAGACGGATTTCAAGAAGCGATGGAGCCGGATGCCGCCGAGTTGAATGACATTCGCAACCACCTGGAACACAAATACCTGCAACTTCACATGGAAGGTCCCTTATCCGTAGCTAAGTCCGAACAAGAGACTCTGCGGCGCTCCTTGACTGTTGAGGAGTTCGAAGAGAAGACGATCCTCATTCTCAAGCTCGCGCGCGCGGCACTAATCTACCTCTCTCTCTCAGTCCACCGTGAGGAACAAGAACGAAACCAGAAACGTTCACCGGGCAAGATGGTTGCGCCGGCGCCCCTAGAAGTCATGGAAGATAGATGGAACACGTAACGGAGGTTGGAATGAAGAGCAGAGCGAAAAAGAATGCTAAGAAGATCGCGACCGACCGTGACCTGGAAGACCTCGCACAGGAAGCAAAGTCCATTGTGGTCTACGCATTTCGAAACGGCGCTATTGAGGACATACATGCCGGAAAAGCCTGCCCCCGCTGCAGCGGCAAGTCCGAGTATTCCCACATCACGCAGGAGGAAATGAGGATTCTGATCAAATCTGCTGTGGACCGCATTTACGCGCTGCTCAAGATGAAATCAGAATACCCCGAGCATTACGACGAGATGATCAAGGCTGGCGCGCTCTTCACAGCGGCGTGGGACGACCCCGAAGATAACGTATCCTTCTGACCGTTATGCGTTCACATTCTCTCTTTGGGCGGTTCACTCATTGCTCGCCGCATGCCCATCCCCTTCCAAAAACCGTCAGCCATTGTGCTTCACTCTCGCAGGGCGAGCCGCGCGATCAACGGTCGGCCCGCACCCGCCTTCGCCTGACCTGTTTTGGGGGGAACAGGACACATCCTTCATGACTGGTTCGACTATAGCTTGGATTTGGCCAACGCGGACTACGCTATCCGATTGGAACCAGCCGTCTCATCCCATCTGTCACGGTTGTTCTACTGGGCCTGAGCGCCGTCTGAGGTTGCGGGTTGGTCGTCGCTGGAGTTCAGAGGGACTACTCGATAGGGACCAGTCCAAAACTCCTCCAATGGCAACGGGCCATCACGAACAAGCGTTGTATATCCACAAGAGAGGGATTTCGCAGCTTGTTCGAGCCCGCATCGACGACCAACCCAGTAGTGCGGTGCACGGCAGAAAACGAGATGCTCCTCGCGATACCACCACTTGCAACCCTTCCCAAAACGGAAAGAAAGTGTCAGCATCACCTCGATCGCATCCACCTTTGGCCCCACAATGCTTGGGTCGTTTTGTATCCGGCCTACGGATTCGTCGAGCATTGGGCTGATGTCAATAGTAATTCTGTCGTCGGGAAAGAGGATTGCTGGAAGGTCTCTCACCGGTCCGAAAGATACCGCACATCGTGCATTGATTGTCGACAACTGTCTCCGAGCAGCCCGCGTACTAATCAGCGTCTGCCATCGCCCCTTGACCTCCCGGCAGTCCGAAGGGCCGAGAAACGTCAGGATACATATTGGGTGATAACCATCTGCTGCTTCGCATTGCGATCTATCTGGCCTCAGATCCAATTGGTACTCCGGTTCCAGGTCTCGACGAAATCGCAGATCCTCCAGGTCGAAAACGGCACGCTGTGTTGCTTCGCTTCGTTCCGCAGCCCGCCATGCTAATAACGCCGCGCATGCCGCAGCCATCCCGCCGATCGCCTGGAGAAGGTCTGACTGCCCGCGAAAGAATCCTAGAGTGCCGGTCACGAGTCCCCAGACTTCCAAGCGGTGGCACCCCACCCGGAGACAAAGGTAACCTGCAATGCTGACGATAACCGCGCTTATCGCAAGCCAAATCCACCGATTCCTAAGGAACGGGCCAAGTCTTCCCATCGCCCCAATTCTACGACGCATCGCATCTCCGAGTCCCGGCATCGGAACCAACCGGGACAGATGGGATGAGATTGACTGATTCTCCTGCGATAGCGTAGAGAGCGGCCAAGCAGAGCCAATCAACCTGAAGAGGAGAACCAGTCATGAAGAAAAGCATCACATCAGGCCGGAAGGAAGGCAAGGAAACTGTGGCCGCCATGGATACCATTGGCATCGACATCGGCGATAAGGTGAGCCAGTTCTGCCGGCTCGATGTGGATGGCGAGGTTGCCGACCAGCAGCGCTTCACATCAACACCGAGGAGCCTGAAGAGGCACTTGCCAAGCTCCCGAAGGCACGCATTGCCTTGAAGCCAGCACGCATTCCGGCTGGATGGCGCGTCAGCTCAAGCAGTGCTGGCATGAGGTGCATGTAGCCAATCCGCGGGATCTGGCGGCGGTCACCTCCAGCAAGAAAAAGAGCGACCGCAACGATGCCGAGAAGCTGGCACGCCTGGCCCGCGCCGATGTCAGGCTGCTCAACGCGGTGTACGTGCGCAGCCTGGAATGCCAGCTGGATTTCACATCCTCTTGCAGGCCCGCGACGGGATGGTGCGGCACGGACCATGCTGGTGAATCAGGCGCGCAGTCTGGCCAAGATTGAAGCGGTAAGCGCTTGCCAACGACGATCACCCTGACCTTGGCAAGCGTTCCATGGCCCGGCTGCAAGGACACTGCGGACGCTGCTGGAGCTGCTGCTCGAACAGATTGACACACTGAGCGCGGCCATCAAGGAAGTCACCAAGCAAATAGAGCAACTGCCCGGAACCAAGTATCCGAGGCCAGCAACTGCGCAAGACACCGGGGTGGGGGCGATCACAGCGTTGCAATTTGTGCTGACCATAGGCAGCAATGAACGCTATGAACAGCCGGGATGTGGAGCTTTCCTGGGCATGACGCCGAAGCGCAGCCAATCGGGGAACACGACCCAAAGCTGGGCATCAGTAAGGCGGGTAACGGAGCACTGCGGCGCTTGCTGGTGCAATGTGCGCACCACATTCTGGGACGTCGCGGACAGGAATCGGCATTGCGTCAATGGGGCCGGAAGCTGGCCGAGCGGGGCGGGGCGAATGCAAACAAGCGGGCGGTGGTGGCCGTGGCGCAAGCTGAGCGTGATCCTGCACCGGCTCTGGCGTACGGGCGAGCAATGGAAGCCATTTCCCGCCCAATAAGCCCAATCGGCAAGGCAGCAAGAGGACAGGACCGAACAAGACCAAGCTCTTGAAGGGAAGAACAATCACGAGATTCTGTGGAAATTCGAGTTCGTGACGTGACTGCGACGGAGGCTGTAAGGCAAAGCCCGTAAGGGCGGAGACCTCGAGGGACAGTAGGCAGCACGTCCTCTAGCAAACGGACCTCAGCATGCATCCGGCCAACCTGAAGCGGCCACCAGGAATGCGAATGGAAGCCAGGTTCCCAGAGCGAAAGAAAACGAACCCGGAAACGCCCTTTACGGTTGACACGGGAGCGTCGTCTCATGGAAGCCTCCGTGTTTCTGGGTTTCCCAGTGGGCGGCGTAGCTTCAGATTCCGCAGCCCGCAGGGGGCGTCTGGGAGCGAGGGGGGCGCACCTGTGGCTCTGCGATGCCTCGTTCCTTTGCCCTTCCGCCGGTTTGCACCGACCGTTCCTGCTTGGGTAGCGCCTGTGACGCTGGCCGTTGGACCGCTGACGCGGTCCGAAGGGGGGTGGGGGAACGGGTCCAGGCGTATGAAACACCTGGCTATTCACTTTCGGTCGCTGACGCGACGTTCGGATGCGCTAGGGATGAGGCAGGCTGGGCGATTGCTTCGGCGGGGTCCGCGATTGGCCAGGAGGTGTAGGCGAATGGATTGGTGCGCTGGTGGGAAATGCCGCGTTGGCATTCCAACAGGAGTTGGCCCCCTCGAAGGTGCGTTTCGAGGTTGAGGCGTCTGTCCCTGCGGCTAGAAGGTGCGTTTCGAGGTTGAGGCGTCTGTCCCTGCGGCTAGGTTGAGGCGTTTGTCCCTGCGGCTTAGCCGATTTTGGGCTTCGCGGCAAGGATTTGCGGTGCGGATGGTCTGGATTCGGGAAACGTTCGGGCGGAGAGGGGACAGTCTGGCGCCTGGATGGCTGGGCGCTGCGCGAGTAGAGGCTTGGGCGCGCACGACAGTCCACCGTCCGGGGAAGGGGCGTGCTGTGTTTAGATCCGTTCAAGGCGCAGATCGGGGCGGAGAGGGGAAGGCGTCTCCGGGTGAAGCGGTGCCGATTCCGCACAGCGTGGTGCTGAGTGAGCCGCCCTCGCTCTGCTTCGGGCTCTGGGATGGGGATGAACCCCGGGCTTACGCCGCGGGGCTGTCCTCTGTGACGCGCCCTCGCTCTGCTTCGGGCTCTGGCGGCGGGGCTGACGCATCACATTGGCGATGAGAAGCACCGGTCGCGATGCAGCAAAGGGTTTCGGGGACATTCACTCAACCTCGAAACTTCGGTGAGAGGCCTGTCCCGGTTGGTTCCATCTTCCGAAGATCGTGTTCGAGCCAGACCCTCCGTTCCTTGGTGGCAAACACCAGGTGATCCCAGAGCCGGAATTGGGAAGCGGACATAAGACGTGCCACCCCACCGGGGTTCCTCTCTTGCTGCGACGAGACGGGGCGCTGACGCACCCCGCTGGCCTATATCGCCCGGCTAGCCGGGCATCCGCTGTCACCGAAACTCCCACTCGCAATTGCGCCTCGGTTGCTGCGGCGCCAAGCAACGCCAGATAGGTGAGCCGGTCCTCATCGTCGAGGAAGACTTCTCGCCGGAAGTTGCCGCGCTGCGTCACGTGATGCAGGCAGCCGATCGCTACCACACTGCCGATGCGTCCCATCGTGGGTGTAGTCGGCGGACGGGGGAATTCCTCTCACACAAATTTTCGAGGTTGAGCTATATCCCCGAACCCCCCAGGGATTCCGCGTCGTCCTGCATTGCCTTCCATGGTAAGCGCGCGGAAGCCTCCGGGCAGTTGAGCCTCCCCGTTCGCTGCCTGCAGGCATCCGTTGGCAGCCTTCCGGGAGCCGCTGGATGGATTTCTGCTGCAGGCAATCCGATTGCAAAGCACAATTCCAGCAAGGAGACATTTCCGATGCGGCTATCGGTTTTACTGCTTATTGCAATTCGGCTGATCGGCCCGATGGTGTTTTGCTCCGGCGCCGATGCCCTCACGGTTTCGTGGGGGGACCTCGCGAATGTGGTCGCCAAACGCCCGGTAGTGGTGGAAGTCGAGCGCCAGCGAGTGCTGCGTGGCGAACTGCTGAGCCAGGATGCAGACGGCGTTCTGGTGGCTGTGCACAGTTCCAAGCCAGGCGGCCTGTACGCCAAGTACGCCAACGTCCGCGTGGACCGCAACAGCATCACGCGCTTTCGCGTCGTCAAAGACCCACAACGCGTGAGTGGGCGATGGGCCGGGACCATCGTTGGTTATTTTGCCGGTGGCCTGCTAGCGGTCGCCGCCGGGGGAGGGGAGCAGGACCCACGCCTTCTCATCGGCTGGATCGGCGGCATGATCACTGGCTACCACGTGGGCAAGTCACTGGACAAGGAGTTGCTGGAACTGCAGATCCTCGACCAAAAGATTCCCGCGAGCCAGCAAGAGGCTTCGCCAGGAAGCAGTGCCGTGACCCGCCTGCCCAACTACCTGCTGCGTGAGGTTGACGACGCGGATACAGTGGCCGCGGAACCTGCTGCCCGTTGGGAGCCCCGCTACGCTTTGAGACGATGAGGCTCGCCGATGCGAGACACGATGAAACTCGCGAGGGCTTGCCGGCCGGCTGGCCTAATCCATCGCCCCCGGTGGAGATTCTTCATGCCCGCATCCCGCCGGCTTAGGTTTGGCAGGTGCTTAATGGGCATGATGTTGCCCCGCTTCCTTCCCAGGTTGCGAGGGTGATCCAATTTGCCGGTACACCTGCTCAGCCGGAATCTGCATCACCACCACGCCCGCATCGGCCAGACGATCATGGGGGAGGTTCTCAATCGTGGAGCGAACGTCATTAAGCTCGAACCGTGACTGGCCAGTCTGATTCCGCACCAGCGAATACACCTCTCCGCTGGTTTCCACGAGGCGCAGATTCAGCTTCCCCGCACTGGCTCCCGTGGCAGCCTGCAGTCCGTCCGCGATACAGCTCCATTGCACTTGGGCGGGGGAATGATGCACCACCTCCAGTTCGAAGCTGCCCCGCGAAAGGCCGAGTGCCCGAAGGGCGGCTTCGCCCATGCGGTACCCGGCCACGGCAAACGGGCCGTGCTGGCCGTGGATTGCCGCCACGCGCTCCAGAGCAAGCGAAGCGTGCGCGGGTGAAGCTGCTCCCGGTTGGCGCCCGCTGTCAGGTCCGTGCCCAGAGGTTGCGTGCTGGGCGGCGGTGGAAAGCACCAGCAGGAGGCCCAGGCTGGCGACCACAACACCTTGCCACACGGGTCTCAGCGGGCACTGCATCCCCGCGGAGCCCCACGTGCAATCCGTTGGCAATCGATCTTGTCGCATCCGCATTACCTCACTGTAGCTGATGCATCGCGCCTTCCAGGATTCTGGGGACGGTCCCTAAAACCCCATTCCGGAGCCGGCAATGGGAAGAGGACATAAGACGTGCCACCCCACTCGGGGTTCCTCTCTAACTGCGACGAGACGGGGCGCTGACGCACCCCGCTGGCCTATATCGCCCGGCTAGCCGGGTATCCGCTCTCTTGAGAATAGCCGTAACCCATGGATTCTAAAAGACGGAATTCGGGATCTGCATCCTTGCCGTCTCGACCCAAGAGCGTCACCACCGTTTCCCCGAACATGGTGACCGGAAGCGCCTGGCCTTCTTGGAAGTCTTGCGCCCGAATGAAATACGTTCCATCGGTCAGGCCACAGATCCGGAATTGCCTGCCAGCTTCCACAATGTCAAACCATGTGAAACTGAAGGAAGACCCTCCTTTCCTCGTCGCGCCGAAGCCGGGATCCGTATGTTCCAGGGTGATCTGCGCCTTCTGCTGCTTTGCAAGCCCGTTTTCTTTGCCCTCCACGCAAAGTGAGGGGTCGCGCCCCATTTGCAGATTGATCCCCTCCCTCTTTTCCCCGCTTTTCAACAACGTGGCGTGCTTGCGGCAATCGAAGACAGATTTGGGTAGAAAGTCCGTGCGTATATCTTGCGGCGCCTCTCTGGATTCAGAGGCGCGTTGGCCATGGCCACAGCAGGTAGGTTCCGTGGCGGCCATGTAGCCATTAGCAGCACCGGGTTCCGCTCCAGGTAATGCCTGCATACGCCGATTGCGAAACTGAATTCTAGCCCCCGCTAAATAGACACTAACGTCCGGGATGCCGTCCCCAGTATCCGCATCCACCACATAACCGCTTAGTCATATGGTCGATTCTTACCTAGCGTTCAAGCGCCTGCCCTCGCCCTGCGCGCAAACGCCCCCGGGGGGCATCCCAGCCGTTTGCGAAACGCCGTGCTGAACGCACTCGCAGACTGGTACCCAAGCTCCACGGCCAAGCCCTCCAGGGACCTACCGCCCCTGCTCAACGCATCCTGTGCCAGACTCATGCGCCAGCGCGTCAGATACTCCAACGGAGCACAGCCCACCCTCTCCGTAAAACGCGTCGCAAACGCTGACCGGGACATCCCCGCGCACTTCGCCAGCGTCGCTACCGTCCATGCGTGCGCCACATCCGCATGCATCACCCGCAACGCTCGCGCAATCTGGGCATCCCGCAAACCGACAATCAATCCGGGCCGCGCCTCCATCCATCCCGCGCCTCCGGCATCGTCATTCGCACACGGCGAACCGCCAGTGGAACGCTCACCGCGAACAGGCGTCCCAGGGTTAGCCAACGGAGTCCGCAGACAAGGCCAGCGCAGCGCCTCCACCAGCATCGCTTCCAGAAAGTGCTGCAGGATCGTCTCACGCCCCGGCCGATCCGCCCGGTATTCGTCCAGCAACAGTTCCAGAATCTTGGCCAGACGGCTTGTGTCGAACTCCGCCGCTCTTACATGAATTGTTTGGGAAACCAATTCCAGCAAGGCGGAATTCACCATATCCACCTCGAAGCTTCCGCCAATCATGCGAAAGTCCGGACGGCCTCGGGGCGCCCCGTAGCGCACGCCTGTTCGCGCGGGACGGCTAGTCACACACACTGCACCAAGCTCACTCTGCATCGTGAAACTGGGCGTCAACGGCGACAACAGAAAGTCCCCTTCGGCAAGCAGCAACGGCTCTTGATCACCCAAGGTCAGCCAGCAATGTCCATTCTGAACGATGCAGAAGCTGGGGCCTCCGTGGGACTCATAACGCACGCCCCAGCGGCCCTTTCCCGTGATTGGCTTGGAAAACGCCGCACGCGGGCGCAGCAGCATGACAATGTCGGTAAGCGGATCCATGTTGGACGATTGATAATGAACTCTGGCGTCTTGATTATAGAAACCCCACCGGCATTTGTCTATCCTGGCTGTGAAGGGAACACAAACGGAGAAAACTTATGCCCCAGAAAACCATCCTCATCACCGGAGCCTCATCCGGCTTCGGCAAAGCAACCGCGCAATTCTTCCTGGACCGTGGCTGGAACGTAGTCGCCACCATGCGCAAACCGGACCCCGCAATCTTCGCGGCCTCAAGTGGCCAATTGCAAGTACTTCCGCTCGACGTCACGAATGCCGATAGCATCCGAGCCGCTCTGGATGAGGCCATCAAAACCTTCGGCACCATCGACGTGCTGGTAAACAACGCGGGCATCGGCCTCTTCGGAGCCTTCGAAGCCACACCCATGTCCACGACCCGCGAGGTCTTTGAAACCAACACCTTCGGCGTCATGGCCGTCACACAGGCCGTAGTCCCCCTATTCCGCGAACGCAATGCGGGAACAATCGTGAACGTGACCTCCAGCGTGACGCTAGCTCCCATCCCAATGTTGGCTGTCTACACGGGAAGCAAGTCCGCCATCGAAGGGTTTACCGGCTCGCTAGCCCTCGAACTCAGCGCCTTCAACATCAAGGTGAAGTTGGTGGAACCCGGATACGCCCCCGGAACCAGCTTCACGAGCAACACCGCAACACGCCTGCAAGAACTCATCCCCGAAACCTACCAGTCCGTCGCCGCCCCGTTGCTCGAGGCCTTCGCCGAACCCGCAGCCTTCACGACCGAAGCCGATGTCGCCGAAGTGATCTGGCAAGCCGTCACCGAGAACACAGACCAGCTCCGCTACCCGGCCGGGGCCGACGCCGTGGCCTTGTCGCAAGCACGATGAGCATATCAGCAGATCGTGGCAAAGAAGGATACACACCCGTCGGAGACTGACCGACCACTAATTCTTCCCGGAACCATGTCCTGGCACGCTTGTTCTACATCCCCGCAATTCCGCCATTCCATGCTTGCACCCGGCATAGGCAGAGCCTACCGGCAATGTATGGCCGGCGTTTCCGGGTGACTCTGGGCTAATGTGCTCAATTGATCGGGTCGCAGAGTAGTCGGCTTTGCGGAATATACATCGCACAGGATCATCAGAACACCTCCGGTCCTAGGTGCTAACTCGTGTTGAGTAGAAGGGGGGAGTTGGAGGTCCTGCAGTGCCACTCTCCTTCACGGCACCGATGCGACTTCGGAGCAGTTCGAATGGGAGAGAGTATCGGGGACGTCCTCGATGGTCCGGCCATTGCGGTTATGCAAATGTAGAAGGATCGCCCGCCCACCGCCACAGAACCGTAGCCCACCACTGCGCCCTCCAGTTCCACCGCGTACTCTTGCGTCCGGCCGGACTGGAGGCGGATGAAATCGTGGATGATCTGGCATCCCATTTCCATCCGGCACTCGCCACGAAGCCCAACAATCTGGTCGAGCGTACAGGGACGTACCTTAGTCGCCAGGCCTCTTACCCCGGAGTGAAGCAGCGAATAGCCAATTTCGCTCCTTCGGGATGCGCGATAGCGGGTTCGTTAGACGTCCAGGCGGAAGGGAGGCGATGCCATACGAAACCAACCCCGAAAGCGATACGAGAGAGCCTGCTGATGGCTGCAACCGGCAGCCTGCGAAATCGGACGCGTGCTTTGTGCTTGTGCCAATCCGTTTACCGGTGAGTGCTTAGCGCAGACCGGACAATCGGTGCCACCTCGGTTCCGAGCAGTTCAATTGACCGCTTCATTGCCTCGGTTTCCAGGGATGCCGAGCTCATCTGGAAGGTGATACGGCTCACTCCACCGAGGGCTTTGCTCACTTCGAGCATCTTGTGTGCAACTGTTGCCGGGTCGCCGATCAGATAGGCGCCTTCCGGACCACACGTTGCGTCGAACTGTTCGCGGGTGGGCTTGGTCCAACCTCGCTCTCGACCAATCGTCGACACCAGATGTGCCCAACCTGGGAAAAATGCGTCCCGGGCGGCTTCGGCTGACGCTCCGACAAAACCCATCGCGTGGACACCGACCAAGAGCTTGTCAGCAGAATGTCCTGCATTTCGTCCGCTTTCGAGGTACAGATCAATGAGCGGCCGAAAGCGCTTGAAAGTGCCACCGATGATTGCAACCATCAGTGGCAGACCAAGCGTCCCGGCGCGCACAAACGATTGCGGCGTACCCCCAACTCCAATCCACACCGGCATACTCTGTTGTTGAGGACGCGGGAAGACACCCTGGCCAGTAAGTGCCGGACGAAAGCGGCCGTGCCAAGTGGGATGAGTGGTCTCCCGAAGCTTCAGGAAGAGGTCTAGCTTCTCAGCAAAGAGTGCGTCGTAATCTCGCCCATGCAGGCCAAACAACGGAAACGCCTCGCCGAACGAGCCCCGGCCAACGACGATCTCGGCGCGCCCTTTGAAATGAGATCGAGCGTGGCGAACTCCTGAAAAACGCGAACCGGGTCCGCGGCGCTCAGAACTGTAACCGCGCTCGTGAGGCGGATTCTGTTGGTGCGGGCTGCCGCTGCCGCCAGAATGATTGCCGGCGCAGAGTCCAGAAACTCCGCGCGGTGATGTTCGCCCATGCCGAACACATCGAGTCCAACTTGATCAGCAATCTCGATCTCCTCGAGCAGATCTACCATGCGGTCGGTTCCCGATGGCGGTTTGCCTGTCGCCGGATCGGGGAGGATTGCCGCGAAACTATCGATACCAATTTCCATGTTTGCACCTTCACTTGCCACACACTAGAACTTATAGGTTGTCCATACGCCGGCATACGCCACGTTCTTGCCCTCGGGTGAGGCGTGACCCAAGAATGAGCCGGCGAAGAAGTATCCGTAGGAAGCGGCAACTGAAAGATGCCGGTTGACGCTCCAGTGCACTCCAATGGTTGGCTGGCTTCCGATGTGACGGTGGGGATTATCTCGCCCGGCAATAAGTAGATTGGTGGCGAGCCCATACACACCATCGTGGAGGCTGGTTCGCCAGAACGTATGGTGATCCACGGTTGCTGTGACCGATCTGGAGAGCTGCAACCGGATACGAGGCCCAACCAAGAATACATTGACGGGGCCATTCAGAGCGAGCGCTGCCTGACCGAAATAGATGCCCGTAGGAAACAGTGGATTGAATGTCCCCAGCGGTGACCTGCCATCCCCGTGGTCGCCGCTGGCGACCCCCGCATCGATTCCGATCTGTGGCTGAAAGACAGTCGAGCGAAACCTGTATGCGGTGTCGTGCGCGGTAGCCCAGGCTCGAATGTTGCTTCCACCAAAAGAGCCCCACTGAAACATTGCTTCGCTGTTATAGCTCCAACCGTTTCGCCCACCCCACAATCTGCCGCCAACCGTATGGCGCAACTCGTTCTGAGCTCCCCTTTCGAATCGCGGCTCCTTCCTGGCGAGTCCCAGGTAGTAGAGATCGGTGTTGCCTCCCTTCATCACTTGCCACGGGCGAACTCCATAGACTCCCCAAAACGTTGACCGGTGATTCGGAGGCGCGTCGAATACACCAGTGCCGTTGAGCACGGGCTTTGCCGCAAATCCATCAATGCGCCACGAGTCAGTCTTCCACTTCAATGACGCACCATCGAACGCCTGGCGAATGTTCGGCCCTTCTCACGTCGACGAACCTGCTTAAGACCGAACCGGAATTCCTGCCTTCCAAGACGCAACGTCATGGAGTCTTTGTCGCCGTTCAACAAGCGAGAGGTCGACAAATCCTTGTTCCACAAACAACTTCGACTCATCAATGACCGGTCTTGGCCCTCCGGTGCGTCCGGCCACAATGCCGCTGGTGAATTGAACAAAGAATCGAGCGCGAGATGCGGCGTGGACATCGGCGTGCAAAGTGAGCCGTTGCAAGAGGTAGCCATTATCATCTTGCGGTCCTCTCCCCCAATTTGCATTGCGGAAGCCCTCGTACCACTCACGCACTTCTCCGCCAATGACCAGAAATCGATCGTTGCCCGATCCAAGCCGGACGTACTTGAGCCGATCCCAAACGTCCAGGCGGCACATCGGGTTGCTCAGATACCTGTAGTCCTCGTCTTGCCGAAGCAACTGATACGGGGGCGGTCGTTCCGGGCATTCTAGCTGCGCGAAAAGGACGCTCGAAAGCAAGAAGACCCATCCCACGCATGCAAAGCGAATCATTTGAGCTTGTCCTTCAAGGCTGCATCGAAGCGAAGCTCTCTGGCGGGCCTAGAGCGCCGCTGCATAAGGATAGACAAGCGGCCCGGATGCCATTTCTGGCGGGAATACGACGGCCTGCCTCGATCCATTCCGAAACTGCTCGACATCGTGGCCATTGATTCCTTGAAACTGCACCTGCAGAACCCGTGGCTCCGCCCACTCGCCTTTGGCGCCAAACCGCACGTCTCCCATGACTGTAGGGAAGACTGTGCTCCTCGCGTAGGCTGCAAGCTTCGCGTCGTCAAACCCGCCGACTGCTTCGACAGCCTGGGCGATCACCTGCATCTGCGCGTATGCGAGAGGCCCCATGTAATGCCCCAGAAGATCGACATTCGCGGCAGCAGCAAGTTCCTGGTACCTGTTGAGAAATTGCCGGACATCCGAAAACATCATCTTTGGGACAGATGGGAGCGAGACGACTGGTTCTCTGCGATAGCGTATAGAGCGGCCAAGCAGAGCCAAACCAAGCTGAAGAGGAGAACCAGTCATGAAGAAGAGTACCAAAGCATCAGGCCGGAAGGAAGGCAAGGAAACCGTGGCCGCCATGGATACCATTGGCATCGACATCGGCGATAAGGTGAGCCAGTTCTGGCTTACTGATGTGGATGGCGAGGTTGCCGACCAGCAGCGCTTCCACACCAACACCGAGAGCCTGAAGAGGCACTTTCGTTGCCTCCCGAAGGCACGCATTGCCTTGGAAGCCAGCACCGCATTCGGCTGGATGGCGCGTCAGCTCAAGCAGTACGGGCATGAGGTGCATGTAGCCAATCCGCGGATCTGGCGGCGGTCACCTCCAGCAAGAAAAGAGCGACCGCAACGATGCCGAGAGAAGCTGGCACGCCTGGCCCGCGCCGATGTCAGGTTGCTCAACGCGGTGTACGTGCGCAGCCTGGAATGCCAGCTGGATTTCATTCCTCTTTGCAGGCCCGCGACGGATGGTGCGGGCACGGACCATGCTGGTGAATCAGGCGCGCAGCTTAAGATCGAAGGGAAGCGCTTGCCAACGACGATCACCCTGACCTTTGGAAGCGTTCCATGGCCCGGCTGCAAGGACACCAGGACGCTGCCGGAGCCGCTGCTCGAACAGATTGACACACACTGAGCGCGGCCATCAAGGAAGTCACCAAGCAATAGAGCAACTGCTCCGGAACCAAGCATCCGGAGGCCAGCAAACTGCGCAAGACACCGGGGGTGGGGGGCGATCACAGCGTTGCAATTTGTGCTGACCATAGGCAGCAATGAACGCTTTGCGAACAGCCGGGATGTGGAGCTCGGGCATGACGCCGAAGCGCAGCCAATCGGGGAACACGACCCAAAGCTGGGCATCAGTAAGGCGGGTAACGAGCACTGCGGCGCTTGCTGGTGCAATGTGCGCACCACATTCTGGGACGTCGCGGACAGGAATCGGCATTGCGTCAATGGGGCCGGAAGCTGGCCGAGCGGGGCGGGGCGAATGCAAACAAGCGGGCGGTGGTGGCCGTGGCGCGCAAGCTGAGCGTGATCCTGCACCGGTTTCTGGCGTACGGGCGAGGAATGGAAGCCATTTCCCGCCCAATAAGCCCAATCGGCAAGGCAGCAAGAGATAGGACCGAACAAGACCAAGCTCTGAAGGGAAGAACAATCACGAGATTCTGTGGAAATTCGAGTTCGTGACGTGACTGCGACGCAGGCTGTAAGGCAAAGCCCGTAAGGGCGGAGACCCGAGGGACAGTAGGCAGCACGTCCTCTAGCAAACGGACCTCGCATGCATCCGGCCAACCTGAAGCGGCCACCAGGAATGCGAATGGAAGCCAGGTTCCCAGAGCGAAAGAAAACGAACCCGGAAACGCCCTTTACGGTTGACACGGGAGCGTCGTCTCATGGAAGGCTGCCAGTACTCGTAGTTCATGAACCCGTTCAGCAATGGGCCTAGGGTTGTCTTTACTGCTGTGTTCTGAGGGCCAATCATGGATGCGCCGACCATCTTCGGGCGAAACGGATGCGCATGGATGGCTCGCACGAGACCGATTGAGTCGTTGAGATAGGAACAGACAAACAGCAGGTCGCAATTAGTTCTGGCAACCGCATCCATGACGGGCGTGAAGTCTTCGGTGCTCAGCGAATAGGAGGCCCGATGAACCACTTCGAAGCCATACTTCGCCGCATTGGCGATGGCGCCGAGAATGGGGTTGCGCGAGAACTCGGCATCGGCGGATAGCAGGGCTACTGTCTGAGGCCGCGGTGTTTGCTTTGCAGCAACAGAGAAAAAGCCTTCGGTGAGAGCCGCGTTCGGATCAGGGCCGGTCGGAATCATCGCAAAGTAGTTCGGATAGAGAAGCTCGTTGTTAACACCGAGCCCCATCAGTCCAACGAAGAAGCGTCGGCGCTCCATGATTAATGGCATTGCAGGCAGGAGAGAGTTGGTGCCATACCCGCCGATCACAAGATCCACTTTGTCTTCATCCATCAGACGTTTGTAGATTCCTGGCACTAGGGAAGCATCGCTACGGTCGTCGTAACAGATGAGCTCAACGGGGCGGCCCAGCAAACCGCTTCTGCTGTTGACATCCTCCCGCCAGATTTCGTGAGCAAGCTGTGCTGACCGGCTGTTCTCTGCAACAGGACCGGTCAGCGAAAGGCAATACCCAACTCGGATTGACGTTGCCGGGTTGGCCATCTCAGGAGCCAGCTTCCTTGCGACGGCTATTGAGGAGCTGAAACTCCCAGGCTGTGGCGACAGCCCCGGCTCCGCCGTGCTCCAGAATGATTTCCGTAACACCCGCAGCCGTGTCTCGCGCCCAGTCGCGCTGCCACTCGGACATAGTCGCCAGCCACGTGATCGGCACCGCGCCGGCCTGCACCATACGGCGGACCGCCATGTCGTGAGCCTCCACCGAAGCGCCACCCGAAGCATCGGTGACAATGAAGACCTCGTAGCCTTCACCCAGCGCCTGGATTGCCGGCATAGCAAGGCAGATCTCTGTGTATAGCGCCGCTAGCACAAGCTGCTTGCGTCCGCTCTTCTTCACGATGTCTGTAACCTTGGGGTCTTCCCAGGTGTTGACGAAGGTGCGGTCAATGGGCTTCTGTTCCGGGAAGACATCCTGAAGCCCCTTGATCAGGTACCCGCCCCGCTCCTCGACCACTGTGGTGAGAATCGTCGGTACTTTAAATACTTTCGCGGCCTTTGCCAGACCGATGACGTTGTTGATGATCATCGTCGGCTCGTGACTGTTGAGATTGGCGAACTGGTAGGGCTGGTGGTCAATCAGCACAAGGATGCTGTCTTCGGGACGAAGTAATCCTTCGAGGCCAGTCTTGAACATAACGAACTCCTTTCGAAACCCTATGGCTCAGGTGCCTTGCGGGTCGAGAAAAACGTAAAGCGAAGAGATGCGGTCGCCCTCGAACTGTGCGACATCGAGACCGGCGGCGGAAGCTGGGCCACCAGTCTGGCAAGCGCCTCTGCTCCCTGCGGGATGTTGGGATTGTGCTGGATGTAGTCCGGTGCGCAGAGGCGCTCAACGGCACCCGGGTCGCGGTGCCGGAACAGAGCGGTCATCGCCTCCAGGACCAGCGCCTTGTTGCGTTCGACGTGCCTCATCGTTGCCCTTCCTGTTGCGAAATGAAATGCATCTGCCCCTGCATTCGCAGGAAAGAGCCGTTCGGCAGCGTGGCATAGGAATGAACGACGGCGCGCTCGAAGTCCTCCACATGCACAACTGTGGCCCCATCGGCCTCCACCCAGCTCACGGCGAAGACGCCGGCGCGGATCGGTGTCGCCGCGATTCTCACTGCCTCCGTGCGGGCGTAGGGCCCTTCGGCGATGTCAAATCGGATGTGGTCATCTGGCAGGGTTGTGAGCCGAACTCGGAAAGCATCGAACACGACATCGAAAACGACCCCAACCGGGTAGACATCCGCCCGTCTCAGGGAATCCGATACCGGATGGGGCAATGGGAGGTCCATAGGAGCAATTGTGCTTGAGGTGCTCGGCGAAAGCGGTGCAGAGGCTGTCGCGGAGGAGCCAATCTTGCGGCAAAGGTAGCGGCGCGAGCGAATCGGGCGAATGGGCGACCGGGTTCGACCGAGAATTACCCTTGAATCGGCTCTCTGCCAGGAGTACACTGCCGCCAGGAGAGAGGCCATGTGCGGGTGGACGGAATTCCATTTCCGCCTCCGCGAGTGCTTCGCCGCGAGAGGCTGTAAGCCCGTGGCGACGCTTCCGAAGCGGAAGTGGGTAAGGGTCTCAGCTCCTGGAGGCGCAGTACGCAGAGGCGATCGGCGCGACGTCAGATCTCCTCATGCATCTGAGTCTTCCAGCTCCCCAGGGCGCTTGACCGTCCGCGATTCCGCAGTGCGCTGGAAACGGAGGTCACCGGCAACATGAAATCAATCGCTTTGCTTGCAGTTTTGATCTTGGTTGGGACTGCTTCGGCGGCAACCGTGTCCTGGGAAGACTTGCAGGCCACAGTTCATAGATTCCGCTTCCGATTATCCTTTTGCTCGCTCAACGGGCAAGCGAGTTTTTGAACGGTGCTTGGCCAGGCCGAGAACGCTGCCCACACGTCATTTGCCATCAGCGTCAGTGCCATAAGGAGTGGTTGTGCTTGTGTCGGCGGAAGGGCGACGGAGCTGAGAACGTAATGCTTTTGTAAAACTTGCGGCGGCGGGACTCCGGCTGGACCAGACGGGGCTATTCTACAGGTGCAATGATTGCACCGTTTAAGACCCTATTATCTAACGCTCCCGTACACCCTTTGGGCGCAAGTGCCCGCGTTTTGCTGTCGTCCGTGTTTGGCCCCTATGCGCAGGACGATGCGTTTGGCAGCCGGGCCATCAATCCGATGGAGCTGTATCACAACCAGGTGACCCGCGCGCAAGGACCATTCTCGTTGCGGATGTTTCACCGGTCATGGGGCCTGATGATGATTCAGAAGAACATCAGCGCTCCATGCACCCTGCTGGATTTTCCTACCCTGGAGGACTTCAAGCGGGAACTCTCAGCGAATCACTACGACATTGTAGGGATCTCCTCGATCATCGTGAACGTGGGCAAGGTGCGAGAGATGTGCCGTGTGGTGCGCGAACTTTCGCCGCATTCGCAGATTGTGGTGGGGGGGCATGTGGCGGCCATTCCGGGAATCGAACGGATGGTTGATGCTGACCACATCGTGCGCGGCGAGGGCATCGCGTGGATGCGCACATACCTTGGCGAGGACCCCGCTGCGCCCATCAAGCATCCGGCCATCCAGTCCGGTTTCGGCACACGCATGATGGGTATTCCCGCACCGCGCCGCAAGTCGACGAGTGCGGCCACCATCATTCCCTCTGTTGGGTGCCCGCTGGGCTGCAATTTCTGCACAACGTCGGCCTTCTTTGGCGGTAAGGGGAAGTTCCTGAACTTCTTTGAGACGGGTGACGAGCTATTCGCGGTGATGGAGCAGATGGAGCGCGAACTGGAATGCCAGTGCTTCTTTGTGATGGATGAGAACTTTCTGCTGCACCGAGCGCGGTGTATCCGTTTGCTGGAACTGATGCGGGAAAAGAACAAGAGCTGGGAACTGTATGTGTTCTCCTCGGCCAATGCCATCAAGAAGTACACGATGGAAGAACTGGTGTCGTTGGGTGTGTCTTGGGTGTGGATGGGACTGGAATCACCGCACTCGCAGTACGCCAAGCTGAACGGCACCGACACCCTGGCGCTAACGAAGGAACTTCGCGCGCATGGCATCCGGGTGTTGGGTTCAAGCATTGTCGGGCTGGAACACCATACACCCGAGAACATCGCGGAAGAGATGGCGCACGCCGTCGCGCACAACACGGACTTTCATCAGTTCATGCTGTACACACCCGTTCCTGGTACACCGCTTTACCAGCAGATGAAGGACGAGCAGCGCCTGGTAGACGTGGACTTGGCGGACATCCATGGGCAGTATCAGTTCAATTTTCAGCACGCGGCCATCGCGCGCGAGGATTCGCAGCGTTATCTGGATGGCGCCTTCCAACTCGACTTCGAGACAAACGGGCCGAGCTTCTACCGCATCTGCCGGACCATGCTCGAGGGCTGGCGCCGCCACCGCAGCCACCCCGAGGAGCGCGTACAGAAACGCTTCGCACGCGAGGCGCTGACGCTACGCACCATCTACAGTGGCGCCCTGTGGGCAATGGAGCGGAGCCTGCGGACGCAGAACCCGCGAATCGCCGCGGAGATACGGAAGCTGCGCACTGAGATTGCACAGGAATGCGGAGGAGTGGTGAGTCGCCTGAGCGGATGGCTCTTGGGTCCAGTGGTGCTATGGAGCACGCG
The DNA here is from genome assembly GCA_026129915.1 of Bryobacterales bacterium. Classification (GTDB taxonomy): domain Bacteria; phylum Acidobacteriota; class Terriglobia; order Bryobacterales; family Bryobacteraceae; genus JACTMJ01. The sequence continues at coordinate 33,857 of JAHCHD010000027.1, forward strand.
ACGCGAGGAGCGGCGGCTCGCGGAGGGCTTCCCGTACGAGCCGCCCGTGTTTCTCGAACGCAGCAACTGGCCTGACGCCAATGCGCAGGCCTACTGCCGGGCTTCTTCGGCGTCGACCACTTCGCGATCCTCATCGTCCACGTCGCTCGAGAGCGGCGCGAACGCCGCCTGACGCACGCCGGGGTAAGGAGTATCCCATCCACGCACATCGTGCCAGAGGATGCGATTGAGCTTGTCGGTGGGTGCAGCATCGGGGACATCAAAGCGCATGCGCAGGGAGGCTTCGGCAGCCTCGCGTGCTGGTCCGCTGAGGGCACTCAACGGAGGATTGACCGCCAACAGATCCTGCTCTGGCTTTCGCGCCTCGTAGGGGGTGAAGTCGGGAGTGTCGGTGAAGGAATTGCGCATGTCGGTGGCAATGAGGTCGAACAACGACAGATTGGGCAGCCCCAGGATCTGCTCAATGGTTTTGAGCATGTGCTGATTTGCGTAGAAGGTGCTGTCGACGTGGCCGCGGCGCGTGTAAGGACTGATGGCGAGTGCCACGGTGCGGTGGCCGTCCACGTGATCGACACCGTTCTGGGCATCATCCTCCACCACGAAGATCGCCATCTTCTTCCAGAAGGAGGTCTTGGTGAGGGCCTCCACTATTTGGCCCAGCGCCCAATCGTTGTCAGCGACCATTGCAGCCGGGGTTGAGGTACCAGGCCGCGTTCCGAAGGTATGGTCGCAAGGCAGCTGCGCGATGACAAGGTTCGGCATCTTGCCGTCGCGTTCCCATTGCTCCACGTCTTTGATGAAAATCTGCGCCCGCGCCAGATCGGGGATGGAATTGGTATAGGGCGGGTAGTTCTTCGCCAGGAACTGGTTCAAGGGCTTGAGCGGTGCTTCAATAGAATACTTCGCGGTGAAGTCTTCGCCGGCGAGCACCTGCTTGAGCATGGGCAGACGGTCGTCCGGCGGCTCGGCAAGCCGCCCGGCGTACTCGCCATATACCCGAACGCCCTTGCCTGCTTTGCTGGCGATGTCCCAGATGAAGCCGCCCGCGGAATAGGCGATGGGATCCGTACCATCGAAGGGATAGCTGCGGCCGCGGTAGCCAGGCCACATGGCGTAATCCACTTCGTTGGCCTGTGTTACCCACTGGTGGCCGTCGCCGCTATTGCCTCCGGTGGCGTAGAAGTTGTCGAGCAGTACGAACTGGTCTGCCAGCCGGTGATGGTTGGGCGTCACCTTTTCGCCGAACATCGTGAGAGAGGGATCTCCGTTGCCCTTGGGCATATCGCCGAAGACCTGGTCGTAGGTGCGGTTTTCCTTGATGATGTAGACCACGTGTTCGACGAGCGAGGGTTCGCCTGCGCGCACAGGGATCGCCTTCGGCCGCGCGTTCTTGCGGGGCGCTTCGGCGCGAGTAGCTGGCCCCACCACCATCCGATTGTTCTCCGCCACGGCGAGGGTGTAGCTTTCCAGTTGCGCGTCGTCGGGGAGGTCCACCACATGCACCGTTCCACGGTAGGAGTGGACGAATCGCTTCTTCTCGTCGTCGCGCCAGCCGGAACCCACGCCCAGCAAGGTGGAAACTGCCAAGTGCTTGCCGTCCGGGCTAAGATCCAGGCCATTGGGATACCACCCAGTGGGGATCAAGCCGCGGATAGAGGTGGATTGATTTCCTGAGGGCAGGTGAACTACCGCAACCGCGTTGATGCCCCCGCAGGCGACATAAAGCGTGCCACCGTCGGCGCTGAGCGCGAGGGCCGTTGGCGCGATGCCCACGACCTTGCGGGCGAAGGGTTGCAACTCAATGGTGCGAACCACGCGGTTCTGGCGGGTATCCACGATGCTCACGGTATCGCTGTTGCCATTGGCCACAAAGAGCCGGTTGCGCGATTCATCCAACAGCAGCGCGGTGGGATGCAGGCCCACTGCCACTACCTGTGACGTTTGTCCGGTGGCCGTATTCACGCGCGAAACCGTACCGGTGGAAGCAATGCCAAAGCGGTCTACCACCACTTGGTCAGCGTCAGGCGTCAAGCCGGTGGGCAGCGTGCTATCCCCAGGTGCGGGAATCTTCCCGCCCCAGTTGGAGACCCATGCGACACTGCCGTCCGCGTTGAGGGCAACACCCACGGGGGCGATCTGCACCTTTGCCTTACGAAGCAGAGTACCTGCGGCGAGGTCGAAGATGGCGAGTTCGTTGTTAAACGTGAGCGCCGCTACCGCCGCGTGCTGGCCCGCACTGTTCCGCCGCGAGGCCACGGCCACCGCACCGCCGAGGTGTTCTCCGAGCCCTTCAGTGATGGTCCTGGTTCCCGAGGCGCTGGAAACTAGCGCGACGACGGCAGGCGATGCGGACTGCCGCGACTGCATACCCACAGTGAACAGGGTTTCAGACTGTGGATGGTAGGCGATGCTCTGTATGCCGGAGGTGAAAGCGCCGCGGCCTGTTTCCGCACTCAGCGTGATGCGCTGCTCCACGGAATTGCGACGCCAGTTCAGCTTGACGACACCATTGGCCGCCAGGGCATAGACGTCGTCGGAGGTATTGCTATAGCGCACGCCGTAGACGCGCGTGGGAAACACCGATTGCACACCGGCGGGCACGACACGCTGGCCGGTGGTGACCACTCCAGGATCCGTAACCTGACGAACCGGGTCTTCCTTACCTGTCTGGGCAACACTGCCCGTTGCCACAAACAAGAGGGCGACTGCGAGGGAAGTGAGTGATGATATGCGCACGCTACGATCCTTTTCACTGAAGTAGCTGGCTTCCGCAAGAGAAACTCCGCATTCGCTGGGCGGAAGGCACAGGCCTATGCTAACAGGAGAGAAGCGCGTGCTTCGCCGCTTCGCTGGCGAGGGTTTCTATGCGGTGACATCGAGAACGCCGGCACGGGGGGGGCATCATCAAGACAGAAGGCGGGGGATCGTCAGATGCGTGGCGATGAGGGGCTGCCGTTTCCACCAAGCCACGCAGCTCCGCGCAGTAGCGTAACCACACTGATGCACTCCGTGATTTCATGGCGATCCACCATCGAGAGCGCTTCGTGCAAGGGCACCCACCGCACGCTAATTTGCTCCTCAGCATCCTGGGCGTCGTCCCGCTGCACCAACCCGCGAGCGAGGAAGAGGGTGGCTCGTTCGGTGGTAGCGCCAACGATGCTATCGAGGACACCAATCTCTATCCACTCGGAAGCTTCGAGACCGGTTTCTTCGCGAAGTTCCCGTTGCGCGGCATGAAGCATACCCGGATCGGAGGATTTGGAGGCCCCTACGGGCAGTTCCCAGCAATAACGCTGGCGGGTATAGCGCCACTGACCCACAAGGGCGACTTCGTTGCGCTCATTCAGTGCCAGCACGCCCACGGAAGGCGCCAGGTCAACAATGCCGTAAATGCCAGGCTTCCCATCGGGGCGGATCACCTGATCTTCGATCACGCGGAACCAGGGGTTCTGGTAAATGAGACGCGAGGAGAGGGTCTTCCAGGGATTCCGCATCGTTCAGGCAGTTCGGCAAGTTCAGCGTTCGCGTCACTATCTTCGCATAGCCAGTACCTTGCGTACTTCCGCAGTGTAACTTGTGCGGGATTCAAAAAAACCGTTCGATATACTGAGAGCTAACAGCGGTGCGTATCGCCGCACAGACGCCGCGATCGAGTTCTGATAGTTGTGCCCACGTAGGGGGATGTTTGCGCATTTTGTTGAGTGGCGCAGCCGGATTCATCGGTTCGCATTTGAGCGACCGGTTGATTGCGGATGGTCATCACGTGGTGGGCCTTGATAACCTGCTGAGCGGCAACTTGCGCAACATTGCCCATCTCGAGAGCGAACCTCGCTTTGCGTTCAGGCATCAAGACGTGTCGCAGCCATTTCAGGCTGAAGGCACGTTCGATGCGGTGCTGCATCTGGCCTCGCCGGCAAGTCCCAAGGACTACCTGGATTATCCGGTTGAGACTCTGCTAGTGGGCTCTGTAGGCACGCGGAACATGCTGGAGTGCCCGGTTGCCGGCAACTCCCTCTTCCTGCTGACGTCCACGTCGGAATGCTACGGAGACCCCACAGAGCACCCGCAGCGCGAAACCTACTGGGGCAATGTGAACCCGGTAGGGCCGCGCTCCTGCTACGACGAGAGCAAGCGCTTTGCGGAAGCGATCACGATGGCATACCACCGGCGCTTCGGCTTACGCACGCGCATCGCGCGCATCTTCAACACGTATGGTCCGCGGATGAAGCTGAACGACGGCAGGGTGGTGCCCGCGTTTCTGGATCAGGCATTGCACGGTGTGCCAATTACGGTTTTTGGCGACGGCAGCCAGACACGAAGTTTCTGCTATGTGAGCGACCTGGTGGATGGCCTGATTCGGCTTCTTCATTCACAGGAAAGCTATCCGGTGAACATAGGAAATCCCCAGGAAATGACGATGCGAGAGTTCGCTGAGTATATCCAGGAACTTACCGGTACCCCGTCACCCATTGAATTCCACCCGCTGCCGGAGGACGATCCCAAGCGCCGGCAGCCAGACATCACGAGGGCCAAGACACTGCTGGGATGGGAGCCTAAAGTTGCATTGCGGGAGGGGCTTACCCAGACAATCGCCTATTTCCAGAGCACTGCGGACTGATGAGCTCTGTACGGGGCTGATCGCGTGGGAGTGCGGCTGGCTGTCTACTGCAGGAACAGAGCATAGGCAGGGTTTCCCGTTTCGTCCCAGCAGGTGTAGCCCAGGCTCTCCAGGAACTCCGCGAAGGCCTGGTTGTCTCGCGGAGGCACCTGAATGCCAGCAAGAACCCGGCCAGCATCGGCGCCGTGGTTGCGGTAGTGGAACAGGCTGATGTTCCAGCCGCTGGACATGCGTTCCAGGAAGCGCATCAGTGCCCCCGGTCGCTCAGGGAACTCAAAGCGATAGAGCCGTTCGTCCGCAAGCCCGGGGGCGCGCCCACCCACCATGTGCCGCACGTGCAGTTTGGCCATTTCGTTGTCACTGAAGTCCACCACTTCGGGAAACTCGGCACGCAGCCGTTCGAGCAGGTCGCCATACTCGTCGCGGTTGCGCACTTCCACGCCTACAAACACGCGAGCGCTGGCCGCGTCGGAGTAGCGATAGTTGAACTCGGTGACCTGGCGCGAACCAATCACGCGGCAGAAGCGCCGGAAGCTGCCGGGTTGCTCAGGAATAGTGGCAGCAAACAACGCTTCACGTTGCTCGCCGAGTTCAGCCCGTTCGGCCACGAAACGCAGACGGTCGAAGTTCATGTTGGCGCCACAGGCGATGGCGACACAGGTTTCGTTGCGCAATTCTTCGCGATCGATATAGCGTTTTAGCCCGGCAATCGGCAGGGCCCCGGAGGGTTCCAGGATGGAGCGAGTGTCTTCAAAGACGTCCTTGATGGCGGCGCAAATCTCGTCGGTACTCACCAGCAAGACTTCGTCCAGGAGTTTCTGGCAGAGGCGAAACGGCTCGGCGCCCACCTGCTTCACGGCGACGCCATCGGCAAAGAGTCCAACCGTTTCCAGGCGCACCCGCGCGCCGCGCTCAAGGGAGAGCGCCATGGCATTGGCATCCGCGGGCTCGACGCCCACAATGCGAATCTCTGGCCGCAGGGCCTTCAGGTAGGCGGCCACGCCGCTGATGAGTCCGCCGCCGCCCACGGCCACAAAAACGGCATGAATGGGGCCGGCGTGCTGGCGCAAGATCTCCATGCCGATGGTTCCCTGGCCGGCAATCACATCGGGGTCGTCGTAGGGATGAATGAAGGTGAGGCCCTCGATTTCAGCAACCTGCACTGCATGGCTGTAAGCCTCGTCGTAGGATTCGCCATGCAGCCGCACTTCCGCGCCACGGGCCTCCACGGCCTTCACCTTAATGCGCGGGGTGGTGACCGGCATCACGATGAGTGCACGGCAGCCCAGCTTCGCCGCGGCCAGCGCCACGCCTTGGGCATGGTTGCCCGCGGAGGCTGCAATCACGCCAAGATGCAGCGCTTCCGGTGAGAGCTTGGCCATCTTGTTGTAAGCCCCGCGCAGCTTGAAGGAAAAGACAGGCTGCAGATCCTCGCGCTTCAGCAGGATCTGGTTTTGGAAGCGGGTGGAGAGATTTGTGGCGAGTTCAAGCGGGGTCTCGTGAGCGACATCGTACACCCGGGCGGTAAGGATCCGCCTGAGATATTCGTTGAGCATTTCCTGCGTGTCACCCATCGTTCGCCTTCAGTGTCGCACGCGCGCCAATTGAGCCCGTGCTGAGAACTAGCGCATGCCAAGCAGGACCACGGCGGCCAGAAGCAACGCGAGGGTTGTCCAGGATGTGAGCACCCGGAAGTACGCCCATTCGAGTTTTGTGATTTGCGGCATCATCCTATCCCAACGTTAGCGGCTGGATGTTTGGCTAAACAGAACGGACCGGCGGACGCCGTACGCGCACCGGCCAAAGGCGGAGCGCGGCGATCAGAGGAAGGGCAGTTCGCCCTGCACGGCCCCTCGCGCCATCGGCTGTGTGGTGCTAGCAGCAGTTCGGGACGACCTTAGCTAGTTTCAGTTGGAGCAGCAGTGGTCCAGGATACGAGACAATGTGGGCGAGGTGCGAGCCAGCCCCGCTGCGGAGGTGGGAGAGCAGGAACTCAATCTCAAGGATCTGGAAGTGGACGCGCATAGGATGGGGCTGGGACAGGAAAACCGCATCGCAACCAGTCCCTCCCGCTTGGAAAGCGCGAGGGCGGCAGAAAGCCAGGCGAGCAGGCGCCATGAAGCGAGCGCTGCCTCCGAACCAGATCCTAATCCTGAAGCGTGTCCCCATCGGGATTCGAGAGGTCCTCGCTCTCGGTGAGGAAGTCACCGAACTGGATGTTCGATTCCGCGGAGTACTTCTGGTAGTCGGTATAGGTGGCTTCGTTCCGCATGAATCCCGCGGATTGGTAAGCCTCCGTGATGGCCCGGACCGGCAGGAGCAGTTCAAGCTCCTCCACCTGGATTGGCGCGTAGTGAATGTCCCAGGAGGCGCCCCGAATGGGGAAATCTTTCGGCGGGTCTTTCTGGGCGAGCCGGATCCGGTAAATTTGTCCAGAGTCAGCGGACGCAATCAATTCGCCGCGGTACCCGGTTTTCACCTTCTTGCGGCCAGAGGACATCTCCATGGATGAGTTCGCCTGCTCTACTTCAAAAGAGATGCCGACGCGGCGCTCCCCATCCTCTTGGAAATCGCCGATCCAGAAGAAGGTCGCCTGCGTTTTCTCTTCAAAGATCCGCTTGATGATGTTTCCAAATTCGCCACTAACCGTAATGCCTCCATGGAAAATCATCACCTGTCCGTCCACTTCTTCCCCGTCTACAGCGACGATATCGTGATGGTCACCGTCCTCCAAATGGACGAGGCGTTCCTTTAGCATCAGGTGCTTACTCCAGCGCCCGAGACCCGTTTTGTCTTTCAGAAAACTGGTATTCCGGTAGCAGAGAAAATTGGGTATCGACCGTGCATAGTCTTCGGCATAGAGCCGGATAGCCTCGAGAATCACAGCCGGTTCGCCATCCTGGATCACAAACTGCCCCTTGCGGCCCTGAACCGACGGGAGCACGTGGGGCGAGGGAGGCTTTCCGGACGACTTGGAGGCGAGTGTCTGCAGCTCGCGAAGGGTGAGTGGACCTGCGCCCCATTCCGTAGTCTCCTCTATGAAGTTGGAGGTCACCTGTTCGGCAGGTTGCAGTCTGCGCAGTCGCGCGGCCACCTGGGCATCCGGTACGTTTAGCCGCACCATACGCCCAACCGTTTCACGCAGTTCCATCAACGACATGGGCTGCGCCTGGACAAATACAACGGCGACGAAGAGCATGAGGACCAGTCGCATACAGTAGTGGTCTCGCATCGGAACAAAGCTGCGCATCACGGGCCCCCTTCACCGGCTAAGCCGGATTGTTTTGCTTATCCTGACTAGCGGATTCCTCTACCCAGTTGGATCCCGAGTCCACCCGAAACGGTGCGGCGAAGATGACCGTACCGCCGATTTCTTCCATTGAATCTATACTTTCCGGGAAATGAACAGAATTGAAGGAACCTTCAGCGGCTGGGTAATTGGTTATGTTACATTTCGGTTACCAGTCCGTGAGAAATCCAACCAACCGAATTTGCCGCTGGCCCTTGAGTTTGATCCTCCTGTTGCTCAGTTGGTGCACACCAATGGCCGCGCAGCCAGAAACCCAGCACGTGGTGAATGCTCCGTGGCGCCTGACTCCGCGGACTGAGATCACGCTTCACAGCCGGTTCCGCACGCGACCCACAAGCCAAGGCTTGTATCAGGGCCGGGCAGGTGCACTCTTGGGCGTGCGCCTGACCCCACAATTGACCGCCATTGCGGGCTATTACTTTGCCGAGGAAGAGTCACCCCAGGATTGGGAAGGCTGGAACCGCTTCTTTGGCGGTGTGGAGCACCGATTGGGCCGATGGAAGGGA
>JAHCHD010000270.1 GCA_026129915.1 Bryobacterales bacterium
GATTGAAGGAGAGAACGAGGCGCTCGACCGGGTGGAACTGGTGGAGTGGACGCTCCACCCGACCTTTCCAAACCCAATCCGGAAATCGACTGACCGGGCGAACAAGTACATCCTGGAGACAGGCGGCTGGGGAACTTTCCCGATTCGAGCGCGCGCGATGCTGAAAGACGGCTCGGAGATCCGCCTGCGCCATGAGTTGGAACTTCACTACCCAGATGGGACCGTCACTTCGGCTTGAACGTTGCCCGGCTGCTGCCGGCCTGGCGCGAACCCGGTGATGCGGCAATCACTCGGCTGCGTAGAGAAACTCCTCGTGCGTGATCTTGCCATCCGCGACGGTGTAGATGGCGACTTCACTGAACTGGTCGCGCTCTCCGGAATCCTTCTTTGTCCGGTCAAACATATACGTCACGGCGAAGCGCTCCGGACTGATGAACGGCCCAGTGATCGAGAAGCTGTGGACTTCGTTGTGCTCGAACCACCATAGATTCTTGCCCCTCACTGCGTCTTTGCCATGCAAGTCGCGCGGCATACCGCCGAACTCTTTGGCTTCGACACTCACGATGTCGTCGGCGTACAGCGCCTCAAGCGCTTCAAGAAACTTTCCTTCGCGGCAAAGGACGGAATGTTGTTGCGCGACTTCGGCGGTGGTCATGCCAGAAAGCATATCAGCAGGGCGCGCCTTCCGTTCGCAGATTCCGCGCCCGGCAGATTTCGCACGCGGCAGTGAGCGTCAACTCCCCACCTGGTGGGAAACAGCGATGGCATGCCGGAGGCGGTTCCAATCGGTGTCGCCGGCCACCGTGCAATCCGCGCCAAGCAGGAATTGGGGCGGAGCGCTCTTCACCACCTGGCGGATTTCGTCCTCTACCTGCTGCAGCGTGCCCTTTTCGAGGACGCCGTGGCGGTCGAGCCCGCCCATACAGGGGCGCTGGAACATAGCCGTGATCTCTTGCCAGGTGAGTTGCCGGCTGGTGAGGTTAGGATTGCAATTCACCACTTGGCCCGGGTAATCGAGCACGGCGTCGTAGCTGGCATACGGAGCCACATAGTCGCAGACATGGAGGATATTGAAGGGGCATGCCGCGCTCACCTCGTTCATGGCAACCAAGTCGAAAGGCTTGATGTAGTCGCGGAAGATGCCAGGGTGTGTGAACTGGCCGGCCTCCGAGCCCTGCGTGGACATGTAGAAGCCATCCACACCCTCCTGGATGCACGCTCGGACGAAGAGCATCTGGCTCTCCGTGAGAATCTCCATTCCGCGCTTCACGGCATCGGGATTCTCCTCCAGGTGACGCCGCAGTAGCGCGTTGGTGGCACAGTGGCCCGCGCACATGTAGGGCGAGTAGAGCGTCATCAGTATGAGGGCATCATCCTTGGCAGTCTTCACCAGTTCGCGAACAGTCTGGAGGAGCGGTTCGTAGAAATCGAGCTTGCGCAGTTGCAGCTTGGCCCAGTCGGCTGGTTCTTTCAGGAACTCCTGTCGCTCGTAGGTCTGCTCGAACTGAATCTTCAGGAAGTCCATGTCTGTCTGCCGGAAGAACTCCAGGTGGCGGCGGGCAGCTGCGGAGCCGTTTTTGTGCTCCTCGCCAAAGTGCAAAAAGAAGGCGGCAGGCGTGTAGCCGGGCTGAGGCTTTCCGGCCAGCCACTGCAGCATGCGTTCCCGTTTGCTTACTGTTCCAGCGTCCGGCACGGAGCGGGTGCAACCGCCAGCAAGCACAGCCCCCGCGCCAAACGCGGAGTACCCGAAAAACCTTCGTCTGTTCATGGCTCAAGAATACAGCGGCGAGGAGAGCGGGTGGGGACCTCGCACCATCCTGGCCGGCGCGGGTCTTCGGAATCAGCCTACCCAGCTACATACACGACCATCAGGGTGGTGATGAGGATGCCGGCTATCCAGAGCCAGGTGGTATTCCACCAGCCGGGGGCAGTTTCCTTAGGCTGGAGTTTGTGGCGCATGTAGAGGACGCCCAGGCAGATCACCGGCAACGACAGCGCCTGTGCCAGGCCACCCGCCACTACCATGGTCACCGGGTTCTTGAAGGTGTAGAGCAACAGGACTGGCACCACCGTGAGCACCCAGACGAAACGGTCGCGCCAGCGGTTGCGAGCGGCGCTGTCATCGCGGCGGAAGCCGCCCATCATGCGCACCATGTCGGCATAAATGCGCGAGTGCGCCGCCGTGGCCGCGAAGATAGTGCCGTAGAGCGTAGCCACCGCGCCGATGTAAAAGAGCACCAGCGCCCACTCGCCGAGCGTTGAGGTGTAAAGCTCAGAGAGGGTGGCGATCATCGTGGAGGAATCCGGCACGATTCCCTTTGGGTGCAGCACGGCCGCACCCAGCACGTAGAACGCCACGGTGGCGATGGTGTAGACCGCCATCGACACCAATACGTCGAGGTGCATCACACGAATCCAGCCCAGGGCGCGATATAGCCACTCCGGGCTTCCGTCACGACGCCCCGCGTAACGCGCGTAGCCTTTCTCCACGCACCAGTAGGGATACATGAAGATCTCGCTTGCACCCACGCCGGTCATGCCGAAGACAGCGACGGCAGTTACCCAACCGCCCGCGGGGATCGTGGGCCAAAGGCCGCTGGCAAGCTGGCCCCAATTGAACTCCGGCGCCTTCATCACCATGGCGGCCGAGAGCACGGTGAGCATCGTGAAGAAACCCACTTTGATCATGGCCAGGCTTTCGATGCGGCGGTAACCGCCACCGAGCAGAAGGGCCAATGAGATCGCACAGATGGGCAGCACCCAGATTTCCACGCTCAGGGCGGGCACTAGCGTGTGCAGCACCTGCGCCACGCCGCCAAACATGGCGCCCACCTGAAACATGGTCATCATCACCATCGCGGCCCAGATCCAGACGATCCAATTCACCTTCAGGAAACGCGGGCCGGGGACCTGGTCAAAGGCTTCCAGGCCGGTCTGGCCGGTGGAGATGACATAGCGGCCGAGTTCGGCCTGTACGATGGGCTTGATAAAGCAACTGAACAGGATGATCCACAGCGCAACAAATCCAGCCTGTGCGCCCAAGGTGGTGGTGGCGATGAGTTCGCCAGAACCAACAATGGAGGCCGCCAGAATCATGCCGGGGCCGATCTTGCGAAACGTGGCGCCCAGTGTTTTGGGCGGCGCTTCGATGGCCTCGGGGACAAGTTGATAGGGGTCAGCCAGAGCGGCCTTGGGTGTTTCTGTGTCCGCAACAGGCATAGGGGGAAGTGTATCGCACCCAGGCAGCTACGCGCCCGCTTTCAGGCACGATTTCCGGCTGCCAGACTAGGCCAGCAGCTTCCGCGCCACGTGCCCGTGGACGTCCGTGAGCCGGAAATCTCGGCCCAGGTGACGGTAGGTGAGGCGGGTATGGTCCATGCCCAGCAGATGCAGGATGGTGGCCTGGAGGTCGTGGACGTCAATGGGGTCTTCGGTAATGGTGAGTCCCAGTTCGTCGGTAGCGCCGATGGTGTGGCCGGCCTTCACGCCGCCACCGGCCATCCAGATGCTGAATCCGTTGGGGTGATGGTCGCGGCCCGCGTTGTCGGCTTCGTCGGGACGCCGCAGTTCGCTCATCGGGGTACGGCCGAACTCCCCGCCCCAGACAACAAGGGTTTCGTCGAGCAAGCCGCGCTGCTTGAGGTCAGCGAGTAGCGCCGCGGTGGGTTTGTCGGTTTGCGCACAGAGCCTGGGCAACCCTTTGTTGATGGCGGAATGATGGTCCCAGCCGGAATGCATTGCCAGCACGAAGCGGACGCCGCGCTCCACCAGGCGGCGGGCCAGCAGGAGGTTCATTCCGTAAGCGCGGGAGACCTTGTCGTTGATGCCGTAGCTTTCGAGTGTGGCCGCCGATTCCTTGGAAAAGTCGATGAGTTCGGGACCCGCCGTCTGCATGCGGTAGGCGAGTTCGTAGCTGTGGATGCGGGAAGCGATTTCGAGGTCGCCGGTGGCAGCGAGGTGCTGTTCGTTCAGATCCTTCAGCGCATCCAGGCGTGCGCGCTGCGATTCGGCGCTGATGCCCGGAGGATTCGAGAGGTACAGAATGGGATCTCCCGACGAACGCAGGACGGTGCCCTGATAGAGCGAGGGCAGGAAGCCATTCGACCAGAGGTCAGCCCCGGCGCTGGTGCCAGGCCCCGACTGCAGGGCTACAAAGGCGGGCAGGTCCTTCGATTCGCTGCCCAACCCGTAGGTACCCCACGACCACA
>JAHCHD010000271.1 GCA_026129915.1 Bryobacterales bacterium
CGAGCACCACTTGGCCTCTCGTATCAGATGCCGTTCTCCGCGGATACCCTCGGCCTCGTGCAGAATTGGCGCTACAACGTGCCCAACGCACCGTTTACTAGCTTCAACGGGACGCCTTTCCGCAACTTTAATCACACCTTCGATTTCACCAATAACATGACGAAGGTGCTGGCGAGTCACACAATGAAGGCCGGAATTTACTTGCATAAGAGCAAGAAAGACCAGACAGCCTTTACATCAGTGAACGGTGATATCTGGTTTAATCGCAACGCTCAGAATCCACTGGATACGAATTGGGCATATTCCAATGCGATCACGGGAACTTTTGAGCAACTGCAACAGTCAAATATCGTCCGAAATGGCGAATACCGCAACTGGAATATCGAGTGGTTTGCCCAGGATACCTGGAAAGTGACACCGAAGTTCACTCTGGACTACGGCATGCGCTTCTATTGGATTCAACCGCAGTACGACGAAGCGCTGCAGACCTCCTCCTTCAATCCTGGCTTATGGAATGAAGCGCATCGCGCAGCTCAGTGGCAGCGTGGCCGAAACGCCCAGGGCGCACTGGCCGCCATCAATCCGTTGACGGGCGCGGCTGGGCCGCTGGCACTGGTGGGATCTATCATGAATACCGGCACTGGCTTTACGGCCGGCCGGTACACGATCGGCTTTGGGCTTTCCAGCGATCCCAACTATCCTCGGGGTCTGATCGATGACCGTGGCATTCACTTTGCTCCTCGACTCGGCCTGGCCTGGAACTTCGCGGACAAGACGGTGTTCCGCGCTGGAGGCGGCGTATTTTATGACCGGTTCCAGGGTAACCCCGTTTTTGATATGTTGCCCAACCCTCCCTCCACTGTTCGGCCCACGTTCTTCTTTGGAACGCTGGATACGATCCAGAACCTCCAGGGCACATTCTTCCCCGCCAATCTGCGCGGATTTGACCAAGGCGGGCACATTCCGACAACGTACAACTGGAACGCCTCCATTCAGCGAGAACTTCCCTTCAACATCTTGTTTGATGTTGGCTACGTTGGCATGCGCAGCAACCACAATCTGTCGATCCAGAACCTGAATCAGATGCCCTTCGGCAGCGCGTGGCAGCCTCAGAATCAGGACCCGACAAACGACAATCCGCAGTTCGACGGAACTACGACAAAGAACCTGCAGCTCTACCGGCCTTACGGTGGATATGGCAATATCAACGTCACGAACTTCGGCGCCTTCTCGAATTACCATTCGTTGCAGATGAGCGCAAATCGCCGGCTTGGCAAGTCATTGACTTTTGGAGCGGCGTATACGTGGAGTAAGGCTCTGGGGATTGCGGGTGGTGACGGCGACGTACTTCACCCAACCAATTCACGGATGGCAAACTATGGCCCGCTCTTCTATGACCGCACACACCAGCTGGTGCTGAACTATGTGTACGAACTGCCTAAGTTCGGCGAAAAGCTTGGCAACAACTGGTTCACGAAGGGCGCGCTGAGTGGCTGGGTAATTTCGGGGTTGACCACCATGTCTACTGGGGAGCCAATCGATCTTGGTTTGTCCATTGATGGCCTAGGTGGCGCCGACGTTAACCGCATCTGGACCGGCTCGGAAACGGTTGGCCCGCGTGTAATGTACGCTGGCAACCCGAATCTATCCAGGGGCGACCGGACGAAGGATGCGTTCATCGATACTTCGGTGCTCCGCATGCCTGCAATCGGGTCGCAGGGACTCGATTCCGGCTCGCGTGTCGCACGCAATCCGGGCATCAATAACTGGGACGTTTCGGTGTTCAAGAACATCTATTTTGGTGAGCAGAGCCGATTCCTGCAACTCCGCTTTGAGATGTTCAACGCTCCGAACCACACCCAGTTCTCTGGCTTCAACAGTGGCGCACAGTTCAACCGAACTACCGGCCAGGTGCGGAACCTGCCGGCAGCACTAGGTGGCACCGGAGGCCGATACGGGTTTGGCGCCCTTACCACTGCGCGCGATCCGCGGCTGATTCAGCTCGCCTTGAAGTTCTACTTCTAGGAGACTGTTGGCTAGAAGCGAAGTTGTACCCTTACATCGCCCGCGGGTGGGAAGCCATCCGCGGGCGATACACTGTTAGCCATGCGCTGGTTGGTTGCCACGCTCGTTTTCACGCTCTGCGCTGTCGCCCAGCAGGATCTGCTATCGGATGGCCAGCAGGCGTTCGCGTCAGGAGACCTGGCACGAGCGGAAACGCTGTTTCGTGAGCATCTGCGAGCCCACCCCGCCGACCCTCGCGCCCTCAGTAATCTTGCCGCAGTTTATTCCCGCCGTGAAAGTTACCCCGAGGCCGTGAAGCTCTATCGCGAGGCCATCGCGGCCGCGCCGCAGGTGCCGGAGATTCGCTTCAACCTGGCCGTGGCCTTGCTGAAGAGCGGGCACGCTGCCGATGCCACCAGCGAGTTGCGTACCTTTCTGAAAGCCCGTCCAAAGGAGATCCGCGCCCGTCAACTGCTGGGAGTCAGTCTGCTTGAAGCAGGCGACTTCGCGGCAGCTATTAAGGAACTGGAGCAGGTGCGCATCGCGTCCCCGAACGACCCCTCGGTAGTCTTCGCCCTCGCGATCGCGCACGCTCGCGGAGGCGACGAGGAACAGGGAAAGAAGCTGATTGCCTCCCTCGATCGCTTCCCTGCCCAGGCCCGGCTGCTCGAAGGCCTAATGGAGTACCGCGCCGGGCGTTTCGATGAGGCCCGCGCGAAGTTTGTGGAGTGCCTTCGCTACGACTCCAATCAGGCACCCGCGGTGGCCGCCCTGGGAAGGCTCTACCTTCTGGAGAAGAAGGATGACCTCGCCATTGAGCACCTGGAACGCGCCTTGCGCCTGATGCCCCAGGACGCCGAAAGCACCTATCAGTTGGGCGTGCTCTACGACCGGAATGGAGACACGCAGAAGGGCCGGACCTACCTGCGTAAGGCCACCTCAATGCGTGCTGGATACGCCGACCCCTACTACCAGTTAGCACGCATCCTGCATCGCGACGGGGAGTTCCCTGCCGCGCTCGAACAGGTGGAGCTGGCGAACCGGCTGCTGCCCAATCATGAATCGATTCGCTTTCTGAAGGGGCGCATCCTGCAGTCCTTAGAACGCCGCGACGAAGCCCGCGAGGAATTCGAAGCAGTGCGCAAGATCAAGGCGCAATCCATCCAGAAGGCCCGCCAGCGGGTTGACGGGGAGCTGACACTGGAGCCCTAATGCGAAGTGCCGCCTTAATCGCCCTGCTGTTGCTGGTGGCTGCCGGACCTGCGCCGCCGCAGGGCATCGCCAGCCGCAACGTCAGCGCCGCCAAACGCGACGCGCCCTCCGGCCGCCCGTGGCACGCCCGGTTCGCGGACATTTCGCGCGAAGCTGGCCTCACACATCCCATGATTTACGGAGGCGAGCACAGCACCACCTATCTCTATGAGACGTCCTCAGGCGGGGTGGCGCTGTTTGACTATGACGGCGATGGCCTGGTTGATATCTTCGTGGTAAGCGGCACGCGCCTTCAGAACCCGCCTGCGGATGCCACCAACCGGCTCTACCGCAACCGGGGCGGCGGCTCCTTCGAGGATGTCACGGAGAAGGCGGGATTGCGACGCAAGGGCTGGGGTTCTGGCGTGACGGTAGGCGACTACAACAACGACGGCCATCTCGACCTGTTCCTCACGTATTACGGAACGAACGCGCTGTACCGCAATAATGGCGACGGCACGTTCACCGATGTGGCGCCCATGGTGGGATTGGCGCTGCCACGCGAGAGCCCACCCTATTGGAGCAGCGGCGCCACCTTTATTGACTACGACCGCGACGGCCACCTCGATCTTTTCGTCGCAAACTACGTCGACTTCGACCCCGCCAAAACGCCCAAGCCTGGCGAGAACGCCAACTGCAACTGGAAAGGAATTCCCGTGGCCTGCGGCCCGCGCGGACTTCCCCCGGCGCGCCACTGGCTGTTCCACAACAACGGGGATGGCACGTTCACCGACGTCAGCACAATAAGCGGCATCGACCAGCGCCGCGATTCTTTTGGCATGACTGCCATCGCCGCGGACCTCGACGACGACGGCTGGCCCGACATCTAC
>JAHCHD010000272.1 GCA_026129915.1 Bryobacterales bacterium
AGTGTGAATCTCAAGTCCGAGGGAATTCTGCAGGCTACTCTCGAAGCCCGCGAAGGTACCGTCCGCCACAGATTCCCTTGCGCAGCCATGGTGAGGCAGTTCATCAGTCAGGCCATTCGGGGACACCGTTCGCGATCTAGCGCGGCCCGTATTTGGAACCTCGCGGTAGGTCTGCGCTCGCCGTCCTGTGGCACGCCCAACCTGGAAGTCTTGCCCGACAAACGAAGTCACCAAGGCCAGGATCCGCTGTGGAACTACAATCCAACCATCCGCTTTCCGTTCATCCCCGAGAGCTTCGACTGGTCAGTGCCGCAGACGGACGGTGTGTTCACTACGCCCGCTGTCAACGGGGGAGTCCGATTTCACTTCAAGTGTCCAAGTTCTGCCCGGCACCCGGTCATCCTATTGGCGCGCCCGCTCCCGCAGCCCGAAGTCGAATCCGAACTCGCCATCACCACGCAGTGGGAGCAACTCTCCCCCAATGCCTGCGCAGGGTCGCTCACCTGGGAATTGAGGGACGCCGCAGGCGTTGCAATCTTCGGCCGAGCCTCACTCAAATCGGGCACTGCGCTTCCTCATCCATCGGACCAGGCATCGACGGAAACGGTGAACCTGGACTTGTCTGCGGGAGCCAGTGGCTTGCAGTTAGTGCTGGTCCACTATCCCGCTGCTCAGACTGAATGTCGGGGTGATTCCCTCGCCATCCGTTCCGTTGTCGTTCAGCCTCATTCGTTGCGTTCCGGGAAAGCGCGCCCCGCCCCCGACTAAAGTCAACGCCTGAATGAACTCGCCAGCGGGGCGTGAGTGTCTGATACTAAAGGGATGGCCAAACCTGGTGCCGACGAAACCAAGCGCTGTTTTCTGATCGCCCCCCTCGGAGAGGAGGGCAGCGATACCCGCCGCCGCTCCGACCAGATGCTCCGTTACATCATTGATCCGATTCTCCAGGAACTGGGTTATGCCCAGGCAACCCGGCCGGATCACCTGGGTAAGCCAGGCCTGATTGTTCCCCCGGTGATCGAACGGGTGATGGAAGACCCGCTGGTGATCGCAGATTTGAGCGACCGCGATCCGATTGTCTACTACCTGTTGGCCATCCGGCACATGACCCGAAAGCCTATCGTGAAGATGATCGATGCCGGGCAGCCTTCACCGTTCGACGTGGCGCAGAGCCGTACCATTCGCGTGGACACCAAGGACTTGGATAGTGTGGAATTCTGCCGCAGGGAGTTACGCCAGCAGATCCGTATCGCGGAAAAGAAGCCGCAAGACTTCGACAATCCCATTACGAACTTCGTTGACCTCATGCACCTGCGCCAGAGCGCTGACCCGGAGAAGCAATACTGGGCACAGCTATTTGAGATGATGCGCGAGATGCAAATGTCTCTGGAAGCGGCAATGCAGCGATTTCAGGCACTGGATGCCTTGCGCTTCGGCGAAGCGCCCGCCCAAGCTACGGCCACCTCGGAGCGGCCCGTGCGTGAAGAAGGGGAAGGCCGCTCGCGGCGCGCTCCTGAGTTGGCGGCGCTAGATATGGCGCGTATCACTTCTATGCTTTCCGAGGTTGCCCGCGACTTGCCTAAAGGATCGCGCTAGCGCGGTTTCCCAGCGGGAGGAGCCGCTGTCGCGAGCAGGTCTCGTGCCGCCGGTTCCGTTTCGCGTGCTTGCTTCGCCGCCTCGCCCGGACTCACGGGTATGGTGATGCGGATGAGCATCCCCTCAGCCTCACGCGTCACAATCTCAAACTGAAATCGTCCCGCGTAGAGCACGTTCAGGCGCTGATGCGTGTTGGTAAGGCCAATACCCTTGCCAATGAGGGAAGCTGCCTTCTCGGCGGACATTCCCACGCCGTCGTCGGCCACCGTAATCTGTAGCGTGTCGCCGTCACGACGGGCACTCAGCCGCACAGTGCCCCCCTCAATCTTGCTTCCCAGCCCGTGCCTGATGCAGTTCTCCACCAGTGGCTGCAGCAGCATGCTGGGGACTCTGCACTCGAGCGTTTCCGGGGCAATCTCCTGCTCCACCCGTAGTTTGTCCCCAAACCGCACCCGCTCGATGGCAAGGTAGTCGTCGATAAACGAAATCTCCTCGCGTAGGGGCACGAAGTGTTCGTGCGTTTTCAGAAGACGCCGCAGGATGTGTGAGAGGCGGTACACTACCTTCCGAGCCTGCTCTGGGTTGGTGCGAATGAGCGACGAAACGGAATTCAAGGTGTTGAAGAGAAAATGTGGATTGATCTGGCGGCTAAGCGCTTCCAGCCGGGCCTGCATCAGCAACTGGTTCTGTTCTTTCAGTTTTGATTCGGTGCGCTGATTGTTCCAGATCTTTAGCGGGATGGAAACCGAGAAGATTGTCGCCACATATGTAGCCAGCAGCAGCCAACCCTGGCCGGGACCTTCCTCCGGGCGCAGTACGAACAGGTAGCGCGCCTCGAACACGCTTCCCATCAGTTGGCGCGCCACTTCGGACACCACCAGCCCCCCCAGAGCTAGTAGCTGGTAGCCTGCCGTGGGATAGTCGCGCTCGACAAAATATAGCCGGTAGAGGCTACGCTCAAAAAACGGGGAGATTTGCCACACCTGTTCAGAATCGGAGGCAAGGTCGCGTAAGAGCGCGGCCGCGGTGGCCACGCCTGTATAAAGCACAATGGTAAAGTACTCGCCATTCAGGACGGCGGGCAGGGCCACCAAGGGTCCGGCAACCAATCCAACCAGGTAGCCGCCGAGCAAGCCAGAGAGGAAGCTGCCCTCCAGACCAAGATCCGCTGCCTGATAGGACTTGGTGACAATGCGCACTGTCACGCTGGCTCCAAATACCAGCGCAAAGCATGCCGCCAGCACCAGACGTTCCTGGTAGCTGCGTTCCTCGCGCATGATGGAGCGGGAAAAGAACCGAACGCGGATGAGGAAACTGGCAATTGCCGCCGCTACTCCAATTTTGACGAGCAGCGTTACCAGCAGAGGATTCGGCATGTCGGTCTGGGCATCATTATAAAATGGAACGACAGGCTCCCCACTGGGGAAGCGCAGGTCGGTTGTCCCCTACAAAATGCCCGTTACCGTAAAACTTGTCGCCGAAGCGCGATTCCCCAGCCAGTTTGGCGACTTCCAGATTCATGGCATTGAGGCCGAAGTGGACGGTAGGCGCGAGGAACTCGTAGCCGTGCGCATGGGCGATCTCACCACCGGCGCCCCACCCCTGCTTCGTATTCATTCGCAATGTCTCACTGGTGATGTGTTCCACAGCCTGCGCTGCGATTGCCGGGCGCAGTTGGAGATGTCGCTCCGCGCGGTGGCCGAGGAGGGCCGCGGGCTGGTAATTTACGAGCAAAAGGAAGGGCGAGGCATCGGGCTGGTAAACAAGATTAGGGCCTACGAACTGCAAGACAACGGGGCCGACACGGTGGAAGCGAACGAGTTGCTGGGGTTTGAAGCTGACTTGCGCGATTTCTCTGTGCACGCGCATATTCTGCGGCTGTTCGGCGTGGAGGCGGTGCGATTGCTTTCAAACAATCCAGAGAAGATCGCTGCTCTTGAAAGCGCAGGCATTCGAGTGGTGGAGCGCGTGCCAGTGATTGTCGATCCGCTTGAAACTACGGCCTTCTACATCCAAACCAAGCGCGAGAAGATGGGTCATCTGCTGTAACGGTTATCCGCTCGGTTCAAGCCGGTGCCCCTCTCCCTTGCCGGTCTACAAGCCATTTCGATGTCAGGCGATCCATCCTAAGTATGCGCGTGCCCGATAATAGAGGATCGGGCCGGATGAGGAGCGGCGTGCGTGGAATTTTTGGAGGGGCTGGAAACTGCGTCGCGGCAAATGCTGGATGTGAGCTGGGTGCGCAACCTGGCGCTATCGGGCGTACTGCTGCTCTTTTTTCTTGGTTTGCGCACGCTGGTAACCCGGCTGGTGGTGCGCAACCTGCATTCCGCTGAGGAGCGCCAGCGCTGGCTGACAGGCTCCCGCAATACGGCCGTCATTTTGCTGGCATTGGGGTTGCTGGCT
>JAHCHD010000273.1 GCA_026129915.1 Bryobacterales bacterium
GGTCGGAAATCCGGTTGTGCTTCAGACGGACGATGGCGCGAATCAGAGCACGCAGAACGCGGCGCGACACGCGGAAGAAGGCATAGAGGGCTAAGGTGGCCAGGATAGCCATCGCCAGCCCTTGCAGCAGCGCGCGCCACGAGAACTGCCGTTGCTCTTCGTCAAGATCGGCGCCGAGGATCTCCGCCTGTTGCCGTGCGTAGGCCGCCCGATCCAAGCCAGCCGCCCGCGCGTCGGCTTCAGTGACGGAAAGAATGCGCGTGGGTCCGCACGAAATCACCGTAATGCCATCAAACTCCTCAGCCACTACCGGGGGAAGGCTATCGCCAGGCGTCTCGGCAAGAACCCGCAAGCGCTCGGAAATGGCGCGGGCACGCTCCTCGGCGGAGTAGGCTCCCAGATCTTGCGTAACCCGGAACAGCTCCTTGCCGTGCAAGGTCACAGGAACGCCTGCGGGCGGCTTGGCCTCCTCAGCCGCCGGAGGCGTGGGTTGGGCCACCGCTGGCAAACCTGCAAACAGAAGGCTCGCCAGGGCCAGCATCAAAGCACCCACAGCACATCGCATTCGAGTCAGCATGTATCGTCTTATCTTACTTGCGGCGGCGCGAATTGCGAACGGAAACTGAACTGCACCCTAATCCGCCCCCCCGCCCACCAAAACCGCCGGAACGGCGTCGAAGCCGCAAATCGTGGCTCGATTTTAGGAAAGATTAGTTAAACTTAATTTCAGGATGAAGCTACAGAACCTACTCTCTCGGGGTGCTTGCCGGCTCCCCTTCGCCGGCACGGCCGGTACTCCGGGCCGGAGCCAAGTCCGTCATTGCCCATCGGCCGCGCCTCCCGCTAGTAGCGAATCGCATCCTGCCCCACCGCGCTCGAATGCCGTCCCACTGCGTTTGCTGCTCGCATGCGCGCTCTGCTTCAGCTCTTCTCTGCTCGCTGCCCCTCAGCTCCAGCAGGGGTCCATCGTCAATGCAGCCAGCTTCGCCATCGCCGGCGCTCCTCACGCGCCAATCGCACCGGGCAGTCTGTTCACCGTCTTCGGAGTCGATGTCGGCCCGGCGGATCCCGCCCACGCCACGTCCTTTCCCCTCCCCTTGCAACTCGGCGGCGTATCCATCAAGATCACCGCGGGCGGGCAGGATTACGATGCGGTGGTCCTGTTTGCCGTCTCCTCCCAGGTCTCCGCCATCCTCCCCTCCTCCGTGCCCCCAGGGGAGGCCACCCTGGTGCTCTCCTACGACGGGCAGCAAAGCAATCCCATCACCTTCCCCGTCGCCGCCCACCAGGCAGGAGTTTTCACCCGTAGCCAGAATGGATCCGGCATCGCCGTCGTTCAGAACTACTTCAGTCCGGAAATGCAGCCCACCAACACCGTCGACCAGGCTGCCGCCCCCGGCCAGATCGCCATTCTGTGGACCACCGGCCTCGGCGCATCCCTGAACCTCGACGACCGCAACCCTCCTGCGCCCGGCAATGTCATCGAGCCCAGTGCCATCCAGGTCTATGTCGGAGGCAAGGCCGCCGAAGTGCAGTATGCGGGACGGTCTGGCTGCTGCGCGGGCGTCGACCAGATCAACTTCGTGGTGCCTGACGGCGTCGAGGGCTGCGTGGTTCCCGTGGTCGTCACCACCAACGACGTCGCCAGCAACTTCACCGCCATCTCCGTCAGTAGCGATGGCGTCATCTGCAACGACCCCGGCGGACTATCCCGCTCCCAGATCCAAACGCTCGTCACCCTCGATACCATCCGCACCGGAGTCGTCAGCCTGAATCGCGTGCGAAGCCGCATCACCCTCCCCGTCATCGGCACCTTGGAGGCCGATAACGATGTCGGTAATGGAAGCTTCCAGGAATTCAGCGTATCCGGACTCCTCGACGCCATTGGCATGGGCGGCAGTCCGGCCTTCGCGCCCGGCGCCTGCATGGTCACCACCGTCCGTTCCGGCGATGCCCCCGGTGCGCCCGGCAGTCCCCAGCAGTTCCTGCTGCGTACCCTGGATGCCGGCCCCTCCATCAGCGTCTCTGGACCCCAGGGCCCCCGCCAATTGCTGCAGTCCCAGGACGAAGAAGGAGCCTACTTCGCAAACCTCAACGATCCGTTCGACCCCGGCGCGTCCTACCTCCAGCCCGGCGAATATAGCCTCGACAACGGCGCTGGTGGCGCGCAGGTCGGCTCCTTCACTATCCACCAGAATGTGCCCAGCTTCCTCCAGTGGACCAACCGCGAGAGCATCACCGTCATCCCCCGCAGCCAGCCCTTCACCGTCACCTGGAATCCCGGAGACAGCGCCGCAGGAACCGCCGCCATCTTCGGCACCTCCTCATCGGTGCCCACCGGCATCGGCTCTGTCCTGTTCTGTTTTGCGGATCTCGCAGCCGGGCAATTCACCATCCCCGCCCACGTCCTCTCCGCCATGGTCGCATCCGACAGCGGCCCGGACGTCGATGCACCCGCCGGATCCATCTCCCTCGGAGCCTACAGCCACCTAACCCCCTTCGAAGCCCCAGGACTCGACCTCGGCATCTTCTTCATTTCCACCGGAGACCAGCACCTCGTCCCCTACCAATAGCTCCCGCAATCGGTATGTCTCACTTTTGGGGTGCAGTTCAATCCCTAATCCCTAATCCCAAGCCCCTAATCCCTAACCCCTAATCCAGCACCCGCGACCGTCACGACTTCACCATTGTGGTGGCCGCCTGAGTGGGCCGTTCCCTTTCTAGCAGCAACCAGAAATGGAAACCAAACTCAGGACCATCCCCGGAACCGGCTTCCAGAATCGAACCCCAACGGGGAGGCATGGTTTCAGTACCGGATGCGGCGTATCAGCCCCCGGCCAACCTTTGCTTCGTGGCTCCCGATCTGCTGCACTACCCGTCGTGACGCTATCCGAGGTTTTCGCGCGACTGCAATCGGCTTCGGCGCTGGAGCCAGCCAAGTCCGAATAGTCCAACGCAGAGCAGGATCGCGGTTCCCGGTTCCGGAATTTCTACACTCTCAATGCGAATCAAATAGTTGAGGTCGATCGTGATGGCAGTGAACTCGGAAGCGGGCGCGAACGTGGTATCTGCCGATGTGTTGAGACTGAAGAAGTTACTTCCTAAACTGAATCCTGTCGCGGCAAAGACATCTGTCACTTGTGACGCATACCACGAGAAGTTGTTTGCGAATGGTCCAGCGGGCCCTTGAAGCACCAGATAGTAGGTTCCAGGAGACAAGTCCAACCCCGTGAAAATAGTCACCGGCGTTGAAACGGGATTCAGGAATGGCGCGGAAAATGTCGAACTTGCAACGACGCTGTCTGTGGTGGTCCCGATTCCGATTGAAGTGGTGATGTATGCATTGCCAAGCAAGTCGCCACCCAGATTGTCCCGTAAGTAGGCAGAGATAGAAACGTTTCGGCTCTCCACTGTCTGATTCCAGGAAATAGCCCGGACATTCGTCTCCGAGAGGCTGGCGTTCGCAAAGGACTCGTCCCCTCTCGCAATGTCCAGCAGAAGTCCCGCGTTAGCACTGCCAACCGCCAGAATTGCCAGACAAACAATCGAAACCAGTCGGAGCCAACATTGAACGTAAGCCATGCCAAGGATACCCCCCACTCGACCTTCAACGAGAAGGTACCAGTTCCTCTGCCTAATCATGATTAGGCAGATTGTAAACATTGTGTAGGAATTATATTAAAAATCGAGACCAGCCTGTGAGAGAATCGGGACCACTTTTTGCATTTTCCGGGCCAAGCGAACAAACCACCGATCTGGGCAGACCCCTCAACGCCCTCATTGCAGCCCACCGCACAAAACTAATCCCTAATCCCTAATCCCTAATCCCTGGGCTGCCCCCTAATCCCTAATCCCTGGGCTGCACCCCCTAACCCCTGGACTGCATCCCCTAGCCCCCGTCACCGCAGTCGACTCACCCCGGCCACTGCGTTTTCAAAGGCAGCGAAGCAGGCCCGGAGGGTCAAGAGTATCGATTGCCATGGGATTCATCCACGATCAA
>JAHCHD010000274.1 GCA_026129915.1 Bryobacterales bacterium
GGACATCCCCGACGAAGACACCGAGAAGATCACCACCGTCCAGAACGCTGTGGATTACATCTCCTCGAAAAAGAAGTAGCTTCAAGATCGTGTCCCGGCCTTCACGTGCCGGGTTCCCTTTTGGGACGGCATGGGGGTTGTTTCCTGCCAGCAGGCAAGTATGGTGGAAACGCACCCCGCCATTGCATTACCCACAAACCATGGTCGCCCGCCGCGGGCTGCGTGGGAAGATCAACGCGAGGCGGTGGGGCTGGCTGGCTCTGGACGGGCAAGCCGGGAATGCCAGCGGTGAAGGAGCAAATCGATTGGCACGCAGGGTTGTTGTAACAGGGCTTGGGTTAACCACGCCCGTAGGCGAAACCACTCCTGAAACTTGGAGCGCGATTCAGCGCGGCGATATCGGTATTGGCCAAATTACCGCCTTTGACGCATCGCAGTTCGCCTGTCACATCGCGGGCGAAGTGGTAGGCTTCGACGCAACCCGGTTTCTTGAGCGGAAAGAGGCCCGCAAGATGGGCCGCTTCATTCATTTCGCGGTGGCAGCCGCCGATGAGGCAGTGCGTGAGGCCGGCCTGGTGGTGACCGAAGAGAACGCCGAGCGGGTGGGTGTCTATATTGGCAGCGGCATTGGCGGCTTCGAGATCATTGAGCGCGAGCATCAGAACCTCATTGATGGTGGTCCGCGCCGGATTTCCCCGTTTTTTATTCCGGCGACGATCGTGAATCTGGCATCCGGGCAGGTTTCCATTCGGATTGGGGCCAAGGGTCCGAATTCCGCGGTGGCCACCGCGTGCACCACTGGCGCCCACGCCATTGGAGATTCCTTCAAAATCATCCAGCGTGGAGACGCCGACATGATGGTGTGTGGTGGCGCGGAAGCGGCCATCACCCCGATGGGCATTGGCGGATTTGCCGCAATGCGCGCGCTCTCCACTAGAAACGACGATCCGAAGCGGGCCTCCCGTCCGTGGGATCGCGACCGCGACGGATTTGTGGTGGGTGAAGGCGCTGGCATTTTGGTTCTGGAGGAGTTGGAGCGTGCCAAGAGCCGGGGAGCCGAGATTCTCGCCGAAGTGGTGGGCTATGGCATGAGCGGCGACGCCTATCACATGACATCCCCACCCGCTGATGGCGAAGGCGCCTTCCGTGTGATGCGGAATGCACTGCGGGATGCGGGCTTAAATCCTGAACAGATTGGTTATATCAATGCTCACGGCACCTCCACCGAGGTGGGCGATCGTATCGAAGTGGAAGCCATCAAGCGCTGCTTCGGCGACCATGCCTACAAGCTGTGTGTGAGTTCCACCAAGTCCATGACCGGCCACCTGTTGGGCGGCGCGGGCGGGATTGAAGCCGGCTTTGCCGTGCTGGCGCTGCGGCACCAGGTGTTGCCGCCAACCATGAACCTCGAAAACCCCGACGAAGGTTGTGACCTCGATTTCGTGCCGAATGAAGCGCGGCAAGCCACCATCGAGTATGCGCTTTCAAACTCCTTTGGGTTCGGCGGAACCAACGGCAGCCTGATATTCCGGAAGTTTTAGGCAGCAACTTGCCAGTCCCCGCGCCCGCGGCGGCGAGTGGCCGCGGTCCCTTTGCTAGAATCGGGGATTCAT
This sequence comes from Bryobacterales bacterium, assembly GCA_026129915.1. Classification (GTDB taxonomy): domain Bacteria; phylum Acidobacteriota; class Terriglobia; order Bryobacterales; family Bryobacteraceae; genus JACTMJ01. The sequence goes on from JAHCHD010000274.1 coordinate 1,614, forward strand.
GCCAACGCGCGTCAGCATCTTCGTTACCTGTCTGGTTGACCAGCTGTTTCCTAAAGTGGGCATCGCCATGGCCTCGGTGCTGGAACGGCTAGGCTACTCGATTGAGTTTCGAGAGGATCAAACCTGTTGCGGCCAACCCGCTTTCAATAGCGGATTTCGCGAGGAAGCCCGCACCGTGGCGCGGCATTTTCTGGATGTGTTTGACGACGCGGAGTACATTGTCCTGCCCAGCGGATCGTGTACAGCCATGTGTGGCCACCATTTCGCGGAGCTGTTTCGCGATGACGAGGCCATGCTGCACCGGGTACATGCCATGGAGCCCCGCATCTGGGAATTCTCCCGCTTCCTGCTGGAAGTGGCCAAGACCGAGGATGTCGGGGCAAGTTTTCCAGCGAAAGTCACCTATCACGATTCCTGCCATGCCTTGCGCGAACTGGGCATCAAGCAAGGGCCCCGCCGCCTTCTCCATCACGTCCGCGGGTTGGAACTGGTGGAGATGGATACCGCGGAAGAATGCTGTGGATTCGGCGGCACCTTCTCAGTGAAGTTTGCCGAACTCTCCGGAGCGATGGCCCGCACCAAGGTGGAGAGTATACGCCGCACGGGCGCTGCCGCGGTGGTCTCGATCGATTCCAGTTGTCTGATGCAGATCGAAGGCGCCATGCGCCGCGAGGGGCTGGCCGTGAAGGCACTGCACCTGGCGGAAGTGCTTGCCGGAGGTGCGGCATGAAAGAGATTACGGCCATTCAGCCGCAGTTGCACCCGGCACTCGCTAACACCAGGTTGCAGCTTGCCATTTACACCGCCACGGGACGCCTGGTGGATAAGCGCAAGAGCACCGTAGACGCCGATTCGCTGCCGGACTACCAGGAACTGCGCACACAGGCGAACGACATCAAGCGTCATGCCATTGACCACCTTGACCACTACCTGGAACTGTTTGAACGTAATGTAGAGGCCAACGGCGGCAAGGTGATTTGGTGTCGCGATGGCAAGGAGGTGGTGGACTTTCTGCTGACCCTGGCCAAGCAGCGCAAGTCCAAGATCCTGGTGAAGTCGAAGTCGATGACTACCGAGGAAATCCACCTCAACGACCACCTGGAGGAACATGGCCTGGAGCCGGTAGAGACCGACCTGGGCGAGTATATTCTGCAGCTAGCGCACGAAAAGCCGTATCACATCGTAGCTCCCGCGCTGCACATGACGCGCTACGAAGTGGCCGATCTGTTTGAGGAGAAGCTTCAGCTGAAGCGTGAGGAAGTCCCCGAGAAGCAAACGCAGATTGCTCGCGGCATCCTGCGGGAGAAGTTCCTGGAAGCGGATATAGGCGTCAGCGGAGCCAACTTCCTGGTGGCGGATTCGGGGGCGGTGGTGCTCGTGGAAAACGAAGGCAATGCACGCCTTTCCACAACAGCCCCGAAGGTCCATGTAGCGGTGGCAGGCATCGAGAAAGTGATTCCCCGCGCCCAGGACCTGGCCACCTTTCTGAAGCTTCTTGGCCGCAGCGGGACCGGACAGCAGTTGACAGTCTACACGTCGTTTCTAAGCGGGCCGCGACGCAAGGGCGAGATCGATGGGCCGGAAGAGTTCTACGTGGTGCTGCTGGATAATGGCCGCACGAAGGTGCTGCAAGACGCCGACAAGCGGCAGGCGCTGTTTTGCATCCGCTGCGGGGCTTGCCTGAATATCTGTCCGGTGTATCGTCGCATTGGCGGACACAACTATCCCTGGGTCTACTCGGGGCCGATTGGCGCGATTCTCACGCCGCAATTCAAAGGCCTCGATAAGGATCCCTGGCTCCCCCATGCCTCCAGCCTGTGCGGCGCTTGCGGTGAGGTGTGTCCCGTGAAGATTGAGATTCCGCGGCTGCTGCTGGAGTTGCGTGCGGATATCGAACAGGCGAAGGCAGCCAAGGGCGAGGACAAGTCGGAAAAACTGGGTTTCCAGGCCTGGGCTAAGCTGATGAGCAGTCCGCAACTCTATCGTGCGGCTAGTGCCGCGGGCAGTTGGGTGCTGCAGGACATGGGCGACGGCGGGTGGTCTTCGAAACTGCCCTTTTTCATGAACCTCGGTCCAGCCAAAGGGTGGCTCTCGGCGCGCGACATGCCTCTGCCCCCCGGCGAGAGTTTTCGACAGCTATGGAGGAATCGGCGCAAGCAGGATGGCACCCAAGCCCAGCCAGCCCAAACCCAGCCATCGCGGGCAGGCAAGACATCGCAAGGAAGGCAGCCAGAATGAGTCGCGAAGCCATCCTCGGTTCCATTCGCAGCGCGTTGGGGCGCGGTGCAGGGCAGGCAATCGCGGAGATTCCGGCGGCCCGAATCCGT
>JAHCHD010000275.1 GCA_026129915.1 Bryobacterales bacterium
GCAAGGTCCTTGCGGACCTCCGGGCTGTCTGGCAAGAACGCCGGCACCTTCACTTTGGCCGGGTCGTGTGGTGGATCGAAGGCCCCGTCCCTGTAAAACCGATGAGGGTCAGTGAAGCCCATCTGCAGCCAGAACGGCTTTCCGGCTGCGGCGTCCAGAAACTTATCATAGCTTTCCAGTTGCGGATCATAGAACGACAGACGGTCGTTGAACTCTGCGCCTTGGTGCAGCTTCTTAAGCACACCCGTGAAATAGCCCTTCTCCGTCAGTGGCTCCAGAAATGTCTGCTCCCACGGAGGCATGGGCGTGTGCAGGCGCGACGTGGATGTAGAGTGCGGCGTACAACCGGTGAAGATGGCGCTCCGGTTGGGGCTGCACTGCGGGCTGGCGACGAAGCACTGAGTGTACTTCGTACCCCGCGAGGCCAGCCGGTCCAAGTTCGGAGTGGTGACGGCATCGTTACCAAAGCAACCGAGGTCCGGCACGCTGTGGTCGTCGGAAATCAGGAAGAGGAAATTTGGCGGACGGCTCTGGGCTTGTAAGGAGCCCAGAGCCGCACTGCCAAGAGTGGAGGAGAGAAAGGTACGTCGATGCATTAGAAATAGAGTTTTAACGCAAGCTGGATGGTGCGCGCCTCGGCCGCGCCACCAATCTGTCCGGCCACCGGGTTGCCGATGGCTGCATTGGGGTTGCCGAAATTCACGTTGTTCCAGGCGTTGTACATTTCCGTGCGGAACTGCAACCGGTAGCGCTCACCAATAAGGAAGTTCCGCTGGATATTCATGTTTGTGGTGAAGGCGCCAGGGCCAATCAGGATGCCGCGACCGGAGTTCCCAAAAGTGAACTGCGGTTGAGCGGCAAAAGCGGTGGTATCGAACCAGCGATCGATTGTGCGCTCGCCGGTGGGAAGGTTGCCATCGCGCAAGCGGTTGGGCCGGTCGCCGCTGCCGCCCGCGGAGTTCGACACGCCCGCCGCCAGCGTCGCCGTGAAGCGCTCACCGGAGCTTGCGGTCCATACGCCGCTAAGGTCCCAGTTACCCAGGATCCACGACGCCGGGCCCTCGGTCATGAACTTGCGACCCTTGCCGAAGGGCAGTTCCCAGACATGATTGAAGACGAGGATTTGCCGGCGGTCTTCCGGCATGTTCCCCCACTCGCAAGCGGTGCAGCGGGCATCCTGCGGCGGTCCATTGCCACCGCCATTCACGTGTCCCGCGTTAGCCATGTACTTCGAGTAGGTGTAGGCCAGCGACGCGGAGATCCCCGCGGTGAGCCTCCGCTCCACCCGCACCTGCATGGCGTGATACTTCGCCCCGCCGTAGTTGGTGCGGTAGCCGAGATCAACGAGACCCGGGTTGACGGCAAAGTATGGACGTCTCGGCTGTTGCCCTCCGGCGCCCGGGAAGCTCTGGTTAAGGTTGATGTTGGCGAGCAAGCCTGTGGTGCGCGTGCCTACATAGGAAACGTCTACCAGCAGGTCCTTCAGCACTTCGCGCTGGATGCCCCCGCTCCATTGCATGACACGGGTGGATTGCAGGCCATAATCCCATGCATTGGGGCTTCCACCGGAAAGCGCCTCAATGTTGTTAGGATCTGGAGCAACTGGCGTAGGCAGCCCCGCCGAAAGCAGGGCCGGGGGTGCCGCATTCTGGTCGGTCGCGATGACCTGCGCAAAGAAGAAGGGGAGGTTCTTATAGAGTTGTCCTCCTCCTTGCCCTGCCTCGACATAGCTCACGCCGAAGCCAGAGCGGAACACCGTCTTGCGATCCTTCGTGAGCATGTAGGTGATGCCGGTGCGGGGAGCAAAGTTGTTGAGATCGAGGTTGCGCAGGCGACGGCTCGCTCCGCTGCCGGATGCAATTTCGAGGCGAGCGGTGTCGATGTTGAGGTTCGACCAGCGGTCATGCACTTCATGGGGCGGGGCCTGGATGTCGTAGCGCAACCCGACGTTCCAGGTAAGCCGGTTGTTTACACGCCAGGTATCGTCGATAAAGGCGCCCAGATTCCAAAAGCGCATCCCGAAGGTACCCACCAGGACGTTACGGTTGGACCCGCTGTAGGCTCCGAGGGCATAGTCGGCCAAGGCCGTGGCCGCTCCGGCGGTTCCAGCCTGCCGGGTGAACTGCCCGTTAAAGGCAAAGTTGCCGCGGGTAGGAAAGGCGGAGAAGCCGTTGAAGCGGTGCCGTACAAAGATGCCACCAAACTTAAGGGTGTGGTTGCCCGTTGTCTTGGTAGTAACATTCTCGTACTGGAACGAGGTCATTTGGCTCGTCTCAGGGAAAGTGGAGGCATCGCCAATGGTCTGGTAGCCGGTGATGTTCAACGCGGGCAAACCGCCTGCCTTGTCGTTGATGTTGATTCCAGGAATTCCCACTGCGGTTGCGGTATCGAACTCGTTGTTCAGTGGGTTGATGTTCTGGTTCCAACGCACCACGCCGATACGGACTTCGTTCAAGAGCGTGGGTGAGAACACCTTGACGTAGTTGAAGGTGCCCGACTGGTTCCGCAAGGGGGTGGTGGTGCCAACTCCTGCGCCGGCAGCGGAGAGATACTCTCCAATCGGCACATTGCCGCGATTGCCCACGGGCAACACACCGGGAGTTTCCAGGTTCGTATCGTCAAAGCTGTATTTGAAGAAGAATCGATCAGCCTCTCCAAGATTCTGGTCGATCTTTGCATCAAACTGGTCTGTGCGTTGCTTCAGCGCCGGGTTAAAAACGAAGTTGCGGGTCGTTCCGCCATCGGTGGGAGTGGGCAGCAAACCGAAAACATTCCGGGCAGCAGGATCAATCCGTGCAAGCGGGATGCGGTTGCCAGCAAACGGCGCACGTGTGGTCCCGCTGGTGATGTTGAAAGGATCGAAGATGTTCGCTCCAAGCCCGGAAAAATCACCGGTAGCTACCATGTCCCGTTGCGCCATCGTGGGGATGGTGGAGACGTTGGGCAGGGGGCGTCGCACTCGGATGCCCTGGTAGTCGGCAAAGAAGAAGGTGCGGTCCTGCTTGATGGGCCCACCTACCGTCCCACCAAACTCGTTGCGCTTGAATGCGGGGCGGTCCACGCCGGCGCGATTGTTGAAGAAGCTGTTCGAATCGAGCTTTTCGTTGCGGATGAACTCGTAGAGGCTTCCCCGCAGACGATTAGTGCCCGATTTTGTGAGCACTACCGTGATGGCTCCGGCAGCGATTCCGTACTCAGCGGAGTAGTTGCTGGTGAGCACGCGCATTTCCTGGATGGAATCCACGGTGGGCACCATAATCAGGGTGCTCAGCCAGAGGTTGCGGTTCACCATCCCGTCAATGAAGTAGCTGTTGTTCTGGGCGCTCGACCCGTTCACGCTGATGTTGGCATTGCCACGCATGGCGTAGGGCGAGGTCGTCAGATTGCCACTGGATCCGGTGGTTGCACCGGGACTCAGCAGCAGAAGCCCGGTAAATGTTCGTGTCTGCAGCGGAATCTCCACCATTTGCTCGTTTGACACCAGCGAGGAAACCATTGCGGTTTGCGCCTGCAGGAGAGGCGTGGTTTCCGTCACTTCCACGGTTTGCTGGACGTCGCCAATGGTCAGCGTCAGGTCGACGGTAAGGGAGTCCGCCGCTGTCAGCGTGATTCCACTGCGTACCAGGCGCTGAAAACCTTCCATCTCGGCGGTGATTCGGTAAGGCCCCGTGGGCAGCGAATAGGCAACATACTGCCCCTGTGTGTTGGTCGTGACCTCCCGGCGAAAGCCGGTGGCTTCATTGTTTAGTAGGACTTTGGCTCCGACGATCACGGCGCCGGCAGAGTCAAAAACGACCCCGGCGATCGATCCGTCGAGACCCTGTGCACTCGCCCCTGGGGCAACGAGCGAAAAAACGAGCAAGAACGCCAGAACTAACGTGGCGAACGTTCGCATAAACATGGTTTCTCCCTGTGCAACAGT
>JAHCHD010000276.1 GCA_026129915.1 Bryobacterales bacterium
GATGTGGAGATTCAACTGCGCGTGGACCGGCTGCTTGCCAGAGTGGCCACCGAGGTGACAACGGCGGACAAGAAGGCCGTTTCGGAGTTCTACCGCAAGCACCGCGAGCAGTTCCGCACTCCGGAAACCGTTCACGCGGCGCATATCGTGAAGCACATCAACGAGGACCAGGATGAGGCTGCGGCCCGTGCGGGAATTGAGGAAGCACAAAGCCGGCTGGAGGCAGGCGAGGACTTCGCGGCGGTGGCGGATGCGATTTCTGATTGCCCAGGACGCGGTGGTGACTTAGGCTGGTTTGCCCGTGGCGTGATGGTGGACGAGTTTGACGACGTGGTGTTTGCCCTTCGCCCCGGGCAGGTAAGCAGGATCTTTCAGACTCTGTTTGGCTTCCACATCGCTCGAATGGTGGACCACAAGCCGGAAGGCGTCCGTCCACTGCCGGACGTGCGAGCCGAGATTGAAGCGCACTTGATTGAAGAAGCACGGCGGGAACGGGTTGAGCGGTACGTGGACGAGTTGAAAGCGGCCGCCGACATCCGCAAAGTGGCTCATGTCTGACGGAGACGGCGAATAATGAGTAAGTTTCCTGTGATTCGATCGGTAGACCGTCCGCATCCCTGTTGCGTTCCCAGCAAGGAGAGAGCCGTAGTACTGAGTGCCTCCATGCAAGCCTCCGCCGAACGGCGCAGAGCGCGCGATGGTTCCACTACCGACATGGTGAAGCTCGACGGCGGACGATTCCTGATGGGAACCGAATCGGACGAGGGCTTCCCGCAGGATGGCGAGGGGCCCATCCGCGAGGTGACACTGGATCCCTTCTGGATTGACCGCTACCCGGTGACCAACGCACAGTTCCAGGAGTTTGTTAGCCAGACGGGTTACGTTACTGAGTCTGAGCGCTTCGGATGGTCCTTTGTGTTTCAACTCCATATCCCTCGGGAACGGTATGCCACTCTTGTGGATGCCACCGCTCCCGGGGTGGAATGGTGGTGCAAAGTGAATGGCGCAAGCTGGCAGCACCCTGAAGGACCAGACAGTTCCGTGGACGGCCGGGCGCACTATCCGGTGGTGCATGTGAGCTGGACCGACGCCGACGCGTATGCGCAATGGTCGGGTAAGCGACTGCCTACCGAAGCCGAATGGGAATATGCCTCCAGGGGAGGACTCGAGCAGCAGACCTACCCCTGGGGCAACGAACTCACCCCGGGCGGTGCGCACCTCTGCAACATCTGGCAGGGCGAGTTCCCCCACACCAACACGGCTGAGGATGGCTACGTCGGAACCGCTCCCGCCAACTCCTTCCCTCCCAATGGATATGGGCTCTACACCATCACCGGAAACGCCTGGGAGTGGTGCCACGATTGGTTTCACCCCGCGTTTCACATTACGGCCACAAGAATAAACCCTGTGGGTCCCCTGAACGGCAGCACAAAGGTAATGAAGGGTGGCAGCTACCTTTGCCACAAGAGTTACTGCAACCGTTATCGCGTCGCGGCCCGCACCTCCAACACGCCGGACAGCGCCACCACGAACATCAGTTTTCGCTGTGTACGGGATTACTGAGAAAAACTTCTAACCCAATTGGTACTTGTGGAGAGTCCGTCCGAGATTCGTACTCCCTTTCGCCTCCCCGCTGGAGAACTCCCTCTCGAAGTTTCCCCATTTGTTTCGGGGAATATATATAGAAAAAGTAGTGGTTTTCACAAACATCTCTTCCGGTTTGTGGGGTAGTGAGGTATTGTAAACTTTCCGGGGAAATGTCTCCGGAATTCTAGAGATAGCCATTGTGGGTTAAAGAACAACAGGCAGTTTCCACGGAGACCGCACAGGTCGTTGACACAGGAAGGCTTGAGGCACGGCACCCATCAGCAATTGTTCCTTTTGCTGTTGCGGGCTGCCCAGGGGAGCAAGGGCAGGATGAAGAATCACGGATTGAAACGGGTATTAATTGTTGAGGACCAGGATGCGAATCGTGCGCTGCTACGGGAGTACGTGACCGAAACGGGTGCATTCCCCGTCGATGTGGCAGACGGCGTAGCGGCCCTCGACGAAATCCACGCGCAACCTCCCGACCTCGTCATCCTGGATCTTCGATTGCCGCGAATGGATGGGCTTACCGTGCTGCGGCGGTTAAGGGAAAACCCTGAGTATCGTCGGCTACCGATCGTAGTAGTTTCCGCCATGTCGGAATTGGACAAAGTAAGCCAGTGTATCGAACTGGGCGCGATTGATTTTCTGCCAAAGCCCTTCAAACCCGCAGTCATCCGCGCACGCCTGCAGAGCTACCTCAACCGCAGGCGCTACTATCCAGCAGACCAGAATCCCGACCTTTTCCCTCGGCAGTTTGCCCGGCAGGTGGTGGCGTCGCTTGAACTACTGAAGGCTTCGCCAGCAGCGCAGCTCGTGAACTGGTCAGATGCGCTGTTCCAGGTGCTCGCCCAATACAACCCTGAAACCCGAATCCACCTGGAACGAATGTCTGGATATTGTGAAGTGCTGTTGCAGGAGCTTCGTCAGCACTCGCGGTACGCCAGCCTGATTAGCGACGAGTTCATCCAGCAATTTCTGCAATCGGCCAGTCTGCACGACATCGGCAAGCTGTCTGTCCCAGACTGGATTCTTTCAAAGCCGGGCCCGCTGGACGCAAACGAGCACCGGGTGATGCGCCGCCACGTTACTGTGGGCGCTGAGATTCTGCGTGAACTGCAGGTTCTGTTCCCCGAGGATGACCGTCTGAGCCTGGCGATTGACCTCGCTCTGTATCATCACGAACGGTGGGACGGAGCGGGATATCCCTTCGGTTTAAGTGGGGAGTCGATTCCACTGCCCGGGCGCATTATCGCCTTAGCTGACGTCTACGACGCGCTAACCTCCGAACGCTGCTACAAGTCCGCCTTCAGCCATGAGGCCAGCCGGAGCATCATCCTGGGAGCAGGAGGCAAGCAATTCGACCCGGCAGTCGTAGCCGCGTTTCTGGCCTGTGAGGACAGCTTTCGGGCTATCAGCGGTGCCGAGAACCTTCACCGGCCACAACCGCAGCAATTGCCAAAGGAGGAGAATATCCTCCGCCCGCTGGCACAATTCAAGGCAATGTCGGCATAGCCCATCCGTGAGGCTATCTCTTTCGTAGAATCAGAGGAGATGCCCCGAACGGATATTTACCTCAAAGTGGAAGTGGATCACGACCGGGAGGAAAGCCCCGAGGCGCTAGCCACGGAACTGGTGCGCCAGTTGAAGAAACTCTATGTGGTGCGCACCGCGGAGATGACCAACTTTGTCCCGCGCGGGGAAGAACGGTCGTAGCCCGTCCCTTTGCGCTCTCTCAGCCTCAGCAGAGGTAACGCTGGCATGCCATCCGGAAGTACCCATCGGTCATGCCGGCGATGTAGTCGCAGACCAGCCGCTGGGGTGATTCCTGCTCGTGGTATTCGCGGAAGTTAACAGAAATTGCTTCTGGATTCTCCACCAGATAGGCAAAAAGCGCCGCAACCTGCGATTCGCAGTGCTCGCGCTCCGACCGGACTTGGCTGGAGTTGTAGACTTTCTCGCGCAGGAAAGCCTTGAGTTGCCTGTTGGCTTCAGTAGACTCCGGGGAGTAAGTGGCCACGCGCGCGGGGAGAAATCGCAGATCATCCGCAATCTGGGCGCCGGATGCTAGAGCCGTGGCCCGAGTCCCCTCAATCAATCCAGTTGCTTGCGCGTCCAGCAGGGCACGCAGGGTTTCCACAAACTGCTCGCGGAAAGTCGCACCGGCAAACTGCTGCTCCACGCGCCGGGCCAGATTTCCAAAGCAGGGCAACTCCTCGCGGCACTGTTCCCAAGTGAGAATACCGGCATCGCGCGCGTCATCAAGGTCAGCTGTG
>JAHCHD010000277.1 GCA_026129915.1 Bryobacterales bacterium
CAGAAGGCGCTGACGGTCGAACAAGTAGAAGCACGCAAGCAGGTTCAACAGCCCTCCCAGGTTTAGCAGGTTGGTGAAGAATGTGTTGCTAAAGGTTCCATCGAAGGGCTGGCTATAGCCGAAAAACTTGGTGACCCAGATGGTGATGCCGTTCGAGCGTTGGGCGATGCGCTCGAGGGCACGCATCGTATTGCCAATCGGGTCTGACTGCGAGAGTCCAGAGATAAACATGGGTTCCGGAGGAATGGGGGGAGCGACGGCAGCACCGCCCAGCAGGGCAACCGCTACCACCAGATGCACCAGCAGGCAGACGGCGACGGCTCGCTGGCGGTCGCCGCTCAGCCAGTGGCCCGCGCCCGGGACAAGCACGCCGGCGAAGGCCACCCAGGGTTTTGGCTCTTCCATCATGCGGTTCATGGACGAACCTCCGCGGGAGCGTTCAGCAGCGCCTTTCCGGTGGGGAACGTCGAGATCACGCGAAGCATGCGCCCGAACCGAATGCCCTTGTCGGGGATTGTTTCAGGATAGCTATCGGTGTATGGATACCCGTAGCTCCAATAGATGAGCAGTGGTTTGCCAATGATGTTCTCCCTTGGCACGAGTCCCCAATAGCGACTATCGAGCGAGTTGTCGCGATTATCTCCCATGGCGAAGTAGTGACTATCGGGAATCACCAGTTCACCGTTCTGCACATAGAGTTCGTGCATTTGCAGAGCGCGCCGAGCCAGAGGAGTGGAGGACGCTTCCGCGAAGCGAGGGAAGTTGTCCCGGTAATGGTCAGTCCCCGCAAGGCGCTTGGAAAGATACGGCTCATCCACTGCATTCCCGTTAATGAAGAGCTGGCGATTTTCGAGGCGCAAGCGGTCGCCAGGCACCCCCACCAGCCGCTTCACGTAAGCCTGATTGATGTCGAGCGGGAATCGGAAGACGATGATATCCCCCCGCTCCGGTTCGCGATAGGGCAGCAACAACCTTGAGATGGCGTCGGAGCCTGCATAAGCCTGCTTGTTCACCAGCAGGCGGTCGCCTATGAGCAGGGTACCCTCCATGGAGCCGGTAGGAATTTCAAACCCTTGAACGAGCGTGGTGGTGAGGAACAGGAAGAGTACCGCCGTCCAAGTCCAGTCTGAAAAGCTGCCGGGCCAAGCGGGCGTTGGGGGTTCTTTTGCGCTGGAGGCAGTGCCGGCGGAATTTTTCTTGCCACGCAAGCGGGCGAACAAGTCACTCATAAGCTGCTCGAAACCTATATTGTCGCACTGGTTGGGCACCTGGCCCCGAAGTCAATGTCGCTGCGCTACCGGGCAGGCGCGGCAAGTTTCTCCTGAAGCACTAATTCGAGTTCGCGTGCATGAAGCCTTACGCCCTGCGATTCCAGGCCGGTGAGCGCCGCGCGCGCGCCATCCACAGTGCGTTCGCCCTGCAGCAGGCTCCCGCTTTCGTCGAACAACAGGCTCAGTTTGACCCGCTCGGTGCGGACGTTGCCGGTGCGAATTCCCGTTTGCGACTCCTTTTCCTCGGTGTAAGCGAATAAGTTGCCCTTGGGGGAGTAGAAGTAGCTGCTTCGCGCGGCGCCAAACTCGCCCATGCTCATTTCTTCGTCAATCAGCTGAAGGGCCGGGCCCGAATAGTAGCCCTTGACACGCGATGCGGTATCACCAAGATTCCAGGTAGCGTCCACAGCTTCGAGCGTCGGCCTACTGGCGGCAATGGCGTCCCGCTGACTTAGGATCTCAGCCACGTGAACCGCGCCGTCAGCACCCTCGCGCGTACTTGGGGAGACGTCCTCGCGGCTGCATGACGTCGCGAGCAGACACAGGCACACCGTACACGCCCAAACTGCCGCACGAAAGGAGTTTACACATGGCATCTCTCTTCAATTGTGGCATCGAACGCCTGGAGTTGCAGTTGTGTCTACAGCCTAGTTGAGGATTGTGGGTTAACCGGTGATGCACGCGGGTTACAATGAGGCGATGCCGCCAAAGACCCCGCCTGCTGCCGCCGCTGCCCCGATGACTTTTGAAAAGGGGCTGGAGCAACTGGAGCAGATTGTGAGAGACCTGGAACGAGGCGACTTGGCGCTGGAAGAATCGATTGCCCTTTTTGAGAGAGGTGTGGCGCTCACCGAGACGTGCCGCAAGCAGTTGGAAGACGCCGAAACTCGCGTGGAGATACTTCGTACCCAGAGTGTGACAAAGCTGGCCGACGCGAGCGTTCCCGAGGAGACCGCTGACGATCGCGCCAGCGGAGCGAACAATGATGAAGACGTCCCTTTCTGAGGCTGCGCCGGTGAGCGGCGCGCTGCGCTGGGCAAGCCAGCAGCAGTGGATTGACGAAGCGCTCGAGCGACTGCTTCCCGGCGAGGAAGCCAGCCCGGAGGTAATCCACCGGGCCATGCGCTACAGCGTACTGGCAGGTGGGAAGCGAATTCGGCCCCTGCTGTGCCTGGAGGCGGCACGCGCCATCCAAGAAGAGACGCCGGGCATTGAGCATCCCGCCTGCGCGCTGGAAATGGTGCACACTTATTCGCTGATTCACGACGACCTGCCGGCCCTTGACAACGACGACCTGCGCCGCGGGCGGCCCACCTGCCACAAGGTATTCGGCGAAGCGATGGCAATTCTTGCCGGCGATGCGCTGCTGACCCTTTCCTTCGAACTGCTGGTGAGGACCCCCGGCGCCTCCGATTCACAGCGCGTGCAGTTAGTGCGGGAACTGACCAGCGCCGGCGGCACACTGGGCGGCATGATCGGCGGTCAGGTATTGGACTTGGAGGGAGAGGGCCAGACGCCCACTGCGTCACTGCTCGATGGCATTCATCGCGCCAAGACCGGGGCATTGTTGCGAGCCTCGATCCGCATGGGAGCTATCCTGGCCGGTGCCAGCGAGTCGGAGATGGGCGCCCTCAGTCGCTTCGGTGAGCACTTGGGACTGGCGTTCCAGATTGTAGATGACATCCTGGATGTGGAACAGTCTTCTGAAGCTCTGGGCAAGACTGCCGGCAAAGATGCCGCCCAGGAAAAGATCACCTTCCCAGCGGTCTACGGGTTGGCAAGATCGCATGAGATGGCCGCTGAGCAGCGCCACTTGGGGCGCGAATCGCTGAAGCTCTTTGGCCATCGCGCCGAGGGCCTGCACGCCCTGGCGGACCTGATCGTGAATCGCACAGCCTGAACAATGGCGGCTGTGCGCAAGACCAGGCTCGATGTGGCGCTCACAGAGCGCGGACTTGCCCCTTCCCGCGAAAAGGCGCAGGCGATGATCCTGGCGGGCGAGGTGCGCATCAACCAGCAGAAGGCACTGAAGCCGGGCCAGCCAGCGCGGGCCGAGGACATCATTGATGTGGACGAGAAGCCGCGCTACGTCAGCCGAGGCGGGGTGAAGATGGAAGGCGCCCTGAAGACCTTTGGCTTGAAGGTTTCCGGCATGGTGTGCGTGGATATCGGGGCCTCCACAGGCGGGTTCACCGACTGCCTGCTGCAGCACGGCGCGGCACGCGTTTACGCCCTGGACGTGGGTCACAACCAGCTCGACTGGCGTCTGCGGCAGGATGCACGCGTGATATCGCATGAGGGTGTAAATGTGCGATATCTCGACCCTGCCTTGATTCCGGAGCCCGCAGACCTTATCGTTTGTGATGTCAGCTTCATTTCGGTACGCTTGCTGCTCGCCTCTTTCCCCCCGCTGCTGAACTCCTCGGGACGCATGGTGATTTTGGTGAAGCCGCAGTTTGAGGCTGGACGCGAACAGGTGGGGCCAGGAGGCATTGTCCGCGACCCTGCGCT
>JAHCHD010000278.1 GCA_026129915.1 Bryobacterales bacterium
CCGGAGAGCCGGGGAACATCCTGGACCACATCCGCAACCTGCAGAACCAGCTGCAGCAGGGGAGGCCGCTCGACAAGCAGCAATACGAAAAGGTCTTTAACGTCTACAAGAACCAGAAGCAGGGCAAGATCATCATGCCCTCGCAGATACCAACGCAGTCTCAACTCACCCGGGATGTCTTTAACGACACGCTCAAGAACACAGCCAGTGAATTCGTGACGGGCACCAAGTCAGATGGCAGCACGTCGTGGCTGGGGATTGGAGGCCGGGCGCTGACAGGGTTTGTGACTGCTGGCGCGTCGGAAGTGGTGCTTGTGCCGGCCAACGCGGCAATCACGATGAAGGACTACGTCGATAAGGGCGGGGACTCGTCGTTGGAGGCGTTCAAGAATGCGATGGGCACGGTGGCCAAGGACCTGGTGATCGGCAAGGCCTCCGGTGCGGTGATTGGCGGAGCAGTACGCGGCGTGGGCGCACTGGGTAGCGCCGCCGGCGAGATGATCAAGCAAGCCGCAAAGAATGGGTCGAGCGTCGCCAAGACGTTGGTAAACGCGGCACAAGGAGCGGGACGGGCAGCCACCGCCATTTCGAAAGCGGCGCGAACGCCCATTGGCGCAAAGCCGCCAAGTTTGGGCACTGTCGCGAAGGCTCCCAAGGTGGTAACGCCCGATGGAGCGCAGTGGGTGCGCAACGTCAACCGCGCCGGCTCAACGGGAGTAAAGACAGTACCGGCGGGTATTCCCGCCTCGAAGGTGCCCACCGGGTTCACCACGCTGCAGGTGAAGCACGTCCAAATGGTTTCGCAGAAGTATGGCGTGAAGATCGACGTGCGCCCCACGAATCCGCACGCCGAAGCCTGGATCAAGAGTGGCAAGGGCGTGCCCAAGCCAGAATTCCTGAAGACCAAGACGCTAACCCCCATGGACCAGCTTTTGGGGGCCAAGGGGGCGCCTGGACAGGTGGGCTATTACCGGCCAAAGCTGCCGCCAAAGGGAACGATGAGCGATGCGGGCTACGACGAACTCAAGAAGCTCTATATCCAACGGGTGAAGGAGTTCCGGGGCGAGAGGGGAGCCATCAACAAGGCGGTGGGGAGCGAAAAGGCCTTCGTCAAGGATGGCGTGGTGTATAACGGCAAGCCTCCCGATGGCAAGCCTTTTGTTGGCGATATGGATGTGATGGACATCCGCGACCCGGTCTCTGGAAGGCCGTTGCCACGCTATCAGGTGGACCACAAGGGCAACATCATGATGGATCCGATGACGGGCCAGCCCAAGCTGAATCCAGTGCGCGAGGCGATTATGAAAGACCTTGGCAGGGGCCCCTGCCAGACACAGCATGGCACCCACATGGACTGGAAGTACGACGCCAACCGTCCACCCTTGGGCACCCCGCCAGACCCACAGGCGGCTGCAAAGTTCGCGCACGACCAGAAGATCGACACGGGAGTGATGAACAAGCACCGCCCGGGCGGAGAGCCTCTGGTAAGTTACGGTCCCGAAGGCTTTACCGAAGCGGTCTACATCGAGGGAGGGCGCTAAGCGATGAAGCTGCCGTGGAGACCCTCGCAACGCCGCGCTCTTCTTGATCGCTACTTCGCGCTGTTCGACAAGGAAGGCGATGAACGCGTATGGCAGCAGCGCGCGTTGCTGCTCGAAGCCTACATGGACGGGCTGCCTCGCATGGAACTGTCACGCTGCCCGTACACACATTTCGAACTGAGGCATACACTTGATCCCTATGGCCTTGACGGCTTGTGGTGGGATTCCTGGAGTCCGGCGCGCCCGCGCAATGAGCGTCCGTATTTTTGCCATGCCATCACCGGAGCCGTCACCTTGGGAACACCTGTTGAAGTGTTTGCCCATACTGCCATGCCGGGGCCGGCGGTTCCTTATGTGATCCCCGCGCTGCTAGCCGATGCGCGGGTGACAGCAGTCGTGTCTAGTTTTCCCTGCGGACGGCATCGGGCCTATTGCGTCGCCTACTTCTCTCCCGAAGAATGCGACGGTCTGCCGTGGCCCAACGACTGGGGCACAAACCGCCGCTGGAGCGAGGGTGGCACGACGTCTGGGGGCTGGTACGAAGCGCTGGATATGGAAGAAGTGAGGGACTTCGAGCTAGGCCCCTACATCGAGCGCGGCAAGCTGTTTTGGATTGCGCCGGATGATCCGCAACTGGCGCTGCGTCGCGGCCTGCCGGGCTGCCCCTACCTACACCTTCCAGGAGAACGCCGCGTGCAGTACGTTTCGCAGGGGCAGGTGTGGATTGGCGAGGAATTGGGTGATCTGGAAACCGAGGAGGCCCAGGCATGATGACTTTTGACCGTCACGTGATTGGCGCGCTGGTGCGCCACCAGCAACTGGCGCCGGGGGCACTGGGCGCTCCATTCTACGACGTTCCGCCGGACCCCGCGTACGTCCAGCAGGTGGCACAGTGGCATCAGGCCCAGCCTGCCGACGCGAAACTTTCCCCGCAGGCGCTGGCTGTGCTGGCGACGCCGGACCTGGTAGCGGATATCCGGTCGCTTACCGGGCGCGATTCCATGCTCCACACCTGGGCGCTCGCCCGTGCCGATTGCCAACCAGGTCCCATCCTGCTGATGGCCCCTAAGGGCGAGGAGGGCAAGCAACTTGAGATCCAACTGGCGCCCAGCCGGGAGGTGCTGGCCGATACCATGCTGCTTTGGCTGGTAGGGGCGGGGGCACCCTCAGAACCGGAAATGCACGTCCAGATGAGCCATGCGGAACTGGCTGTGCTGTTTGCATTCATCGACCTTTACTCGCGCGCCAAATTCTCAGCCTTCATGGCCCACCGCACCCAGGAGTCGTCCTTCGACCATCGCTACATCACACAGGCTTACCAGGAGGGGGTGAACTCGCAGGACCCGCGCTGGCTGCTGGGACTGGCGCTTCCGCTGCTTGACGAGGCGGCCCGGCGGTTGGATGGCAACGGCGTGTGGCAGTGCATCCATACTCTGGCACAAAGGCGATTGCTCGAAGCCGCGGGGCAGGAATGGAAGCTCACGCTGCCCGGCGAGTACCTGGCGGAAAGCCTGCACCGAAGAACCGTATCAGTGACCATCGACACCGCGGCGGCGGATGGCCAGGGCGGCTTGGGCACGCACGCGGCGATGCTGATCCGCGCGGACGACCCGCTGTGGCTGATTGACCTTCCGCCGGGAGGCACCGCCGCGGTTTGCGGCGTGTCCGTGCAGGCGGCGCGACAGGTTCTGGATGCGGTGCTCACTCCAGCAGGGCGAGCCCCGGCGTCCCGCGCGGCCCAGCCACCCCAACCGCCGCAGGCAGTGGCTCCGCATCCCGCGACGCCGCATCACGCAGGAACACTGCCTGGCTATGGGGCGCAGCACCAAGGTGGCTATCCGGCTCAGCCAGGAATGGCACATCCTCCCGTCGCTGCGCCCCCGGCACGCCCCCATGCCGCGGCCGTCTGTCCTGTGTGCCGACAGCAGATCGCTCCCGGCACGGTGTTCTGCGGGAACTGCGGAGCGCGGCTGCGGTAGCCCAATAGGCATAATGAACGCGTCCGGAGGGAGGGGTTTGGCAACCGTTCAGTTGCGGCGGAAGTTGCTCTCGATGCCCGCCCTGGGCGCAGGGAACGTGCCGGAGATGTGGTCGTGCCAGGCAAGCTGTTCTTCGTCGCACAGCGCCCACACAAAACCAGCGCCGCACGGGGCCACACT
>JAHCHD010000279.1 GCA_026129915.1 Bryobacterales bacterium
GACGCGCGCTCTACATCATGGACTGGGCGCCGGTAAAGACCCGTACCAGCAATTTCTTGCTGCCCCAGCATGCCGAAATGTGGATGTTCCTGAGCGATGGCCAGATCCACCGCAACGACATCGCGCTCGCACAGTGTCGTGAGTACCGGGCTGAGAGCAGCATTCGCTTCGACATGGAGGAGACGGATTACGCAGCACCCGAACCTGCCGATGGCTCACCCGGTATCGCCGCCGCCAGTTTCCTGCCCCCGGGCGTCACGCTGGAACTCCAACTGCGCGAGGCCCTTGATCTAGCCGCACTTTCCGTGGGCGACGTCTTTCTCGCCACTCTCGCCAAGCCCGCACGCCATCGCGGGCGCGTTCTGCTTCCGCAAGGCGCCGAAGTGGAGGGCCGCATCCGACGACTCGATCACTACAAGAAACCGCGCCCCCACACGGTGGTCTGGTTGGAGTTCCCTTTCCTGCGCGACGGTCATACGGAATACACCTTCCTGGCCGACTTGGTGAAGCGCGACGCGCTACCCGGACTTGTTGACGAAGTCCCCGGTACCGTGCGACGCCCCACCGCGCGATCCGGCAGCATTGAGAACTACGAATCCCTGGGCTCCGTCGAACCCGGCTACCGCAGCGTACCCGGCGTGGGCTCGTTCATTTTTGCCGACGAACTCCCACCCATCCCTGTTGGCTACACGTTGGAGTGGAAGACGGTCGCAGCCACGCCCTGAACGAAGCCCCATGCCTTGCGCTCTTAGGTGCGAAAGCAGGAACCGCTGCCCCGCCGCCGATGCGTGATCGATATACTCGCTTGCATGTGGCTCTGTCTTCGAACTCTCGCTTTGCTGCTTACGGTTCTTGCGGCTTACTCGCAACCGGTGGTGATTCCTCTGTATGACGGCCCGCCGCCGGGTACGGAATCGTGGACTTGGCCGGAGACCGAGCAACCCCCCACCGATGGTATCCGGCGGCTCGCGAACGTAACACAGCCTACCCTTACGGTATATTTGCCGCCAAAGGGGAAGTCCAATGGGACAGGGTTGGTGGTGGCGCCCGGTGGAGGATTCCGTATTCTAGCCATTGAACACGAAGGCGTGGATGTGGCCCGCTGGCTGGCGGAACGCGGCGTCACAGTGTTTTTGCTGAAGTACCGCGTGATGCGCACTGGCGATGAACGTGCTAGCGAAGCCGCGGAGATGGCGCGTCGGCGAACGGAGGCGATTTCGCTGGGGGTGGCGGATGGTCTGCAGGCCATGCGTGTCGCCAGGAAACAGGCGGCCAGATTCGGTGTAGATCCGCAGCGCCTTGGCATTTTGGGCTTTTCCGCAGGCGGATGGGTTACTACCGGGGTTGCACTGGAAGGTCGTGGGGAAAGCCGGCCTGATTTCGCCGCGCCCATTTATGCGGCCATGCCCGACGACGTGACCGCTCCTCCCAATCCCATGCCTCTGTTCATGGTGCACGCTGACGACGATAAGACGGTGGTGACCTCCCGCACAAGCATCCGGCTTTACGAATCGTGGAAGAAGGCGGGAGCACCGGTGGAACTCCACATTTACTCGCAGGGCGCTCACGGATTTGGATTGCGCAAGAAAGGATTGCCCTCCGATACCTGGATCGAGCGGTTCTGGGAGTGGTTGCAGGCGCAGAAACTGACAGCGAGCAAATAAGTGGCGGTGGTAAGGCCCTCGCCCCGGCGGTACACTCAGCCCATGCCATCCAGACGTATGTTTCTGGCCACTTTGGCCGTGACGCCGCTGTCCACTGCGGAGACTGACCCCTCCTTGATGACGCTTAGCGAGGCGGCTGCGCTGATTCGCCAGCGGAAGCTCACACCGCTTGAGGTAACAGAAGCCTGCCTCCGGCGTATCGAGCTGTTGAACCCCCGGCTGAATGCGTTTATTACCGTGATGGCAGATGCCGCGCGTGCGCGTGCCCGGGCGCTGCGTCCTGGGGATGCGGCGGGCCAGCCGTTGCATGGGATTCCCATCGGCTTGAAGGATCTCTACGACACGGCCGGAGTGCGCACTACGGCAGGCTCTGCCCAATGGCTCCACCGTGTCCCGACGGAGAGCGCCGAAGTTGTCCGGCGACTCGAAACGGCCGGCGCCATCGTTGTGGGCAAGGCCAACATGGATGAGTTTGCCTACAACTTCACATCGGAGACCAGCGCCTTTCAGCCCGCCCGCAATCCTTGGCAGACAAGCTGCACGCCGGGAGGAAGTTCGGGTGGTTCAGCCATCGCCGTCGCCGCCGGGATGAGCCTGGCCGCGCTGGGATCGGATACCGGCGGCTCCGTCAGGCTGCCTGCTTCGTTCTGTGGCATCACAGGCTTCAAGCCCACCTGGGGACGAGTGCCTCTGGATGGAGTGACACCGCTCTCGTGGTCGCTTGACACTTGCGGGCCGTTTACCCGAACTGCGTCGGATGCCACTGCATTGCAGGCAGTACTGCGTGGCCAGCCAGTGCCGTTGGAGTCGACGAAGCGGCTGCGCATCGGTGTGCCACGCGAACTGTTTTGGGATCACCTTCAGCCCGCAGTGGAGCGTGCCGTCACGGCCGCCGGGGCAATTCTGCGACGCATCTGCGGAGGCGTTCGCGATTTACGGATCCCGGCGCTTCCATTGAGCGAGGGCACTCCCTTGCCGGAGGCCTATTCCCGCGTCATCTTCTCTGAGGCTTACGCTTTCCACCGTGAAATGCTCTTGCGCAACCCGGAGGGCTACCATCCTGGCACTCGGGCCAGCATTGAAATGGGCAAGCCGATTGACGCGGCTACCTACATCCTTGCCCGCAGAGAAATGGAGAGGCTGCGCGCCAATGCGGCCGCTACCCTGTTTCGCGATGCGGATCTGCTGCTCACTCCCACTGCGCCCGGTGTTGCGTTTCCGCTGGGCTCGAATCCTGACCTGGTATTCCTGCGGAACACAGCGCCGTGGAATCTGTACGGGCTACCCACAGTGAGCATTCCGTGCGGCTTCAGCGAAAGCGGCATGCCCATTGGCCTGCAACTTACCGGGAAGCCCGATGCCGATGCGACGGTGCTGAGCGCCGCCGCGGCGTTTCAGCAGGAAACAGACTTCCACGCGAAACGACCGGCCCTCTAAGCTTTTGCCGTTGGAACTGTGCTGGATGCGGTCCAGCCGATGTTGTCGATCAGTCGGGTGTTGCCCAGCCAGATAGCTCCAGCCAGAAGCGCGCGGCCAGTGACGACATCGATAGGCGCGAGACTTTCCGGATCCACAACGTCGAGATATTCGATACGGATCACGGGCTCCGCCTCCAGCAGTGAATGGGCCGTTTGCCTGATGGTGGCGGCGCGGGTTTCGCCGCTATCCAGTTGGGCCACCGCCGCCTGCAGCGCCTGGGAAAGCATGGGAGCAATACGTCTCTCCTCCCTGCTCAAGTGCTTGTTACGCGAGCTGAGCGCGAGTCCATCCGCTTCGCGAACAGTGCGCACCGGGACAATCTCCACGGGGACGTTGAAGTCGCTCACCATACGGCGGATGATGGCAAGCTGCTGGGCATCCTTTTCGCCAAAGCAGGCGACGTCGGGCTGAACGATGTTGAAGAGCTTCAACACCACCGTCCCCACACCCCGAAAATGTCCTGGCCGGAAAGCGCCGCAAAGGTGCCTGCCCAATACAGGGGATTCGACGAACGTGAGCGTTTCAGACGGATACAGTTCCGCGGGCGTCGG
>JAHCHD010000028.1 GCA_026129915.1 Bryobacterales bacterium
TCATTCCAATCCATCGCGGGCTGGCGGTACCAGAGGCGGAGGGGCATTGCGCCATCTGCGTCGGTCACTTGAGCTTCTACAGCTCCATGGGCAAGCGCCATCGCGCCGGCGCCTGCCTTCAGCAGCCCGCGACGGGAAATGGGAGCAGTTGCTTTGGCCAGCGAAAGTTGATCCTGTGGGTTCTGCATTTGAGCCTTCATTGTTTCCCGGAGGGCCGCATACTGCAACTGCCCTTTGCACGCCGAACCCACGCCATAAATGTGTACCCGGCCATCACGGCAAATACCGGCCCATAGACCAACCAGCGCCCTGGGCGGCTGCCGTCCCAGACTCCCAGCAAATGGTAGTCGATCAACACCTCGTAGAACAGTGGCGATAGTCCCACCCACAGCAAGAGGGGTGGCCATGGCGAAAACACCAGGAAGGGCAACAGCCACGTGAGATACCAAGGGTGGCAGTTCGCCGAAAGCAGCAGGGTGCCGGCGATAACCGCCAGCGCTGCATCAATACGGTCACGGAAGATCAGCGGCACGGCGACGCACCAGATGGCGATCAAAGCTAGAGTCCACTGTTTGGCGGTTTCGAAGTCCCCGCTCGCCAGCCAATGGGTAATGCCGAAGAGACTATCATTGTTGCGCCAGCCGCCCGCAAAGCCGCCCATGAACCTCAGATTCAGCGAAATGTCGGTCCAGTACGGCAGCATGGCTGCGGGAACAACCAGTAGGCCAAGCGCCGCCAACAGGGCGCGACGGGGTGTCTCGCGGCCGAATCCTACGGCGGTGGGGAACAGAAGGGCGGGCCACCATTTCACCGCTACCGCGCAGCCAAGCAACAGGAAACCGGCTGCGTCTCTCCGTGTGTCAAGGGCAAAGAATGCAGCCACGAGAAAGGCCAGCGCCAGGGCGTCGTTATGGCCCATCCCCCAAAACTCGATAACTGGCAGCGGGCACAGTGCGTACACGCTCAGCCATGCCAACGGGCGTCCTCGCGTACGCAGCCAGCCCAGCAGCAGCCCCATCACTGCCAGGTCTCCCAGCATGGCGGGCAGTTTCATTACAAGAGCCTGACGCTCTGAATTCGGCGAAACGGCGCGCGCCAGCCAGAACGCGGCCCGCTCCGCCATCATCACGATGGGACCGTAGCCGCCAGGATAATCCCTGATGGGGATTCGTGCAAAGGTGCTGTCGCGGACGTGGGTCCATGCGGGGTCGTCCGGTGCGATGGCGTAGGGGTTGCCGCCCGCTGCCTGCAGCTTGCCTTCCCAACGGTAACGAAAGACGTCGTCAGAAAGTGCAGGGGACATCAGCACCGCCGACGCGCGGAAAAGCAGCGCAATTGCCAGAATCGCCGCTATCCCCCATCGTCTTCGATCGGGAGTATATACAGAATTCGTTAGCAGAAAGACCAGGAACAGGTAAAATACAAAGAGCAGGAGGCTGGAGCCAACCCATTCATCTAGCAACAAGATACGACCGGGCAGTTCGGCGTCGGTTTCCCTTGAAGCCGTGCGCGCAACTTCGACTAGTGTCCGGTAGGAGACGAGCGAACATCCTGTCAATGCTCCCAGCCACACCCGCATTTTCCAGCTTCCTGATCCTGCTTGCGCCATGACAATCTTCAACGTACCGCTGCTGCTCTTCGCCACCAAACAGTCCTTGATGGACCAGGTGATGACTCAGCTGTTTGATGATACCTTCGCGGGCATTCATCAGCCGGCGCTTTTTGACTATGCCCTGATGGTCCCCTATTTTGTGCTGCTGGCAATTCTTTCCGTATTTGGCCTTCACCGGTTCGAGATCCTCTGGCGCTACCACCGCAATAAGCACAAGCTGGGCTATCCGCCAGCCGCGGAGTTTGCCCGGTTGCCGCACGTTACCATCCAACTTCCCATCTACAACGAGCAGTATGTGATTGAGCAGCTCGTCGAAGCCGTCAGCAAGATGGACTACCCGCGAGAGTTGCTGCAAATCCAGGTGCTCGACGATTCCACCGATGAAACCACCGTCGTCTGCGCCCGTGTGGTGGCTCGCTACCGCGCTCTGGGGCTGCCCATTGAATTGCTTCACCGCACGAATCGCCATGGTTACAAGGCGGGCGCGCTCGAAGAGGGGCTGAAGACCGCGACAGGCGAGTTTGTGGCCATCTTTGACGCGGACTTCCTGCCTCCTTCCGACTTCCTCATGCGCACCGTCCACCATTTCACCGACGACAAGGTGGGCGTTGTCCAGACTCGCTGGGGCTACACAAACCGCGATTTCAACCTGCTCACCGAAGTGCAGGCGCTGCTTCTTGACGGGCATTTTGTGCTTGAGCACGGCTCGCGTTATGCCCGGGGCGACTTCTTCAATTTCAACGGCACCGCGGGCATTTTGCGGGTTTCCATGATCCGTGATGCCGGTGGCTGGCAGCACGACACCCTCACCGAGGATTCCGACCTCAGCTACCGCGCCCAAATGAAGGGCTGGCGCTTTGTATACCTGCCAGACGTGGTCTGCCCTTCGGAACTGCCGGTGGAAATGTACGGTTTCCAGACCCAGCAATTTCGCTGGGCCAAGGGTCTTACGCAGGTGGCGAAGAAACTGTTGCCTCAGTTGCTGCGGTCCGACGTGCCGCGCCATGCCAAGATCCAAACCGTACTCCACCTCGTTCCGAATGTTTCCTACCCGATGATGATTGGTGTTTCCGCGCTGATGTTGCCGGTGATGATCGTCCGCTTTTATATGGGATGGTTCGAGTTCCTGATGCTCGACGTACCCATCATCACAGCCTGTTTCATCTCGCTGATTGCGTTTTATTGTGGCGCCCAGCGGGAGTTGCATCCGAAGACATGGAAGCGCTCCATCCTGTTCATTCCCGCCCTGATGGCGATGGGTGTGGCGCTCACCTTTATTAACACCAAAGCTTTTTTTGAGGCGATCTTCGGCGTGCAGTCTGGCTTTGTGCGCACCGCAAAGTACGCCATCCAAGGTAAGACGAAGGTGGTAGAGAAGTCCCGCAAATATAAGCGGCCCAGCGGCATTCTGCCATGGCTGGAAATCGCCGCTGGCTGCTACTTTGTTTTTGCCGTCTTGTGGGCCGTCGATTCCTACCAGTTTCTGTGCATCCCTTTTCTGATGATCTTTGTGTGTGGGTACTTCTGGGCAGGCTTCACCACCCTGTTTGAGGAGTATCGCGGCCAGTGGAAAGCCGCGGCGAAGGCGGTTCCCATGGAAACCGTCAAGGCCGATTAGGAGACGCGAGGGATTGCCAGCGCTCCGATTTCGATCCCTTGCCGGCCGTATCATCCCGCTGATTTCCGAGCCAACGCACACCCCACCAATTCCTCTCGCAGGCCGGGCGCGATATGATTAGGCTATCCTTCCAGCCCTGTGGCCTGATAGCCCTGTGAGCCTGGACCCCCGGAGGAGTTTTTTTCATGGAACGACGAACGTTTCTCTCTGCTGCCGCCGCCGCGGCCACTGCTGCAGGAACCGCGATGTCCGCGTCTGCCCAGACCACGGGGCGGCTACCTGTAGAAAAGGGCCTGGTGATTGGTATGATGGGCCGCCAGGGAAGTTACCACTATCGCTTCCAGATGGCCCGTGATGCGGGCTTTGAATGCGTGGAACCGAACACTGTTTCTGACCCTAAAGAAGCTGAGGCCATCGCCAAGGCGGCGCAGGTAACCGGGTTGCGTATCCATGGCGTGATGAACTCGGCGCACTGGCGCTACCCGCTTTCGAGCGCCGATCCGGAAGAGGTGAAGCTCTCCATGGAAGGCATGCGCACCAGTATGCGCAATGCCAAGGAATGGGGCGCCGATTCGGTGCTACTGGTTCCGGCTGTGGTGAATCCCGGCGTGACGTATGAGCAGGCGATGGAACGTTCCAAGCGGCAGGTGAGCGAACTGCTGAATACCGCCGCCCAGATGAAGCTGACCATTGCCGTTGAGAACGTCTGGAACAAGTTCCTGCTAAGCCCCATCGAGTTCTGCCAGTACGTCGATAGTTTCAAGTCGCCCAATTTGAAGGCCTATTTTGACGTGGGCAACGTGCATATGTACGGGTACCCTGAGCAGTGGCTGCGAAGCCTCGACAAGCGCGTCGCAAAGATCCACTTCAAGGACTTCCGCTTCCGAAACCGTGAGGCGACTTTTGTGAATCTGTTGGATGGAGATCTGAATTGGCCGGCTATCTACGATTCCATAGCGGCCATTGGGTACAAAGGCCCAGTGACGCTCGAGATAGCCGGTGGCGATCTGCGCTACCTCGCCGACGTAAACAATCGATTCGAAGCCATTATCAAGGGCGCCACTTCGATCCGGGGCGCAAAGAGAACGTAGGCATCTGCGTAAGGGATTACGGGGACGGTTTATGAAGAAATTTCTGGTAGGTCTGATTCTGGGGATTGTGATCTCGGTATTTGCCGGGATCGTGATAGTGCTGGCCATGGCGCGGTTGGGAGACCGCGAACCCACTGTGCCTGACAACACCGTTCTGCGGCTTACGCTCAGCGGACCCATCAATGAAATGTCGGCGCCGTCCCTCCCCTTTCCGGGTCAACCTGCCTCCGGGTTGACCACCATCGAAGTCTGGAGTGCGCTCCGTAAGGCGGCGGTGGACGACCGCATCAAGGCAGTAGTACTGGAAACCCGGATGCCTTCGCTGGGCTGGGCCACAGCCCAGGAGATTCGCGGATCGATCGAGAAGTTCAAGGCGGAATCCGGCAAGCCTGTGTATGCATACCTGGTGATGCCGCGAATGGTGGACTACTACATGGCTTCGGCGGCAGACAAGATTTACGCCAGCCCGGAGGACCTGATTCTGCTGCAGGGGATGCGGCTGGAAATCATGTACCTGAAGAACACTCTCGACAAAGTGGGTGTGACCATGGAGGTGGAGCACGCCGGCAAGTACAAGGACGCTGGCGACCAGTACACAGAGACGAAAATGACTCCGGAAACCCGGGAAGTACTTACCTCGGTGCTTGATGGTCTCTACAGTGAATTCCTTGCCCGCGCCAGCGACGCGCGGAAGAAGTCGCCTGAGGAGATTGCGGCCATTATTGATCGCGGTCCCTTTACAGCCGGCAATGCGGTGCAGGAAGGCCTGCTTGACGGTGTGCGACACCAGCAGCAATTGAAGGACGAAATCAAGGAAGCGCTGAAGCTGGAAGAGTATAAGGAGACGGACGCCAAGAAGTATCGCGCCATCAGCCCGGCGTCCCTAGGGCTGGCCGGCAAGTCGAGCATCGCCGTCGTGGTTGCGCAGGGCGACATCATGCGCGGGAAGACCGATAGCTTCACCGAGTCGTCGATGATTGCTTCCGAAAGCATCGCGGCCACTCTGCGCAGCGTGGCCAAGAATAATGACATCAAGGGCGTACTGTTGCGCATAGACTCGCCTGGCGGCGATGCAGTGGCCTCGGATGAAATTCTCGAAGTGGTGCGCGAAGTAAGCGCCAAGAAGCCACTAGTGATCTCCATGAGCGATCTGGCGGCTTCGGGTGGCTACTATATGGCGATGACGGGCGACCCGATTGTAGCCTATCCCTCCACAATTACCGGGTCCATCGGCGTTGTGTTCGCCAAGCCCGTACTAAAGGGCCTCTACAACAATCTGGGCATCACAAAGGATTCGCTCAGCCGCGGCAAGAATGCAGCGTTCCTGTCCGATTACGACGGTTTGGATGCGGCCGGGCGCGCCAATCTGAAGGCGCTCATCCAGAGCATGTACGTGGCATTCCTGGACGAAGTGGCCACCGGCCGGAAACGCCCTGTGGAGGAGATTGCTCCGCTTGCCGAAGGCCGGGTGTGGCTGGGAGGCCAGGCGCTGGAGCGTGGACTTGTGGATGAACTGGGTGGCATTGATGTGGCGTTGGCGACCCTCAAGAAGAAGGCCGGGATTCCCGACGACGACAAGATGAAAGTGATGGTTTATCCCGGCAAGAAGAGCTTCTTTGAAATGCTGGCAAGCCTGGAAAGCGGATCCATCCATAGTTTCGGCGCGGCGTACCTGCTGAAGGATACACCTTTCGCCGCTCTGGCTGCGAGCCCGCATTACCGGTCGATGCAGCAACCAGGTGTGAAGGCCATCATGCCATTTTCAGTCACCGTGCAGTAGTCCAATTTTCCCGGAACTGGAGGTCAGGCGGTCGTCCCGGCGGGTGCAATCCCGCTGCGCGCCGCCGTCTTGACGCCCTTCACAAATCCCCGGCACTCCGCCAGCGAGGTGGGCTGGCCGCGGAGTTTCCATCCGTTCACCTCGTCAAATCCAGCGGAGCGCACCATGTGCGCCAGGCAATGCAGCGAAGGCACCCACCAATTGGTGTGGTTCTGCCCATACTGGTTGTCGGGATAGAACTCCATCACCATTTGCCCACCCGCGTAGCCGTGGTTCATGCCCCCACGATAGGGACTAAAGTCGTCAAGGATTGCGGATTCCACGTACAGTGCGCCCGTGCATACTTTGCTGATCAGGTCGAGCGCCAGCAGCGGGTATCGCAAGTGGTAGAGCAGCCCAAAGGCAAAAACGACATCGAATTCGCCCACCGCATCGCGAGATAGCTCGTAGATCGAAAGCTCGCGACGCTGGCATTGCGGCTCGCTATAGCCGAGAGCGTCGCGACAGAGGTCAAAGGTCTGCCAGGCTTTGCGGTCGTCCTGCTGCAATGATCCCAAGTAGTCAGAGAAATCATCGATGGCCACCACTTCGCGCGCTCCGCGGCGTAGCGCTTCAAAAGCCCAGTATCCATCCCAAGCTCCAATGTCGAGCACGCGCAGGCCATCCAGCCGGTCAGGTATCTGATAGGCGGCCGGATCAAGGGGGGCCCATCCGGGGGTGACGATCCCGCCGGGCAAAGGGATGCGGTGGTACCAGAACGGGAACTTGATCACCTTGGCGGCAAGTGAATCTGGCTTAGGCTCGAGGGCGTCCGGGGGCACTTCGAGCGTCGTGGCGGAGGTGGGTTTCTCTTGCATCACGTTCCTTTCTGTGGGAGGTTCCCCTTGAAGTGGCCTTTCCTGAAGAGACCTCTCCATAGAGTGGACTCTGTTCGAGGTTTTAGGCCGGCGGGGGCGGCAATGCGCCTTGCCCGTCGCACCACTTTTCCCAAAGTCCGCGATAGTGGGCTTCCATGCGCGCGACAAACCCTGCGCGGTCCATCAGCGGACTGGTGCGTAGCATGTCGCGCAGCCCGGAGCGAAGGCGCTGCAGTTCGTCTGGGTCGGCCGCCAGGGCAGCGCCAATTCTGGAGAAGTCCTCAGCCGATTCTGTCGCCCATTGAGGACGTCCAAGGGCGTGGAGGATGCTGCGCCCCACCCGGCTCGCATGCGTTTGCCCGGAAAGAGTAACTACCGGCACGCCCATCCAAAGTGCCTCCAGGGTGGTAGTGGTGCCATTGTAGGGGAACGTGTCGAGCGCGATATCG
Source organism: Bryobacterales bacterium (assembly GCA_026129915.1). Classification (GTDB taxonomy): domain Bacteria; phylum Acidobacteriota; class Terriglobia; order Bryobacterales; family Bryobacteraceae; genus JACTMJ01. The sequence goes on from JAHCHD010000028.1 coordinate 7,408, forward strand.
AGGTGCGCATATTGCCGCAGGTGGTCTTCGTAGCTGGGGTCGCCGGGCAGGAAAACTACGCGTTCCGGGGACACGCCAGCTTGGCCAAGTAGCCCAAGGACGTACCGTCGGGCTTCCTCCGCGCCGTAAGAACGGCACTTCAGCAGCAGGCGCGATTGGGGAACCGCACCTAGCAGCGCACCCCAGGTGTTCACGGCTTCGATGTCAATTTTCTTATTGTTGTTAAAGGTGCCGAAGGTCACCACGCCGGTCGTAAGACAGGGCGGTGCAGGCGCCACATCGACGGTGGCCTCCACCGGGTGGAAGCAGAGGAAGGTGGGCGCCATGCGCACCAGCGCTTCCGTATGACGGGCTGCACTCTCGCCGTCAACGGGGTCAGTGACGGGGTCCACAATGCGGTAGTCAATGGTGGGCAATCCGCTCGTGTTTGGGTAGCCCAGATAGGAGCATTGGATGGGCGCGGGCTTTGCGGCGAAGATCGGCAGTCTTCCGCTTCCGGTGTGGCCGCCGAGGTCGATTAGAATGTCGATCTTATCCCGCGCGATAAGGGCGACCGCCTCTGGATGGCCGACGGCGGTGATATCCCGCCATATTACGTCCATCTGCTTGATCTGTGCCGTAATGCCATCCTCGCGATCCACGCAGCTATAGCAGTAAACCTCAAACTGCTCCCGGTGATGACCTTCCAGCAACGGTCGTAGGAAGTACATCACGGAATGGCGCCGGAAATCGCCCGAAACGTAGCCGATGCGAAGACGTTTGCCACGCGCTGCGGCTGTAACGGGCTGCACGCGCCATGCCTTCGCGTTTGCCTCGGCAATGCGCCCCCATGCCTGGTGGACTAGGAAGACCTTCTCAGGCTCAAAGGCCGTATGGAAGTTCAGATTGTAGAGCAGATTCGATTGGGCTGTAGGGTCGTTGGGGTCGATTTCCACAACGCGCTGATAGCAGGCTAGGGCCTCCCGCATGCGCCCCAGTTCACTAAGGGCAATCGCCTCCATGCTCAGCGCCTTCGTGTTGGACGGCTCAATTTGCAGGGCAAGGCGGGCCAGCGCCATTGACTGCGCAATGCCTCCGTTCAGCCGGAAGAGGTCCGCCGCGTTGATGATTGCCCCGGTATGATGCGGATTCCGTTCGATTGCCCGCCGATACCAAAGCATGGCTTCGTTGCCCTCGTGGCGGGCCATTGCCAGGTTACCCAGTTCCAGGCAGACATCGGCATCACCCTCGGATAGACCGTGGGCGGACTGGAAGCAGGCTTCGGCGTCGTCGTATCGCTTCTGACGAACCAGTGTCAGCCCGAGGCCAAGATGCGCCTGCCAGAAGCGAGGGTTTAGGTGAACCGCTTCGGCCGCGCAGGCCGTGGCCTCCGGCCAGCGCTGCTGCAGTGACCGAATGGATGCTAGGTTGTGCCAGATCTCGTAGCGCGAAGGGTCAATTCGCAACGAGGCCTGGTAGAGTTCCGCGGCCTCCTCCAGTTGGCCCAGCTTTCTCATCACGTTACCCATCAGGTTGATGGTGGGGGCGGATTGCGGTTGCCGCTCCAGAATGTACCCATACTCATGCAGTGCCTCGGCCTCCAGTCCCATTCCGGATAGTGCCTGCCCATACATCATGTGCAGAAGCAGGTCCTCCGGGGCTTGGCTAAGAGCACGGGAGAAGGCTTCGGCCGCTTCGGCAAAGCGCTGGCCCTGAAGCAGTTGCTTTGCGTAGTCTCCCCAGTACATGCCGGTTTGAGGCGAAAGGCTGCAGGCCTTGGCCAGGAAATCGAGACTGCGGTCGGAATCGCCCAATTTGGCGCACGCGCTGCCAAGCCCGTGCCAGGATGCCGCCACCCTAGGCAGGCTTTCGGCGAGTTCAAGAAAGCGGTCCAATGCAAGCTGGGCGTCGCCGTGCTCCAGCAGGCGATACCCTTCCTCGATTCGTGCCACCGCTTCCAACTGGGCCACTGCCATGAAATTGCCTCCCTCAGCAGCGGGGACGGTCCCCGACAGCAAGGAATTCGGCGGAATGGGGCGCTTGCTTTAGTGGACACGGCAAACTTGCGGAGATCCCCTGAGGGTCTCAGGCGTGCACACGGTGCGGGGCAGGGAGGCGCTGCAGGCCGAGCAGGCTTTTCAACAGGATCCACACCTTGAGGGCCGACGAGAGCCGGATCCGACGCGACAACACGTCGAAATTGGCAAGCTCAATCGCCCGCAAGAGGTTCGAATAGATACCGATGAGGGCGCTCAGGCAGGCCCTTCCTGAGCGCGCAGTGAGATTTACGAGCCCAAAACTCTCCCGGTAATAGCGCCAGGCGCGCGCGGATTCATAGCGCATTAGCGCCCGGAAGCTATCGCTTGGCCGGCCGGCGCACAGGTCTTCCCCAGTGACGCCAAAGCGTACGAGATCCTCTTCAGGAAGGTAAATCCGTTGGTTCTCAGCGTCTTCGCGCACATCCCGCAGGATGTTGGTGAGTTGAAAGGCGATACCGCACTTCTCGGCCAGTTCCAAAGCCAGGGTTCCCTGAAAGCCGAGGATATGGATTACCGTGAGCCCCACAACGGAGGCCACCCGATAGCAGTAATCGTAGAGTTCCTCGAAGCGGAGGATCCGGCGCGGTTCCAGGTCACTGCGCACACCGCGGATCATGTCGAAGAAATACTCGTGCGGAATCTGATAGCGCTCAACAGTCTCGATGAATGCTGGCCAAATCGGGTGTGCGGGCGCGTTGCCGCCGAGTGCTTCTCGAAGGTGCTGTTCCCACTGGTCGATGGCCTTCGCGGCCGCGCCCGTTCCGTCGTTCAGGTCGTCGCTCAGGTCGTCGCAGTAGCGCATGAACGCGTACACCGCGCACATGGCGGCGCGCTTTCGGCGGGGCAGCAGCAAGAACGCGTAATAGAAGTTCCGCGCACGGTGGCGGGCCACCTTCTCGCAATGCGCGTACGACTGCGCAAGCAGAGGTGAACTTCGGAATCCTAGCGCCAGCATCCTCGTTTCAAGGTACCATGCCCACCCCGATTGCGGACTGAGAAATCCGTTGAAGTCTGACTTCAGGGTCATCCGCTTGGGTGAAATCCGCTAAGGACCTGCCGTTGACGCAGGTTCTTTGGGTGCACTCCACAGCCGCGGAATGTGTGCGGCGAGGGCGCGAAACAGGATGCCGCCGCGCTGCAGCCTTCCGATGCGCGGGCGCTGTCGCAGTACCGCGTAATCGATGGCCTGTACCTCGTCGAGGATCGCCACTCCTCCTCGGATGAAAAGGTCGATATCTAGTGCCAGGCGCGGGTTCAGCGTAAACACCAATCCCTGTCCGCGCTCGAAGTATCCCCGCGCGTGGTCTACGGCCTCGCGCATGGCGCCCCGGAAGGCAGGGCAATCCTCGCGGGACAGGAGTTGCTCTTCGGAATAGCCGTGTTTGCTCACCAGATCCAGTGGCAGGTAGATACGCCCCTTGCCAAGATCCACCAATACATCCTGCCAGAAGTTCGCCAGTTGCAAACCGGTGCAGACCGCGTCGGATAGCAGGAACCGCGCCTCATCACGGTAACCACACAGCATCAGCACGAGACGGCCCACCGGGTTGGCGGAGTTCACGCAGTAGGCTTCGATCTCAGCCCAGTCCTGATAGCGGGTGACTGTCTGGTCCTGCAAAAAGGCGTCCAGCAGATTCATGAAGGGTTCGATGGGGAGATCCCGGCGACGGACGGTACCGGCCAGCGCAATGAACACCGGATGGGCGGGCGGTGTCCCGGCGTACATGGCCTCCAGCTCCGCGCGCCACCATGCAAGCATCTTCACACTCCGGGCGGGGTTGCCTAACTCGTCCCCCAGGTCGTCGCTCCAGCGGCAGTAGGCGTAGACGTTGTAGAAATCCTGGTGCAGTTCGCGGGGTAGCAGCAGGCTCACGACGTGAAAGTTCTCGTAGTGGCCAGTAGCCAGCCAGCGGGTGTAGCGCAAGCTCTCGTCGAGTTCCCATGGCGATTGCGACGCAGGATCTTCCAGGAACGCCGCCGGAGCCAGAAAGTTGCGTGTGGCCACGAAACGCCAAGCCTCGCCTAGGGAATAATCGCCGTCTTCAGGTGGCCGTTGTGGCTCATCAGGTGGCGCATCACTTCAAGGAGGTTCGTGAGCGGTTCGGTCCGGTTGATGAAGAATCGCGCGGGCACCGCATCGTTGGCAATCAGGTCAAGCGCCTTGCGGATGAGCGCCGGCGTGTGGTGGAAGCTGGCCTTGCAGCTGATTTCCGAGTAGTGCAGCAGCGAAGTGGGCAGCGAGACCTTGGTGTCGCTGGGGCAGCCTCCAAAGAAGTTCACCGTGCCACCGCGGCGCAATAGCTTCACCGCGAGTTCCCAAGTTTCGGGCTTGCCGACGGCTTCAAAAGCGACGTCGGCGCCGCGCCCTTCCGTGAGTTCGTAAATCCGTTCCGGAAGGTCGGGAGTTTCTTCGGTACAGATGAGTTCATCCGCGCCCATCTCGCGGGCGCGCTCCAGTTGCTGCCAGCGCCGCCCGATGGCAATCACGCGCGCGCCGAAGAACTTGGCGATGCAGACGAACATCATGCCAATGGGTCCAAGTCCAATAATCGCTACCGAATCCCCTGGCTGGGCATGTGTCTCTTCCCAGCCGCGAAGCACGCAGGCCAGAGGTTCAGCCAGCGCCGCCTCCTGATACTGCACATGCTCTGGGATGTGGAGCAGATTCTTCTCCACAATGCGGGCCGGTATGCGGATATATTCCGCGTAGGCGCCATTATTGAAGAGGAGGTCGTCGCACAGGTTTTCGAGATTGCGCTTGCAATAAAAGCACTCGCCGCAGGGGGCAGAGTTGGCCGATACCACTCGCTGGCCGGTGGAAAAGCCCTCAATCCCATCGCCCACCTCGACGATGTCCCCAGCGAGTTCATGACCAAAGACCGCAGGCGGCACGATCATGCGGGCATGGTAACCGCGGCGGAAGACCTTCACATCGGTGCCGCAGGTGAGAGCGGCGCGCACACGAACCAACACCTCACCGGGTGCAATCCGGGGGATAGGCATGCTCTCGACGCGAAGCTGTTCCCGGCCGTACAGCACTCCGGCCAGCATGGTTGTTTTCACTCGGCCCACCTCTGAGGCTGCACCACGATTTTCAGCGAATGCTCATCCGGATGCAATGCCTGCTGTATACCTCTAAGGATGTCAGCAAGCGCAAACCGATGCGAAATCAAGTCCGCGAGCGGCAATTCCCCTCCAAAGACCAAGCGCGCCGATTCCGCCTGCAAATCAACATCGGCTGAGTAATAGCCTACTAGGGAACGCTCACCGGCGACAAGGTCGCCCCCGCCCACGCGGATGGTTTCCTGGTTAGAGGTCTGGGCAAAAAGCACAATCCGTGCACCTGGCCGCGAGCAGGCTACTGCCTGGTCAACGATTCCTGGCGCGGAGGCGGCCACGATCACGAGGTCCGCGCCGCGGCCATCGGTAAGCGCCTTTACTTGGTCCCGTAAGTCCGGCTCGTTAGCCTGGATGGCCAAATGGGCGCCGCAGCGTCGCGCGAGTGCCAGCCGGTTCTCGATCATGTCGGTGGCCACCACGCAGGCGCCAGTGCGCTGGATCAGCATCGTAAATATCAACCCGATGGGGCCCTGGCCTAGTACCAGGACCACATCATCCGGTTGAGGATCGCAGCCCACCACCGCTTTCAGGCAGGTATTCAACGGTTCCACAAAGGTGGCCACGTCATAGGAGACACCGTCGGGGATCTTCTCCATACCGCGTCTCACGATCCAGTCCATCACCCGCACATATTCCGCGAACCCACCGCCCGCGGGCTCAAAGCCTGCCGTTACGCCCACCTTCTTGTAGGTGGGGCATTGCGCGTAGAGCCGCTTCTGACAATAGAAACACTCGCCACAGGGAATGTGATGGAATACCACCACCCGTTCGCCTGCCTCGTAACCTTCCACGCCTTCACCAACAGCCACAATTTCGCCCGCAGTCTCGTGCCCGAAAATGCGAGGCGGTGGCAGCAGGTTGTACTCCACCTTCTTGAGGTCGGTATGGCAGATGCCGCAACTGTGGACGCGAACCAGCACTTCGCCGTGACCCAGCGACGGGCAGGGAAGTTCCTGCACCTCCATGCGGCTCTCGCCGGTATAGACAGCGGCGTTCATGTGTGTTGGCAGCGGCATACTCACCAGGAGATTCCCATCATGGCCTCGCCCAGGGATTCCGAAGCGACGCGGGATGCGCGGGCAAGGTGGCGTAGGCCCGGAAGGCTTGACCACGGACGGGACAGCGCCTGAGCCAGCACGGAATGCACGCGGATTCCGCCATCATCGCGGCGGGCGCGGTTAAAGTCAACGGGCAAATCCTCCTCGCAGGTGTCAGAAACTGCCTTCAGCGCAACAAATGGCACCCCATGGCGCTGGGCGAAGCGTGCGACGGCGGCCGCTTCCATTTCGACGGCGTCCACGCCGCCCTCTCCGATCAGATGCTTTTCAGAGGCAAAACGAACGATGTGATCCACACTAAGAATCATCGCGGGGGAAACCGTGCGGCCGGGGGAGACCGGAAGAGCGCAGGGAAAGTCCTGGCCACTCGCGGCGTGCTTCACGTTCGTCGCAGCCAGCACATCGCCTTGCTGCCACCGCGGTTGGGTGGCGCCACAGTAGCCGATGCTCCAGATCGCATCGAGCGTGGATGGATTGGGAATGGCTGCACAGGCGCGCGTTGCGGCAGTTGCGCCAATGCCGTCAGCCAGCAGCAGCCACTCAGTGTCTCCTTTGCCCGGTGCGCTCCAGTTGAGGGCGCGGGCGAACTCCAGTGGCAACGGAAGCGCGCGGCCAGCTCCGGCACGGCGCAGTACCCCATCAAATTCCCTTCTGTGGGACGCCACTACTGCAACTCTTCGCATCTAGACGTATCCATTCTCCCGGTACCAGCCGACGGCGCGGCTCAGCGCCTCTCGCGCGGCGCAGGGCCGGTATCCCAGTTCACGTTCTGCCTTGCCACTGCTGACGAACATCTTCTTGCGAGCCATGCGCACCGCATCAATCGGAGCACGGGGTGCATTGCCTGTAACGCCTGCCCAGGCGGTACTTAAACGCGCGAATCCCATGGCTACCCCGTACGGGATTCGGATCCTGGGCGCCGGACGTCCGCTAAGGTCCGACAGCGTGTCCAGAATCTCCTGGAGCGTGAGATTCTCACCGCCCAGGATGTATCTGTCCCCCGGTCTCCCGTACTCACAGGCCAGAAGGTGGCCGAGCGCTACATCTTCCACATCCACGATATTGAGCCCGGTATCGAGATATGCGGGCATACGTCCCCGCAGAAAATCCACAATTAATTGTCCCGTAGGGGTGGGCTTGGCGTCGCGCACGCCCACCGGTGCGGTTGGGTTCACGATTACCGCCGGGAAGCCCTGGCTGGCCATCCGGAGAACCGCCTCTTCCGCGAGGTACTTCGACTGCTTGTAAATGCCGTGCATGGCTTGGATATCCACCGGTGTGGTTTCGTCGCCAAGCCCATCATCGGGGATGCCGATGCACCCTACCGTGCTGGTGTAGACAAACCTGCCCACCTCTTCGATGCTGGCCAGCTCCAGTAGCTGGCTAGTACCGCGCACGTTCGTTTCAAACATCGCGTCGGCGTCTTTCACCCAAAGCCGGTAATCCGCAGCTACGTGAAACACCGCTCCGCACCCAAGAATTGCCTGCTGTACGCTCCGGGCATCCCTCAGGTCGCCTTCAAACAGGCGCACCGGCAAGCCTGGTACTTCACGGCCTGGCCGCACCAGCGCATGCACGACGGCGCCCTGTTCCAGCAACAAGCGGGCGACGTGCCAGCCAACGAAGCCGGAAGCTCCGGTTACCAGTATCGGCTTCTGTTCAATCTCCAAAGTCGCCGTTATCCTCGCACCGCGGCGCTCAGCGCAGCGCCCACTTCAGCAGGTTGACGCTGTCAGAGGGCTTGGAATGGATGCCCAGCGCGGCGGATGGCTCGTAGCCACAGTGCACCATACAGTGCTCGCAGCGAGGGTCGTTGCCGTGGCCATAGCTTTCCCAGTCCGTCCGGGTCATGAACTCCTCGAAGGTCTTGTAGTGGGCATCAGTAATCAGATAGCAAGGACCTTTCCAGCCTTCAACGTTGTAGGTGGGGTTTCCCCATGCAGTGCAGGGCAGATCGCGCTCGCCCTTCAGGAAGTCGAGGTAGACGGGCGTCGAGTTCAGCTTGAAGCGCGACGCCATGGCATCAATGTCGCTGAACTTCTCCATGATGTCGTCGCGAGTCATGAAGATCTCGCGATCATTTACCGCCGAGTAGCCGTAGGCAGGGGCAATCATGTGCCCGTCCAGCTCGTATTGCTCCAGGAATTCGTAAAGTTCCCAGATCTCCTTCATGTCGGTTTCGCGATACACAGTGGTGTTGGTGCACACCTTGAAGCCCTTGGCCTTGGCCGCCTTGATGCCTTCCACGGCTTCCCGGAACACCCCTTCGCGCTCCACGGCGATGTCGTGGCTTTTCTCCAGTCCGTCCAGGTGTACGTTGAAAAACAGTTGTTTGTGAGGAGTGTATTCATGCAACTTCTTGCGCAGGAACATTCCGTTGGTGCAGAGATAGATGTGCTTTCCGCGTACCACCAACTCACGGGTAAGGGCGGCCAGTTCCGGGTACAGGAAGGGCTCGCCACCGCAGATGGAAACGACGGGTGCGCGGCACTCATCCGCCGCGGCCAGGCATTGCTCCAGACTCAAGCGCTTGGTGACGGTGGTCTCATACTCGCGGATTCGCCCGCAGCCCGTGCAGGTAAGGTTGCACGCGTGCAAAGGTTCCAGCATCAGCACCAGAGGGAAGCGCTTGTGGATCATCGGGTGCGGGGTGCGATTAGCTCCGTGGCTATGCTTTTCGTGCAAGATGCGAAACGGATTGGACCCGCCGTTCTTGGCCGCCAGATTACGTTGCCATTGTGCGGGTGGGCTCAGCTTATTCCGCAGAATGTAGCCAGCCAGGCCCATGGTCATTGATATGGGAAATCGCATTAGTACTTCGCCTCTTCCTGCGGCACACCATCTATCAGACTCCCGCAGGAGCCTAATCAGCGGGCTCCAGTGAATTCTGGTAGCTTGCCAGGGCCATCAACGGGAACGCATGCCGGTAGTAGTGATACGTCAGATAAAACACCTTCGGGAACCCTGTACCCGTGGATAGCACTTCGTCCCAGCCCCCGTCGAGGCGCTGCGTGCGAGAAAGATAGTCAATCCCGCGCTCCACGCTGCTGCTGTAATTATCGCCGCTGGCAATCAGCCCCATGAGTGCCCAGGCAGTCTGCGAAGGCGTACTGGGGGCAGGTACGAACTCGCCTTCGTTATAGCTATGGCAGCTTTCACCCCAACCGCCATCGGCGTTCTGCACGGAACGAAGCCACTCACCCGCCCGCAATACATGGGCCTCACGGTCGCTTTCCCCCGCGGCACGCAAACCGCGCAGGGCGAAGCAGGTGCCGTAGAGGTAATTCACTCCCCACCGCCCATACCAACTGCCGTCTGCCTCCTGCGTGTCCACCAGATACGAGACGGCTTTGCGTATAGACGGATGGCCGGGTGGTACACCGCACATCACCAGCGCTTCCATCACGCGGCCCGTGATGTCGGCGCATGTGGGGTCCAGCATCGCATTGTGGTCCGCGAAGGGCACGAAGCTGAGAGGTAGAAAGTCGTTGTCGACGTCGAAGGCCGCCCAGCCGCCATCGCTCGATTGCATGTCGAAGAGCCAGTTCACGGCACGCCGGATACAAGCCCGCTGGGATTCCGGGTCAGTGGCCCGCGCCTTTGCCAGCGCCATCAGCACCATGCCAGTGTCGTCAATGTCGGGGTAATACTCGTTGGCAAACTCGAAATACCAGCCGGAGGGCTCAGTATTCGGGCGCTTGATGCTCCAGTCGCCCTTTCTTCGCACTTCCTTAGTGAGCAGCCAGTCCGCGGCCTCGCGCAGGGCGTCAGCAGGAGCCACGCCGGCATCAGCCAGGGCGTAAGTGATGATCGCGGTGTCCCACACAGGCGAAAAGCAGGGCTGGAAATAGAGTGAATCTTCGGTTTCCACAATCAGCCGCTCAAACTGGGCCACAGCCTCAATGAACTCAGGAGACTGCCGGGAGTAACCAAGCAGGTCCAGTGCCATAATCCAATACATCATCGGCGGATAAATCGCGCCAAGACCATCGGAATTCCGGGTGCGTTCCAGCGCCCAGGCTGCCGCTGCCTGAACCGCCCGCTGGCGAATCTTGCGGTTGCCAAATCGGTCCCAAAGTTTTAGCGCAACGTCCACGCCATAGAAGAAGTTGCGCCACGACACGTACTCCCCAGACTTAGGGAAGCCCATCGCTACCCCGGGCTGCAGTAATTCCTCAAGATGGAAGCCTTCGGGCACCGGGCGTAACGGCGCATGTGCGTGGATGATACTCAGCGGCACCACAATGGCCCGGCTCCAGGACGACATCTCATAAAGCCAGTTGCCCGGCACCAGCATCATCTCTGGAGGCACCGAGGGCACATAGCGCCGGGGGTAGAGCCCGAACATGCTCAGGTTGATCTTTACGTAACTATTGGCCGCCTGGATTCCGCCCAGGGCGAGGATCCGCTCACGGGCCGCGATCATCCGCGGGTCCTGCAACGAAAGCCCTGAGAGCTTCAGCGCGAAGTAGGCCTTCACCGTCGCGCTCACGTCGGAGGGTCCCTTGGCGCAGATGTTGAAGCCGCCATCAGGAAGTTGGCGATCCAGGATGCTCGCTGCAGCCTTCCGAACCCGGTCCAGGCACGGCGGCCGCCAGCTGGTGTCACCGGGCGCGGGAGGATGCAGCCAAAGCTGCAAAAGGATATAGTCCGATTCCAGCGTCGTATCCGCTGTGAGGTCGCCCCACCAGTATCCCTCCGCCCGCTGCAAACTCAGCAGATAACGGGTGGACCGATCAATTGCGCGATTCACACGGGCAGCGCCGGTCTCGATTGCCTGACCAATGGCACTCATGACACGTTTAGTTCGCGACGGGTTGCAGCCTGGGCTCCAGTATCTTCAGCTCAGGCGGCAAGCTGAAGCGGACGTCTTCGTCCTTCAGCTCCATTTCTTCGACGTCCTCAAACTGGAAATCGGTTCGCAAACGAGCAATTACTCCCTGCACCAATACCTCGGGGGCCGAGGCGCCCGCCGTGATGGAAACGGAAGTCACCCCAGCCAGCCACGATGGCTGAATCTCTGCCGCGTCGTCCACCAGGTAGGATGGCACCCCGGCGTTCATACACACTTCCACAAGCCGCTTTGAGTTGGAACTGTTTTGGGAACCTACCACCAGCAATAGCTGGCACAGCGGTGCCACTGCCTTCACGGCAAGCTGCCGGTTTTCTGTGGCGTAGCAGATGTCCTGCGAAGGTGGGCCCGCAATGGCGGGGAAACGCTCCTTCAAGCGAATGATAATGTCGCGGGTCTCGTCCAGGCTCAGCGTAGTCTGAGTGAGGTATACCACCTTGTTTTCGTCACGCAAAGCCAATAGTTCCACGTCGGAGACATCGCTGACGAGGTGCATATGGTCAGGCGCTTCGCCCATGGTGCCAACGGTTTCCTCGTGGTCGCGATGCCCGATGAGCACGATGGAGTAGCCCTGCTTGGCAAATCGGATGGCCTCCATGTGTACCTTGGTTACCAGCGGGCAGGTGGCATCAATCACGTTCAGCTTGCGTTCGCTTGCCTGGTGGCGGACTTCCGGCGAAACCCCGTGTGCGCTGAAAATAATGCGAGCGCCTATGGGTACATCGGGAATCTCGTCAACGAAAATTGCGCATTTTCACGAAGGCTCACTCACGACGTGCTTGTTGTGGGACAATCTCGTGCAATACGTAAATCGGTGGCGGGTAGAACTCAAGGGCCAGCTTCACCACATCAATGGCGCGCACCACTCCCGCACAGAAGCCGCGGGGCTTCAGGAGGATCAGCTTTTTACGGGAGGACGCTTGAGGGACTTCGGTGAGGGGAGCCATAAGCACTTTCAGTATACCAGTGGCACCATTTACTGTGTTAGCGATTGCTAAGTAGTGTCAGAAGGGGCTGTCCGTGGGCAATTCCGCACCGGTCTCGCCCCGCTTCCCCACGTGGGGCCTCGCCTCGCGATGAGTCGCGAGGTATCGCGAAGTTACACTGGCGGATAGAATTAGGTACCCTGCTTGTTGGTGCGTTTACTAGGTGAATTCCCTTTCCATTGTCATCCCCGCCTTCAACGAGCAGCAGCGACTGCCTCCTACCTTGGCAAAACTGGACGCCTATCTCGCCACGCGGAATTTTGAGTTCATTGAGATTGTGGTGGTGAACGACGGGTCCACTGATGCCACCGCTGACGTGGTTCAGCGGGCAGCAGCGGAAAGAGGCTGGTGCAGGCTACTCGAAAACCCAGGAAACCGCGGTAAAGGCTATAGCATCCGGCATGGAATGCTGGAAGCACAAGGGACTTGGGTCCTGTTCACGGATGCGGATCTTTCCACGCCCATCGAAGAATTGGGCAAATTGGAGGCCGCGCTTGGGGCCAAGCAAGCGCAGGTTGCAATTGGCTCGCGAGCCTTGGATCGTAGTCTCGTCGAGGTCCCCCAGCACGGGCTGCGGGAGTCCGCCGGGCGCTTCTTCAACATCGTGATGCGCATCGTTACCGGGATGGCCTTTCGCGACACGCAGTGCGGCTTCAAGCTCTTTGAGGCTGAGGCGGCGCGGGAGATTTTCCGTCGCCAGCGTCTCGATGGCTTCGGGTTTGATGTGGAGATTCTCTACATCGCGCGCAAGCTCGGCTATCGCGTCGCGGAAGTGCCGGTGCGCTGGCAGGATGTGGCGGGCACAAAGGTGAGTCTGGCCCGCGGGTTGGACGCATTCGTCGACATCCTGCGGGTTCGCTGGAACGATATGCGCGGGCGCTATCGCCGTTAGGGACAACCCCGCCCCTCCCTCGGCCTTGGAATAAATCGGTCCTTCCCCGGAATACTCCGGTGCATGAATCGCCTCATTCCTCGCCGCACGATGCGGCTCCTGCTTTCCCTCAGCCTTTGCGCGCTGTTGCCTTCCAGTTTGGCCATACAGCCGCTGCGTGCCACACCTCCCCAGTTCTTTCTGGATTCCAATGGCCTGGCGATTGGCGGTTTCGACCTGGTTTCCTACTTCACTGAGGGCCGCGCGCAACGGGGTAGCGAACGCTTCCAGGCGGAGTACAAAGGGGCAACGTTTCTGTTCTCCTCTGAGGCCAACCGCAACCTCTTTCAGGCGAACCAGGAAATGTATCTGCCCCAATTCCATGGGTACTGTGCCTACGCCCTGGCGGCGGGGAAACTGCGCCAGTGCGACCCCCGCCGTTTTTCCGTGGACGGCGGCAAGCTCTATCTGTTCTCATCCGAGCGGGTACGGCGCCAGTGGAGCCTCACTGAGGCGGACCTTCTTGCCAAAGCGGTGGAAGTGTGGCGCGGGCTGTTCGACTAAGCAAGACACTCAGCACCTTGCGCGGCGAATGGAAAGGCTAGTCTGCCCACTTCCCGCCGCGCGAAGTGACTCTCTTGGGTGGACAATCAAACCAGGGCGTCAGCGGGGGCATTGCCCTTCGCGTGGACAACTAGAGGAATCAGATGCTAGGAAGAATCCGCTCCATCGGTAGCACGCTGCTCGATAGCCCGAACGCGGAATCGCGCCGCCCGGTTCTGGATGCGAACCTCCAAAGCAACGTGCCAGGACTCTACGTGGTGGGCGACCTTGCCGGCGCACCTGTCATCAAGCTCGCGATGGAGCATGGCGATCGCGTGGCCCGCCAAATCTCCGCGCTTCCCGACCCCCGATCCACAACGCCGGGCGCCTATGACGTAGTGGTGATTGGCGCTGGCGCATCGGGCCTTACCGCGGCGATCTGTCTGCAGGAGATGGGTTTACGTGTGCTGGTGCTGGAGAAGTCAAAAATCGCCAGTACCATTGAGGATTTCCCTGAAGGCAAGTGGATCTATGCCGAGCCGGAATCCTTGCCTGCATCCGGGAAGCTCTGGCTGGAGGGCGCAACCAAGGAAGAGCTGCTTGCTCGGTGGAAGGAAATTGTCGGCGAGAAGCGCGTGGAAGTGCGTGTGGGTGAGGGCGTTACTTCCCTGGAACGCCGCCCGGACAATCACTTTGATGTCCGCACGGGCGAGGGAAGTTACCTTGCACGGCGGGTAGTCCTGGCCACCGGCCAGCGGGGTAACCCGCGCTGGCTGGGTGTGCCGGGGGAGGATAACGAGCACGTCTATCACCGGCTCTACAGTCCCAAGAAGTACGAGGGCCAGCGCATCCTGGTGGTGGGCGGCGGCAACAGCGCGGTGGAGGCGGCAATCAGCCTTTCCGAACAGAACTCCGTCACGCTTTCCTATCGCGGCGATGCCTTCAGCCGTGTGTTCAAGGGCAACCAGCGCAAGCTGGAGGAGGCTATCGCCGCTGGCCGCATTGAAGTGCTCTTCCAATCGCGCGTGCTCTCATTCGAGAAAGATCACTATCGCCTCGAGCGCAATGACGGCGCGGTCACACGCACGGAAGAACGCCCTTACCACCAGGCCTTCGTATTGGTTGGGGCGGAGATTCCCACTGCCTTTCTGAAGCAACTGGGCTTGCGCCTCGAGAACGAATGGACGGGCAGCTTCGGGATGGCAGCCATTTGGACGATGCTCACCCTGGCTGGGCTGTGGCTGTTCGGACACAATACCGGATTTCCCGCCCTCGATGGCTTAGTGCTGCCCGGAGCCTTCCTGGCTGCCATCAGCCTGGCGGCACTTGGCTATATGGGATGGAGAGGCAGCCGCTTTGCCTGGCTGGGCGTAGCCTTTTTGGTGAGCTATACCGTGTACGGCGCGAAGATGGGCACGGGTCATGAGTTCTGGCCCTATCGCGGCTGGGGCTACCAGGCTCTGTCGCTCTTCGATAGACCCTGGGCTTTCTGGTATACCGTGCTCTACACCGCGGTGATGTCGGTGTTCGGCATACAGGCCATGAACCGCTGGGGCTTCCACCGTAAGGACAAGTTTCAGATCTGGCGCTACAGCAGTCTGCTGGGCTTCCAGTGGATCTTCTTCTTTCTGATTCCCGAATTCCTCTTTCAACTTGCGGTGGAGTATCAGTGGGTGGGGCACGCGCTGGCCACTGACCCAAACTTCGCCGGCAATGCCTGGCGAAGCTACGGTATCGTCTACGCCTGGCCACTGTTCTTTTACACCTTCTTCAGTAACCCACACGAAATCTGGATGGTGTGGGGAGCGGTGCTGGCGTTCGGCATCATCCCCATTCTGGTGCTCTTCCACGGGAAGCGTTACTGCAGTTGGATTTGTGGCTGCGGCGGCCTTGCCGAAACCCTCGGCGACCGCTGGCGTCACCTCGCTCCGAAGGGCGAGGCTAGCATTCGCCTGGAGCGTATGAACCTGTGGGTGCTGGGCGCGGCCGTGGCAGTTACCTTACTGGTGCTGGGCCGCGATGCCGTCTACTTCTTCCAGCAACCGGCGCAGTTTGGCGTCGAGTGGTACCGGCTGATCGCAGACGTTTGGCTGGTGGGCATCATTCCGGTGACGCTCTACCCGTTCTTTGGCGGCAAGGTCTGGTGCCGTTACTGGTGCCCTCTGGCGAGCATGATGCAGGTGTTCAGCAAAGTGTTCACCCGCACCAAGGTGAGCCGCTTCGCGATTCATGCAAACGACAAGTGCATTGCCTGCGGCGAGTGTACGCGCTATTGTCAGGTGGGCATCGACGTGATGCGCTTCGCCATGAAGCAGGAGGTGTTGAATAACGACAACAGCTCCTGCATCGGATGCGGCATTTGTGTCACGGTGTGCCCCATGGACGTGCTTTCCTTCACCGCCACGGAGAGCTCGAAGCTGGTGCAGATAGAAGGCGCAAAGGCGGCATAGGAGAGTCGCATGTTTCTCGCCAAGCTGTCCGTTGCGCTGCTGGCAATCCTGGCGATGCAGTCTCCGTTGGCGATTGCCCAGCGCGTGGCTTACGCCGTCGCATCGGCGCCTGATGCCCGTGTGGAACTTATCGTGGAGAAGACCGGGCTGATGTCCGGCAAGAAGCATCTCTTCCTGTTCCCGGAGTTTACCGCCGACCTGCAGTTCGACGCCCAAAAGCCCGAGAACTCCACGATTGGGCTGCGCCTGGATGCCGCTCGCATCGAGTGCAAGGACGATTGGGTAAGCGAGAAAGACCTGAAGAAGATCGAGGCCGAAGCTCGCGACAAGATGCTGCAGGTGGCGAAGCACAAAGAGATTGTGTTTCGCTCGACGGCCATCCGCGCCCAGGGTGGCGGCAAGTATCTGGTGGAGGGCATGCTCACCATTCGGGGCATGGAAAAGCCAGCCCGCGTCGAGGTGACGATGCAGCCGGGCGCAACTGGGCAGGCTGAAGCCGGTGGTGCATTGGCCTTTTCTGGTGAGGCTAGCGTGGATATGACAGACTGGGGATTGAAGCCTCCATCGGCTGTGCTGGGCGCGGTGGGCACGAACAAAGTGATGCAACTGCGTTTCCAGTTGACAGCGCGGCGGTAGCTGCAAGAAACTTGCGCCAGGCCCGGTGTTGAAGCCATCCAAGGGGAACCATGTCTGAGACCACCCACTACAACGAGCCAACATTGCGGCTCTCGAAGATCTATACCAAGAGCGGCGACGAAGGCATGACCAGTCTCGTGAACGGGCGCCGTGTCGCCAAGAATCATCCCCGCATCGAAGCCTACGGCACCGTGGATGAACTGAATGCCCACCTTGGGCTGGCCGCCGCCAGCCTGGCGGAATTGCACGCCAGTTACCCTGGGTTGCAGCGTCTGGCGAAAATCCTTCTGCGCGTGCAGCACGAACTCTTCAACCTGGGCTCACTGCTGGCAACTGACCCCGCGCATTTGCACCCAAAGCAGCCCCGCATCACCGATGCCGATGTGGCAATGCTCGAAGCGGAGATGGATGAGCTGAATGCGGAACTGCCTGAATTAAACTCGTTTGTGCTTCCTGGCGGTAGCCGGGTGAACGCGGAATTGCACGTTTGCCGCACCATCTGCCGTCGTGCTGAGCGGCTATCCAACGGCCTGGCCCAGAACGAGGAGGTGCATCCTGAGGTGATGCGCTACCTCAACCGCCTGAGTGATGCGCTATTCGTGTGGAGCCGGTGGGTGAATACAGCCATGGGAATCCCGGAAGTGCTGTGGAACCCAAACCAGGCGTCCAGCGCGAGCGGCCACTAAGCAGATGCGCGCTGCAGACTAGTCCCCTACGCTCATCTCTTCCGCCATCCCGGTGCCGGGTGGTTCCGGCGGCGGCATTTGGTGGAAGGGATTGTAATCCGCATTGGTGTCGTAGACGTCGATGCCCTCGGTCCGTTTGCAGAAGTTCACGGCCATATAGGTGAGCGGAGTGGCCGCAACCTCAAACAGCACCTTGGCGAGGTAGCCCGAAACCATCAGGTTCCACAATACCGGCCAGGGCTGTGTGCCTCCGAAAGCAATCAGAATCACCAGGAACGAATCCACCCCTTGGCCAATCACCGTGCTGCCAATCGTGCGCATCCATAAGTGCTTGCCCTGGGTCATCACCTTCATACGGGACAGCACATACGCGTTCGCAAACTCACCCACCAGGAAGGCCACCAGACTTGCCACCACAATCCGCGGGAGGAAACCCAGCACGTACTGGTATGCGTCCTGGCCACTCCATGCGCTCGCTGGCGGCATCGCAACAATGATGGTGGCCACCGAGGCAAGCAGCAGCGAAGAAAAGAAACCGATCCAGATGGCCCGGCGGCTGGCCGCATAGCCATAGACCTCGGTGAAGATATCACCAAAGATATAGGTGAGCGGGAACAGAATCTGTGCCCCGCTCAATAGAAAGGGGCCCAGCGTGATGAAGCCCAGGTGATATGGGCCTGCCTCTACCAGCTTTGGCGCTACGATGTTTGAAATCAACAAGATAGTGACGAAAGCGTGAACGTAGAGGTCGTAGTAGCGAAAGTGGCGATGGTCGCGGATGGCGCCAGCGCCCACGGCGGTTGGGTCAAAAATCACACGGCGGATATTTTCGAAAGCCATGGCTCAATGCGGGAATAGCCGGACTTGCAAGCACTTCCCCAGTGAATAATTCCTGAAACTGGTAGATGCAGCGAACGGACACTGGAATGCAGATTTGTTTGGCCTGCCGGTGACGGCGGCTTGAGCTATACCGTCGCCGCCAATTCGCCTACCGGATCGCCTGCTTCACCAAAGCCAGCATGCGATGCGGCGTGATAGCTGCTGCGTACCAGCGGACCGCTTTCCACATGCTGGAAGCCCATCGCCATTCCTTCGCGCTTCAGTTCCGTGAACTCGCTTGGGTGAACGTGTCGAATCACTGGCAGGTGGTTCAGTGTTGGCCGCAAGTACTGCCCGATGGTCAGGATATCCACCCTTGACTGGCGCAGGTCGCGCATCACGCCGCGCACTTCGTCTAGGGTCTCGCCGAGGCCCACCATCAGTCCGCTCTTCGTGGGAATTTCCGGATTGCGGCGCTTGGCGTAAGCCAGCATTTCCAGCGATCGCTCGTAGCTGGCGCCCAGGCGCACGTTACGATAGAGCCGGGGCACGGTCTCCGTGTTGTGATTCAGGATGTCCGGGCGCGCTTCCAGCACGATGTCCATAGAGGCATGGCTGCCCTGGAAGTCGGGAACCAGCACCTCCACCTTGCACGTGGGAACGCGTTCCCGAATGGCCCGGATGGTGTGGGCAAACTGCGGTGCGCCGCCGTCCTTGCGGTCGTCGCGGTTCACGCTGGTGATCACCGCAAAGCGCAACTGCAGCGCCTCAACGGCCTCCGCCACCCGGTTTGGTTCGTCAAAATCCACTTCCAATGGCGCGCCCTTCTGCACGTTGCAGAACCCGCAGCGGCGCGTACAGACGTTGCCCAGAATCATGAACGTGGCCGTACGGTGGTTCCAGCACTCGCCAATGTTTGGGCATGCGGCGCTTTCGCAGACGGTGTGCAACTTCAACCGGCCCACCAGTTCCTTGAGGTTGCGGTAATTGTCGCCAACGGGAGCAGGCGCCTTCAGCCATTCCGGGCGGCTGCCCTTGTTCGTGATGGTGTCGATGGTTATCAGCACTTGCTTTTAGTGTACCCGCCTCTTCCATGGATGCCTGAATGCTGGCAAAGGACGCGAGGATGCCAAGTGGCGCTTGTCGTCAGGCAATGGGCCCGGCCGGCATGAAGCGCTTCCACAAGAAGTACACAGGCAGGCCGAGCAATACCAGTCCCAGTCCCGGCCAGGTGTAACTCGGTTTGTGCACCAGCAACAGCAGGCACACCGACATCGCGCAAACAATGTAGAGAGCTGGCAGCACTGGGTAGCCAAGCGCCTTGTAGGGGCGATTCATGTCCGGACGCCGAATGCGTAGGACGAACACACCGCCAATCGTGAGGGCGTAGAACAGAAGTACCGCGAAGATCACGTAGTCGAGCAGATCGCTGTATGTGCCGCTCAGGCAAAGCAGCCCGGCCCAAACTCCCTGCACGCCTAACGACACGTTTGGTGTGTGGGTCCGCGGATGCAAGCGGGTGGCTTGGGGGAAGAAGAGTCCGTCACGTCCCATCGCGAACAGCACGCGCGCCCCGGCAAGGATAAGTCCATTCATGCAGCCAAAGGTGGAGATCATGATGGCGATGGCCATCACTTGCTGCGCCACCGGGCCTAGCAACTGCTCGGCCACGGCGGTGCCCACGCGGTCGGCCGGCGCATGCTGAATCCCTTCGAGCGGTAGCACCTGCAGGTAAATCCAGTTGGTGCAGATATAGAGCAGCGAAACAACAATCACGCCCACGCCCATCGACAGCGGCAGGTTGCGTTTGGGGTCGCGCACCTCCTCGCCGGTGAAAGTGACGTTGTGCCAGGAATCCGAACTGAACAGTGCGCCCACCAGTGCCACCCCCACAAGGCGCGCGGCATCGCCCCATCCGAGGTTCTGCGGCCAGAAGTTCTGGAAGTTAATCTCGGCGCCGGATCCGCGCCCGCCCAGGAAGATGCCGAGTCCAATGAGGCCCAGCAGCGCGCCTACCTTAGTGATGGTGAATACATTCTGCAGTACCGCGCCGTAGCGGAGGCCGCGCATGTTCCACCAACTCAGAAAGGCTATGGCGCCAATGGCCACCGCCTGCTCATTGCGGATGGCCAGGGGACCCAACTGCACCAGCGGCTCCGACTGCGAAATCCACGGGAGCAGCACTCCGGCGAAGCGGGCGAAGGCCACGGCAACGGCGGCGATGGTGCCCGTCTGAATAACGGTAAAGAGGGTCCAGCCGTAAAGGAATCCGCTCATCGGCCCGTACGCTTCGCGGAGGTACACATACTGTCCGCCGGCGCGGGGCATCGCCGCGGCGAGTTCGCCAAAGCTGAGCGCCGCCATTAGCGTGAGCACCGCCGATACCACCCAGGTCACCATCAGCAGCCCGGGCGAGTTCACCTGGCGGGCGATGTCGGCGGACACGATAAAGATGCCCGAGCCGATCATCGACCCCATTACGATGGTGGTGGCATCCAGCAGGCCCAGCCCCTGTATGAATCCCGTCGGGCTGGCGGCGGAAGTTGCTTGCTTCTGATTCAAAGTTTGGTTCCCGTCGGCTCGCAGGGCTGAGGATAAAGATCGTACCATTGGGCGATGCGCCGGCGGAGTGCATCCGCGCTGCTGCCCAGCGCATAGAGGTCCGCAATCAGCGAGACGGAGCGCACACCCACGTCGTAGAGGCGCTGCGCATTCTGAATGGTGATGCCACCAATGGCCACCAGCGGGACGGAGCTTGCCGCTACCAATTCTCGCAGTGCCTCCAGGCCCACCATCGGGTCAGGATTCTGTTTGCTGACGGTGCCGAAAATAGGGCCGATCGCGAGATAATCCACCGGTTCCGTTGCTGCCTCACGCAACTGCTTCAGGTTGTGGGTGGAGAAGCCGATGGCAAGGTCGTCGCCCACCAAGCGGCGCGCGAGGCGGGGGGGAAGATCCTCCTGGCCCAGGTGCAGGGTGGCGTTGAGCAGGCGCGCGAGGTCCGCCCGGTCGTTCATCACGAACTGCACGCCGCGGGCATCGCAGAGCGTGGCCACTCGCTCTGCTTCCGCGAAAATGGCCCGCGTGTATGCTTCCTTGTGGCGGAACTGCAGGATTCGCGCACCGCCGTCAATCAGCGCCTGCGCGGCGTCCAGTGGCGTGATGCCCCGCGTCACAAGACCGGCGGTATCCACAATCGGATAAATGTGAGGGAGCGGGAATGCTTGCCGCGATATCGGCAGTGGGCTTGGCAACAACTCGACGTTCATGCGGGATTGCTTCGGGTCCTCAGACGCAATAGCCATTCGGTATCGAACTCTCATAGTTGCGCGGGAGCCAGTGAGTTGTCCACTTGTGTGCGCCTGGCCATCGGCAAGTATGGCTCGCACGGGTCGGCGAGGCCGTGTTCCTCAGCCACGTCAATTCCTAATCATTCGTGGCCACTTCCGCTTCGCTGCTCTCCAGGCGCTCCTGCTCCCGATACTGCAGTTCATACAGCCGGTGGTAGATGCCCTTCAGGGCCAGCAGTTCCTTGTGCGGACCTTGTTCGCGCAATTCGCCCCGGTGCATCACCACAATACGGTCCGCCTTGTGAATCGTGGAAAGCCGGTGGGCAATGATGATGGAAGTACGGCCCTGCACCATACGCGTGAGAGCGTCGCGCACCTTCTGTTCGGTTTCGCTGTCTACGCTCGAAGTGGCCTCATCCAGAATCAGAAACCGCGGACTGTGCGCCAGCGCCCGCGCGAAGCTCACCAGTTGTTTCTGCCCGGTGGACAACCCCTCGCCGCGTTCGCGTACCGGCTGGGCGAATCCCTCGGGCAGCCCCTCGATGAACTCCAGCAGATTCACCTGCTCGGCGGCGCTCATCATGTCGTGGTCCTGAATCCATGTGCTTCCTAACCGGATGTTGCCGCCGAGGGTGCCAGTAAATAAGTAGGGATCCTGCAGCACCACGCCAAAATGCCGGCGGAGGTCGCGCGGGTCGAGGTCGCGGATGTCGATGCCGCCGATGCGGATCGCGCCCTTCTTGACGTCGTAAAAGCGCAGCAGCAGGCTGATGAGTGTCGTCTTGCCCGCGCCGGTGTGCCCAACGATCGCCACCATCTCTCCGGGCTCAATCCGCACGCTGAAGTCCCGCAGCACCCAGTCTTCGTCTTTATAGGCGAACCAGACATGATCGAACTCGATAGAGCGCGCGGTTTCGGGAAACGGTTTAGGATCCGCCGGAGGAAGTACTTCCCGCGGGGTGTCCAGAAGCTTGAAAATTCGTTCGCCGGCTGTGATGGCCGATTGCAGCAGATTGTATTTTTCGCTGAGTTCCTGGATGGGCCTGAAGAATCGAGACCCGTACTGGAAGAACGCCACCACCACGCCGATTGAAATCTCGGTCTGCTCCATCAGCACGCCGCTGTAAGCCAGAATTGCCGCCAGCGAAATCGTTCCAATAATTTCCACCACCGGGTAGAACCAGCCGTAAGCAATCACTGTCCGCTTCATGGCCGCGCGGTACTCTTCGTTCACCTCTGCAAAACCCGCCCGCGCCCGGTCCTGCCGGTTGAACAGTTGCAGCACCGCAATGCCGCTGACGTGTTCATTCAGGAACGAATTGATCTTGGCCACCGCAACCCTGGTCTGGCGATAGCCTAGCTGTGAGGCGCGCCGGAACAGCCAAGTGACCACCAGCACCAGCGGCACCGCGCCCAGCAGCACCAAGGTCAGCGGCACGCTCAGCCACAGCATGGCGGCCACAATCAGCAGCAGCGTCAGGATGTCGGCCACCGCCGTCACCAGGCCGCTCGCGAACAACTCGTTCAGCACATCCACATCGGTGGTAACCCGGGTTACCAGCCGGCCCACCGGATTTCTGTCGTAGTAGGCCAAATCCAGTTCCTGCAGTTTTTCCATCAGGTCCCGCCGTACCTGAAACATCGCTTGCTGCCCGGTCCACTGCATCAGGTAACTTTGGCCGAACTCCAGGGCGAACGTAAACAGCAGCGTCACAAGATACAGCAATGAAATCTGCACCAGCGCTGTTGTGGGCGTAGCCGAAAGCCAGGGTTGCAGGACTTCCGGCACGGGTTGAGGGGGATTCAAGATGTACGAGTCGATGGCGAGTTTGCTCAGCAGCGGTGGCAGCGTCTGCAGAAAGGCGTAGACGCCAATGGCCACCAGAGCCACCCCCACCTGCTTGCGATAGGGAAGCAGCCATCGCAGGATGCGCCCCGCCATTCGCCAGTCGTGGCTGGGTTGTAGTTGTTCTTCTTCGTGCAGGGAATTTCCGTCCGCCACCGTGTTTATGGTCTCAAATTTGCACCCGTGGGCGGTGTGGTGCGCCGCAGCGAGGGGCAGAACAAGAAATTTTCAGCGAATTCGGCCCTTTTTGTCCACATTGCTTGCCAATAGAAGAATAAACGGTCTTATACTGATAATTGAAGTTTGGGGCCGGCGGACACCCGCCAACCGGCCATGAGGTTCTGCTGAAGGAGAGAGAAGGTGGCGCGATGACTAGACCCAAAGTAACGATCGACGGGAATGAAGCGGCGGCATACGTCGCCCACCGCACGAACGAAGTGATTGCCATCTATCCCATTACGCCCTCCTCGAACATGGGCGAATGGGCAGATGAGTGGTCCGCAAAAGGGATTCCGAACATCTGGGGCAGCGTTCCGGATGTCATTGAAATGCAAAGCGAAGGTGGTGCCGCTGGGGCGCTTCACGGAGCTTTGCAGGCGGGTGCTCTCGGCACTACGTTTACTGCCTCGCAGGGCCTGCTGCTGATGATCCCCAACATGTTCAAGATCGCCGGGGAGCTTACCTCCACGGTGATGCACGTTTCCGCCCGCACGGTAGCCGCGCATGCCTTGAGTATCTTCGGCGACCACAGCGATGTGATGGCCTGCCGTAGCACCGGTTGGGCGATGCTCTGCTCCAGTTCAGTGCAAGGCGTCATGGATCTGGCACTCATCTCGCAGGCCACCACCATTGAGGCGCGCGTCCCCATCCTGCATTTCTTCGACGGTTTCCGAACCTCCCATGAAGTGGCGAAGGTGGAGCAGCTTACCGTTGACGACATGCGCGCGATGCTGCCCGAGGAGTCAATCCACCAGTTGCGCCGCCGGGCGATGACGCCAGACAAGCCCATTCTTCGCGGCACTGCCCAAAACCCCGACGTCTTCTTCCAGTCGCGTGAGCGCGTAAACCCCTTCTACTCAAATTTCCCGGCAATTCTTCAGGCGCAAATGGACAAGTTTGCGGCGCTCACCGGACGGCAGTACCACCTGTTTGACTATCACGGTGCGCCGGATGCCGAGCGCGCGCTTGTAATGATGAATCGGTACTTTGCGGAAGAGTATGTCGATTACGCCACTGCCCGGGCGAGAAAATTGGCCTCTTGAAAATCCGGCTGTTCCGGCCCTGGAGTGTGGAACACTTTCTTGCTGCCCTGCCGGTAAGCGTGAAGCAGATCGTCGTGCTTGACCGGACCAAGGAGCCGGGAGCCGCTGGCGAACCGCTCTATGCCGATGTACTTACTGCACTTACCGAAGGCTACCTTGCCGGCAAGAGTCCGCTCCCCGCGCTGCCAATGGTGACTGGCGGGCGTTATGGTTTATCGTCCAAGGAATTCACGCCCGCAATGGTGAAGGCCGTCTTTGATGAGCTGGCCAAGCCCAACGCCAAGAACAGCTTCACGGTGGGCATTCAGGACGACGTTACCTTCACCAGCCTCGATTACGACCCGAAATTCTCCACCGAAGACGATCACACGCATCGCGCGCTGTTCTTCGGCCTGGGCGCCGATGGCACGGTGGGCGCGAACAAGAACTCCATCAAGATCATTGGCGAGGACACGGATTTCTACGCCCAGGGCTATTTCGTCTACGACTCAAAGAAGTCCGGGGCCATGACAACCTCGCACCTTCGCTTTGGTCCGAAGCCCATACGTTCGAGCTACCTGATCAGCGACGCCCACTTCGTGGCCTGCCACCAGTTTCCCTTCGTCGAAAAGATCGACATGATCAGTTCGTTACGGCAGGGCGGCACATTCCTCCTGAACGCCCCCATGCCCAAGGAACAGGTCTGGGACAACCTCCCCATCGAGGTGCAGCGCCAACTGATTGAAAAACAGGCGAAGGTATATGTGATCGACGCATACGGCGTGGCCCGCGAGGCAGGCATGGGCGTGCGCATCAACACCATCATGCAAACCTGCTTCTTCGCCATCAGCGGTGTGCTGCCCAAGGATGAGGCCATCGCCGCCATCAAGAAGGCGATCGAGAAGACCTACGGCAAGCGCGGCCGCATTGTAGTGGAAAAGAACTTTGAGGCGGTGGATACCGCGCTCGCGCACCTGAACCTGCTGGAGTTGCCCGCTGAGGCCACCAGCACGTTCTCCATGCGACGCTCCGTCCCGCTAGCCGCGCCCGATTTCGTCCAGGACGTCACCGCCCGGATGATCGAAGGTAAGGGTGACCTTCTGCCCGTTAGCGCCTTCCCCGACGACGGCAGCTATCCCACCGGCACGGCGCAGTGGGAGAAACGCAACATCTCGCTCGAGATTCCGGTCTGGGACGAGTCCATCTGTATCCAGTGCGGCAAGTGCGTTCTGGTCTGCCCGCATGCGGTAATTCGCGGCAAGCTTATTCACCCGTCCTTGCTCGAGAACGCCCCCCCGGCCTTCAAAACCGCAGACGCCAAGTGGAAGGACTACAAGGATCTCAAATACTCCCTGCAGGTGGCGCCCGAAGATTGCACCGGCTGCACCCTCTGCGTGGAAGTTTGCCCGGTGAAGAGCAAGACCGAGGTGAAGCACAAGGCCCTGAACATGGCTCCTCAGCCGCCAATCCGCGAGCAGGAGAACCGCAATTGGGACTACTTCCTCTCGTTGCCGGAGTTTGATCGCAACAAGCTGAACCCCAAGTTGGTGAAGGATATCCAAATTCTCCAGCCGCTGTTCGAGTTTTCAGGCGCCTGTACCGGCTGTGGCGAGACTCCCTACGTGAAACTGTTGACGCAATTGTTCGGCGACCGTGCGCTCATCGCTAACGCCACGGGCTGCTCGTCCATCTACGGCGGCAACCTCCCCACAACGCCATATACCACCAACGCGGCGGGTCGCGGACCCACTTGGTCCAACTCCCTGTTTGAAGACAATGCCGAGTTTGGTTTGGGCATGCGACTGGCCATCGACAAGCAGCACCAATATGCCAAGGAACTGCTCGAACGCCTCAAAGACCTCATCGGAGAAGAGTTGGTGGCGGATACGCTAGCCGCTCCGCAGAGTACCGAAGCCGAAATCCAGGCGCAGCGAGTACGCGTGGAGCAGATTCGCGAACGCCTCACCGGAGCCAATTCGCCTCTCGCGCGCGACCTGAAGGCCGTCATCGAACACCTAGTCAAGAAGTCGGTATGGATCCTGGGTGGCGACGGCTGGGCCTACGACATCGGCTACGGCGGCCTCGACCACGTGATCGCCAGCGGCCGCAACGTGAACATCCTGGTGATGGATACAGAGGTTTATTCGAATACCGGTGGCCAGTGTTCAAAGGCCACGCCGCGCGGCGCGGTTGCAAAGTTCGCGGCGGGCGGCAAGCCCACTGGCAAGAAGGACCTCGGCCTGATGGCCATGGACTACGGTACCGTCTACGTGGCGCAGATCGCCATGGGGGCAAACGACTCGCAGACCGTGAAGGCCTTCCTGGAGGCCGAAGCCTACGATGGCCCCTCAGTAATCATTGCCTACTCACACTGCATCGCCCACGGCTACGACATGAGCCACGGCCTCGACCAGCAGAAACTCGCCGTCGAAACCGGCTACTGGCCCATGTATCGCTACAACCCGATGCTCGCCGAGGACGGGAAGAATCCGCTGCAACTGGATTCCCGCGACCCTAAGACGCCCTTGAGGCAGTTCACGCAGAACGAAACCCGTTTCACCATGCTGATGCGCTCCAATCCGGAGGCCGCGGAAGCATTCCTGAAGGGCGCGCAGAAGGACATTGAAGACCGCTGGAAACTGTACAAGCACCTGGCATCCATGGAGTACGGCGTTCCGGCGGAAGAGCCCCCGCCCGAACCCACACCGTCTAATCCGGCGGAAGTGGCGGCGCGAAAGAACGAGGTGCAATAGCCATGAATACCGAAACCACCTACATGGGCCTGGCGCTCAAGAATCCCCTGGTTGCCTCCGCTTCGCCGCTCTCGCGCGAAATCGACCACATCCGCCACATGGAGGATGAAGGCGCCTCGGCGGTGGTGCTCTACTCGCTGTTCGAGGAGCAGATCAACGCCGAAAGCCAAAGCCTCGACTATTTTCTATCGAGTACGGAAGATTTTCATGCCGAGGCCGGCTCCTACTTTCCGGAAATGGTGGCCTACAACCGCGGGCCTGAGGGCTACCTGGAGCACATCGCCGCGGCCAAGGCGGCAGTGAACATCCCGGTAATCGCCAGCCTCAATGGCATTTCCCCGGGCGGATGGGTTCGCTACGCCCGCCTCATGCAGGAAGCTGGCGCCGATGCGCTGGAACTGAACATCTTCCTCATCCCCACTGATCTCAACCACTCAAGCGAGAGCATCGAGTCAAACTACATCGAAATCGTCCGCGAGGTGAAACGCAATCTGCGCATCCCGCTGGCGGTGAAGTTGGGTCCCTACTTCAGCTCAATGGGGAATATGGCGCGCCGTCTGGACGAGGCCGGCGCCGACGCGCTGGTGCTGTTCAACCGCTTCTATCAGCCGGATTTTGATCTGGAAGCTCTCGAGGTGGTCCCGAGCCTGAATCTCAGCAGCCCCGAAGAACTGCGTCTGCGCCTCCACTGGACGGCCATTCTTTACGGCCGCATCCGGGCCGACATTGCCATCACGGGCGGTGTCCATTCCGGATACGACGTCCTGAAGAGCATGATGGCGGGTGCATCGGTAGCCTGCGTCACCAGCGCCCTCCTGTGGCACGGTATCGGGCAAATCCAGAAGATTCTGAAGGAAATGACCGATTGGATGACCGAGCGCGAGTATGAGTCCGTAACCGAGATGCGCGGATCCATGAGCCAGCGCTCTGTTGCCGACCCCGGAGCCTTTGTGCGCGCGAACTATATGAAGGTGCTGCAGAGCTACACCCTCCGGTCTCGCGTTGGCTAGCAGCATAAGGAAAAACCTGGGACTGCCTCTATTCAGGAACCGTAAGTTGTTAGTTCCAGGCGCAGTTCATCCGAATCGCAGGCGGTCCCCGTGGTTTTTCAACATGCTGGCAAGGCCCACCTGGCATACAGGTCGCGCAGTCTCGCTCAGCGATTTCGGCTCCTGGCACTAGGGAATTCCCGTTTTCGGGACGGGTTTCCCAGCATGCCGACCTTCAAATCGGTGTCCCGCAGCGCCCTAGACAGGTGATTTCCTCTGGTTCTGTAACTTTTCGTCGAGTTGAACAATCCATTGTTGTGTCAGGTAGAATTTGCGTCGGTTCGTGTTACGCTTGTAGATGGCCTTTCTTGCCGCACGATTCCGATGCTAGCGAGAATACGGAGCTCATCCGTTTCTTTTCAAATAGTTACATCCCGTCCAACACCCCGAAGACAACTCTGGGGGAGGTGATTTTTCAGTGGATCAGTTTGAAGATCAATTTCTTAGCGAGACCCATACCCATCTGACCTTGTCCTTTGACGAGGAAGAGAAGTTTTTTGACGCGGAGGCCGCCGAAGACGGTGAGGATTCTGCAGCCGCACCGGTAGAAGAGTCGATTTATACCGACGATCCGGTACGCGTCTATCTCCGCGAGATGGGTTCCGTGCCGTTGCTCACTCGCGAGGGCGAAGTGCGGCTCGCGCGCCGTATGGAGCGCGGGAAGCTCCGCATGCAGCGGGCCATCAGCCGCTCCAACGTCGTGCAGGTGGCTGCCGTCAGCATCGCCGAACAGGTCCGCAGCAGCGCGCTGGCGCTCGAAAGCGTGGCCGACCTCGGTGACGTCGAGGAAGGCACCACCGCCTACCAGAAGCGGATCAAGGACATCCACGCCCAGTTCGAGGAACTCATCAAGACCTACCGCAAGCTCGCTTCGCTGTGGGAAAAGTATGAAACCTCCACCACGCAAAACCGGAAGCTTAAGCGCAAGAAACTGCAGCAGGCAATCCGTGAAAAGGTGTCTGTTTCCAAGCAGATCCGCGCCATTCCCTGGTACAACAACCACTGGTTGGATTTCACCCGGGAGCTCGAGCACACCGTAGATACCCTCGGCGTGATGTATGCCGAGTTGCGCAAGATGGAAGCATCCGGGGTGAAAGACGTCAGCCGGGTGCGCGAACTCAAGCGCGAGATTCGCAAGTTGGAAGCCCAGGCGGGCACCAACTTTGTGGCCCTCACGCACACCATGGAGGTGATTCGCGTCGGGTACATTGAGGCTGAGCGTGCCAAGAAGGATCTGGTGGAAGCCAACCTGCGCCTGGTCGTTTCCGTCGCGAAGAAATATGTAAACCGCGGTCTTCACTTGCTCGACCTGATTCAGGAAGGCAACATCGGGTTGATGCGGGCGGCCGATAAGTTTGAGTACCGCCGTGGCTACAAGTTCTCCACCTATGCCACGTGGTGGATTCGCCAGGCCATTACCCGCGCGATCGCTGACCAGAGCCGCACCATTCGTATCCCGGTGCACATGAATGAGAGCATGAACAAGTTCCTGCGCGCCACCCGCGAGCTCGAAAAGGAACTCGGGCGTGTTCCTACCAACGACGAAATTAGCCGCCGCATGGATATCTCTGTCGAGAAGGTCCAGAAGCTGAAGACGATTTCGCGCGATCCCGTGTCGCTCGAAACGCCGGTGGGGCGCGATGGCGAATCGGCTCTCGGCGACCTCATCGAGGACCGCTGGGTGGGTTCCCCCGTCGATGCCGTGATCGATTCCAATGTGCGTGACGAAACCGCCAACATCCTGAAGACCCTCTCTCCCAAAGAGGAGAAGGTCATCCGCCTGCGTTTCGGCATTGGCTGCGACCGGGAGCATACCCTGGAGGAAATCGGCCAGGAATTCGACGTCACCCGCGAGCGAATCCGGCAGATTGAAGCCAAGGCTCTGCGGCAACTCCGCTCCCCGGAGCGAGCCCGCCACTTGCGTGCACTGTTGGCGGCTCGCTAACACTCACGCTTTCACGCCGGTTAAGTCCACGAAAACAGCGTCCAGGGTTGGGCGCTGTTTCCTTTTTTAAGATAGCCATATCTGATATTCTGCGCCTATGGATTGGCTGCTTCTGGCGTTGCTTGCTATCCTGCTCACCGTGTTGCTCGCGGGCGGCTGGTACGCAATCGGCGCGCATACCGCGAAGATGGAATCCGATCGGATTGCCGGGCAACTCTGGGCCGGCCGCGTAGCGCGCACTCACCGTGCGGGCGAGACCCTGTTCTACGAGACTCAGGTGGCGGAGCTGCCTGAAGTTGTACGCCGCTATTTCCAGTGGACTTTTGACGACGGCACTCCCATCGCCCACGCCGCCCGCATCCTCATGACCGGGCGCATCCGCCTCGGGCGCGGCAAACCTTGGATGCCCCATCACAGCGAGGAAGTCATCCGTGCCGAGGAAGGTTTCCTTTGGACCGCCAACGTCAGCGGCTCGCTGCCAATCTCCGGCTCGGATTCGTTTGTCGATGGGCAAGGCGCCATGCAGTGGCGGCTGCTTGGCCTTCTGCCGGTGATGACCGCCGCCAACGCCAACATCACCCGTGCCGCCCGCTGGCGCTTCGTCGCCGAGTACGTCTTCGTTCCAGGGGCTCTCTTGCCCAGTGAGCGTGTCAGATGGGAAGCGGTTGGCGATCATAACGCCCGGGTCACCATCTTCCATGACGGCATCGCTCATTCCCTGCACTTTGATTTTGACCTCGAAGGAATGCCGCGCAAAGTAAGCTTCGAGCGCTGGGGAGACTTCGAAAGCGAAGGCGGCATCTGGCAGCCAATCCCCTACGCGGTCCGCTGCCATGGCGTCTTCCGCAAGGGGGGCTACTCCCTGCCTCGCCAGTACACCGCCTGTTGGTGGGCCGATACCGACAAAGAACTCGCCGTGGTGGAGCTCGAGATTGAAGACGCGGACTTCCAGTAGATTCCCCGCGCGTCGCGAGATCCACCCCCCATCGCCCGCCTCTCGCCCTTCCGTTGCGTTTAGAATGGGGCAGGGCGCCCCGCTGCTTGTTGCCGCTGTCCGGAGGCGCTGTTCCTGTTTTGCGCGAGGGCCAATCCGCCAATGACCAACTACGAACTCCTGGGCCAGTTCTACCTGGGCCGCCGCTTCGACCTTGAAACCAAGACCAGAGATACCCTGCCGCTCCTCTACCGCTCGAACGATCTGCTAACCCACGCCGTCTGTGTCGGCATGACCGGCAGCGGCAAGACCGGCCTCTGCGTGGGCCTGCTCGAAGAAGCTGCCATCGACGGCATCCCCGCCCTGGTGATTGACCCCAAGGGCGACCTCACTAACCTCCTGCTTACCTTCCCCCAACTGCGTCCGCAGGACTTCCGCCCCTGGATCAACGAGGACGAAGCCCGCATCAAGGATCTCAGCCCGGATGACTACGCCACCCAGCAGTCGGAACTCTGGCGCAAAGGCCTCGAACGCTGGGACCAGCAGGGCGACCGCATCCAGCGCCTGCGGGACTCCGCTGACTTCGCCATCTACACGCCGGGCAGCACCGCTGGTATCCCCGTGAGCGTGCTGCGTTCCTTCGATGCGCCGGATGCCTCCATCCTGGAAGACCGCGAAGCCTTCGCCGAACTGGTTAGCTCCACGGCCAGTTCGCTGCTTGGCCTGCTGAAAATCAATGCCGACCCCGTGCAAAGCCGCGAGCACATCCTGCTGGCCAACCTGCTGAGCGCGGCTTGGATGGCCGGCCGCAGCCTCGACCTGCCCACGCTCATCCTGCAGGTGCAGAAACCCCCCATGCAGCGCTTCGGCGTCATGGATGTCGATACCTTCTACCCTGAGCGCGACCGTTTCCAACTGGCCATGGCCCTGAATAACCTCATCGCCTCGCCCGGCTTTGCCATCTGGATGGAAGGCGAACCGCTCGACATTGGCCGCCTCCTTTACACGCCCCAGGGCAAGCCGCGCATCGCCGTCCTTTCAATTGCGCACCTCAGCGACGCCGAGCGCATGTTCTTCGTCTCCATGCTGCTCAACCAGACCCTCTCCTGGGTCCGGCGGCAGTCGGGAACCACCAGCCTCCGTGCCCTGCTCTACATGGACGAGATCTTCGGCTACTTCCCGCCGGTATCCAATCCGCCCTCCAAAGGTCCCCTGCTCACTCTGCTCAAGCAGGCGCGCGCCTTCGGCATGGGCATTGTGCTGGCCACGCAGAATCCGGTGGATCTGGACTACAAGGGCCTGTCAAACTGCGGCACCTGGTTCATCGGGCGTCTGCAGACTGAGAACGACAAGAGCCGTTTGATGGATGGCCTCTCCAGCGCCTCCGGCGGCGGTGCCTTCGACAAGGCACGCATGAACGCGATTCTGTCGAGCGTGGGAAACCGCGTCTTCCTGCTGCACAACGTCCACCAGCCGGAACCCGTAACCTTTGAAACTCGCTGGGCGATGAGCTATCTCCGTGGCCCGCTTACACGCAACCAGATCATGACGCTGATGGCGCCCTACAAGGCCGCCGGCGTCGCGCCCTCCTCTGCCACTCAGGCCGCGAATGCCGGGGCTTCCCCTGTGGGCTTCGCCGCGCCACCGCCACCTCCGCCCCCTCCCTCGATGGCGGCCACCGCCACCGCACGGCCTGCCTTGCCTCCGGGAATCCGTGAGTTCTTCCTCCCGGCCCGCAACGCCACAGACCTGGAATATGTGCCCCTCCTGGGAGGTTTTGCTCGCGTGCACTACATCCAGGCCAAAGCAGGTGTAGACGAAACGCACACCGTGGCCCTGCTCGCCACCTTCGAAGACGGCGCGGAACCCATTCATTGGGAGCACGCCGAGGAAGTTGCCCTCGACGCACGCGAACTCGAAACCGAGCCTCGCCCGGCTTTGCGCTTTGGCGAGATTCCCGCCGGCATGCTGGATGCCCGTCGGCTGAAGGGATGGGAGGCCGACCTGAATCGCTTCCTGTTCACCTCCAGACCCCTCACGCTGCTCCGCAGCAAGACCTTTGGCGTCACCTCCAAACCCGGCGAAAGCGAGCGCGATTTCCGCATTCATCTGCGCCAGATTGCCCACGAGCAGCGCGACCAGAAAGTGGCTGCGTTGCGAGCCCGTTACGGTGACCGTCTGACGAAACTCGAAGAGCGCATCTTCGCCGCCCAGCAGCGTCTGGCGAAAGAGAAGGCCGATGTGCGCAAGGCCCAGGTGGACATGGTCAGCACCGCGGGCGCAGCCCTGCTGGGCGCCATTTTCGGCGGAGGCAGGGGCAGCGTAGCCACCCGCGCCGCCCGCGGAGGCTCCACCGCAGCCCGCGGCTTCGGGCGTTCGCAGAAAGAAGCGCAAGACGCAGCGATCGCAGGTGAGAAAGTAGAGCAATTGATCGTCCAGCGCGACGAACTTCTGCAGGAGCTGCAACTCCAGGCCGACGCCATCACCCAGCAGATGGACCCACTCTTTGAAGAACTGGAAACCGTGTCCATCAAGCCCAAAAAGGCCGACATCGACATCCGACTGGTTACCCTAATCTGGCGCCCCCGAACCGCCTAAGCCCGGCCTTCGGCACGCTTGGACCCCATCCCCCCCACAACCCCATCCGCACCACGTCCAGTGGTGCCACCTCAGCGTGGCCCGACCACATAACGCGTGCCGTACTCCACCCCGCCCTGCTCCAGGAAACGGAGAGACTCCTCGACAAAGCTCCGCACGCGAGGATGCTCCACCTGCGACTCCGCATACGAAGTGCCCGCTCCACCCGCGACGGACTCACCGTG
>JAHCHD010000280.1 GCA_026129915.1 Bryobacterales bacterium
GCCGCGCCAGGTTGTTGGCATTCGCGCCGCAAAGCAGCGCAGTAGCCATCAGCATCAGAATGAAAAGGCGCATGGGTGAAAACCGAGCCGGACATTCAGGTGACGCTTTGGGCCATGCCAGCGTGCAGGGAAATGTTTCCGTTTGCCAACAGCGCACCGAACCCGCCACCATAAGCGTAATGAGGGCTATTCGTTCCATCCGGCGTTCGCCTGGCGCCAGGCATTGCTTCCTGGCGGTAACCTGGCTGCTACTCGCGGCTCTGACGCTGGGACCAGTGCAACCCGCGGCGGCCCAGGTTTGGGATACCATTCCTCCGGCTGACCTCCAGGCCATCGGTTTAGCCGCGTTCGACGATTCCGAAATCGACCTGCCCTACTATGTGGCGAATTTTCACAAGCTCGCCACCGCCGTGGAACCCGAGGACCCCAACCGTGGATTTATCCGCGCTTCCGTCTGGCAGGATGCGAAGGATAACCAACCCTCCAACGCCCGCGTGATGGAAAACATCCTGTCGCTCGCCTTCTTCTACAGCCAGAAGCGGCCTTGGAACCCCTGGTATGGCAGCCAGCAGTTGCGCCACCGCCTGGAAGCCGCGCTCTCCTACTGGATGCACATGCAGAGCCCCGAGGGCACATTCAGCGAAAACGGCGAACAGCAAGGGAGCCTCTCCGCCACTGCCTCCGCTACAAAGTTCATGGGCGAAACCCTGCACTACATCAAGGAAGGTCCGCCCATCAATGAAGACCTGCTGCGCCAGGTGGCCCAGGCCCAGCGCAAGGCGATATTTGCTGTGCTTTACGGAGCTGAGTTCTACGAGCAGGGCAAACGCTCCTCCAGCGAGTACAGCGGCGTGTGGGCCGGCGCACTTTCTTACCTGGCGCTCTACCCCGACCAGGAAATCCGCAGCACCCTCGAAACCCGCATGCGCTCCAGCATGCGCGACTTCCAAAGCCCGCTCGGCTACTTCTACGACGGGGGCGGCCCCGACATGGGCGACTCGCTCCGCACCCATTTCAGCAACCTCCGCATGGCTTGGCACTATGCCCAGGGAACGGGGCTGGAGTCGTACTTCATCGACATGATGAAGGAATACTACGTATGGCTCGTCTGGAACGTCTCTATCGAGAAGGACCGCAGCGGCTACTACCTGAACGCCGCCATCAATACCCAGGGCGAGCGCAGTTTCCTTTCGATGGACGACGGTATGCCCTACCGAAACGGCTTGGCGTTGGCCGACACCGTGCGTCTTGCGCGCGCCTTCCAGCTGGATGAGACTGCCCGGGCGAAATGGGCAGCGGACGAGCGGAAGCGCCTAGCCGCGGCGTGGCCCCGGGTGCCCGAGCTGGAAGTGGGGAACCCTGACGCCTACAGCCCGGAGACCTTCCTCCACCGCCGCCACAGCCTTGGCGTGGTGAGCCAGGAACTGCATCGCGAGGCCCTCACCGCCCTCCCCTGCGCGGACTCCCACCCGTTCAATCACATTAAGCAGGACGGCCAGTCGAACTCGCTCTTCTACTACGCAAACCGCCCAGGGGGCTATTACCTGATCTTTGCCGCAGGGGAGAGCGTTCGCCCCCAGCAATCGCTGGGCATCACGCTGATCCGTTCACACAGCGATGGCACCGTGCTGCTTAGCCAGCCGGGCAATGCCAGCCTCGCTTGGGGCACCCGCCCCGCCGGATCGGAGGACGTCTACGAAAGTACCCGCATCTTTCCGGCCTTCCGCTCGGGCACCCAGGATATCAGCGTGAAGGTGGGCCCTAATTCCCTGCCCGAAGGCGACGTGGTGCTTAGCTACGCCATCGGCCAGGGCTCCAAGATCATTACCCTAAGCAAGGACCGCATCGACGTAGAAGTGCGCCATCCCGGCGATTTCACCGAGCAGATTCCCCTGCTGATTCCCGACAACGACCGCGTGGACCAGCGCGGCGACGCCTCCAGCAAGGGCAAGTTCCGCCTAGAGCACCGTGGCGTCACCGCCACCCTGGGTGAAGCCAAGGACGTCGAAGGCCCCCGCAAGATCCAGCCCCTGCTGTTGCAGGGACGCGATGTCCTGCGTTACACGATTCGATTCTAGCCGGGTCGATTCCAGCCGGGTCGATTCCAGTCTGATTGATACGGGCCGGGTGGCTTTGGGTCTGGTCGCTACTGGCCTGGATGTCGATTACTGTCGTCCGCAAGCACCATTCCGCGTGGCCGCAATTAGGGGCTGGTATTACCGTGGCTAATTCGGCTATAATCATCGCTACTAGCCATGCAGCCTACCGATAAGATTTGGTTTAACGGAAAGTTCATTGCCTGGGACGATGCCCGCATTCACGTGCTCTCCCATGTGATCCACTATGGCTCCTCTGTGTTTGAGGGCGTCCGGTGCTACGAGACCTCAGCCGGTCCAGCGATTTTCCGCCTTGCGGATCATACGCGCCGTCTGGTGGAATCGGCCAAGATTTACCGCATGTCCCTTCCTTTCAGCGCGGAGGAAATCAACGACGCCACGGTCGAACTCGTACGCGTCAACGGGCTTCGCTCCTGCTACATCCGGCCGGTGGCCATCCGCGGCTACGGGGAAATCGGCGTAAACCCCATGAAGAACCCGGTGGACCTCTATATCGCCTGCTGGGAGTGGGGAAAGTACCTTGGCGAGGAAGCCATCAACCACGGAGTGGATGTCTGCGTCTCCTCCTGGACGCGTCCCGCGCCTAATACTCATCCCACGCTCGCTAAGGCGGGAGGCAACTACCTCAACAGCCAGCTGGTGAAGATGGAAGCACTCACTGACGGCTACGCCGAAGGCATTGTGCTTGACCATAACGGGGTAGTGAGCGAGGGCAGCGGCGAGAACATCTTTGTCGTCCGCGACGGCAAGGTCTACACCACTCCCATGACCTCATCCATTCTTCACGGCATTACGCGCGACTCCGTCATGCGCATTGCCCGCGACTTTGGGTATGAGATTGTGGAGACCGCGCTTCCCCGCGAATTCCTCTACATTGCCGACGAAATCTTCTTCACCGGCACAGCGGCCGAGGTGACCCCGGTGCGGTCGATTGACCGCATTCCGGTGGGCTCCGGCGACCGGGGGCCTATCACCGCCCGCATCCAGAAGGAATTTTTCGAGTTGGTCCATGGCGACAAGCCTGACCGCTTTGGTTGGCTCTCGCCGGTAGGCGTACCAGCCAGCGCGGGACTCGTGCGCTAACCAGCGTTCGCCCAGTCGCTAACAGAACAGAAGCGGGAGGCCGCCCTCGTGGCGTTACCTCCCGCTTTTTCAGATCAATACCCAGGAACCGGCGGCGCATGCCACGATTCCTGCATTCCCCCGTCCGCGCCACCTAAAGCAACCCCGAAATCCTTGCCGCCCCCGGCGAGGGGACCCTTGGCAACCGTCTGAAACCCAGCCCTGGCTGGCGTGCCGGAGTGTTCTTTGGAAAGGGCTTGAAGCCTACCGTCTGCAATCGTGTTGGACGCCGCGTGTGGGGTCAATCGTGAGATTGCTGGCTGCATTTTGCGAAACGAACTCCTCGGGGACGGTATTGGTGACGTGCTGGATTTCGGATTCCCGTTCCGCGGTTTGTGTGCTGGTTTGAGGTGGCGCAGTTGGTGCAGAAGCCGGTGCGTTTTGCGAAACGAACTCTTGTGCGCGCAGGGTGGTCACTATTGCCCGGCGGCAGAGGAGGTCTGCGTGGCCC
>JAHCHD010000281.1 GCA_026129915.1 Bryobacterales bacterium
ACGGGACCAGGTGGCCTGCAAGTCCGGATCCTGCTCCCTCGATCGCTCGCAGTGTCGCCAGCTACAGGAACGCCAATTCACAGGAACACCCAACTGCGGGAATACCTGGCTACAAGAACATCGGTGCTGCTTCGTCGTCCTCGCCCTCCGGAAACCAGCCATACAATTCCCGCTCCACCAATGCTTTCACCGTCTTCAGCAGCTTTCGCTCCATCAGAAAATGGGCCGGTTCCAGCAGACAACGTACCGCCAGCTCCTGTTGCATGCTGTCCCCGTAGGAACTCCGGTTACGAACAACAAGGCGGGTGCGATCCCCTTCCAACGGCTGAAGGACAAAGGCCCAGGACGATGCAAACTGCGGATCGCTGTGGCGGACAAACCGGTCGCCGAAATCCTCGAATGCATTGGAGCCCGAGTAGAACACCAGGCTGCGATTCCGCTCCAGAATGCGCACTTCCATTGGCGACGCGCCCGGATGCAGCCACACCGGATCTCCCACATGGAGATCCTGCCATTCCGGCACCAACTCCCGCGCGTTCTTCATCGCGCAGCCAATCAGGTTCTCCAGCCACGTATAGCTGTAGAATCCGCCACGTCCCTGGCCCATCTGTACCAGCCAGGGCCAGATGCGGTCTGGGGATGCTTCGATCACAATGGCGTGGCTCGCTACCACTTTGGCGGATGGCACCAGGTCATCACCGGGAAGTGGCTGCGCCTCTTCACCGGCAGAAAGCCCCCAGCGCAAATGCCAGGGCCTCACCCATCTCGCGTATGCCAATGCGAGAAGCGGCGCGCCGATGGCCGCTCCTACCAGTACCTTTTTTGCCGAGACTCCCACCGCCGTCACCTTTTCACAGCACAGATTCAGTCCGTTACCTGTTTGGACTCCATCCTACCGAAAGACGATGGGGAAAAGTAAGTGCTTGGCGTTTGGGCGGAGATACTGGTGTCGGCTCGGTTCGCTAGAAGGGACGCCAATGTGTTGGTCAACCGGGTCTGGCCAAGCATTTAACCACCGCGCCGCGAGAGCCATTTGGCTGTGCAGGCAATGCCGGTCTCCTGGTGTGTGCTAATCCTCTGATCGAACCTGTTGTACACCCGGCGTGGCGATCGCGCGAAACAGGACTTGGAGCAGCAAATACGCGGCACCCCCAGCCACGGCCAGCGACAAGGCCAGCATAATTCCAATCCAAACAAACGACATTCCAGCGTCCTTTTCCTGGCAGGAGATCCCTGTTCGCGGGTATACACACCCGCAAGTTCCCTATAATAAGCAATCTGGTCGCCAAATCGCTACTTTTTTGTGAGATTTGTTTTCAATCACTTGGCGACAGTCCAGTCCTGCCGGGAACCATTTATAGGTAAGAATGTCGAATCGTGATTCCCTATCCGGATAAATTTACCGTCCGCGATGAACCAGACGCTTAGGCGGTCGCCGGCGGCGCCGCGTCTGCCCTCATGCCCACCGAGCCTTATAGAGACGCTGTCCTGGGCTTTCGATTTCCGCTGCAGGATTCAGAAAGCGCAATTGGAAGGTCCACCAGACCCCCTCATCGGCGCGAATGTAGCTAAGTTGTCCTGATTGTGGATGTACACTGATGGACTTCACGTGGTGCATTCCACCCAATCCGGGGTGCTTCGCGAATGTACGGGTTTCCTTCTCAAACACGAACACGTCGGTACTGCTGCTCACGAATAGTTCCTCGGCGACGGCGCCCGGCGAGAGTTCGTGTCCGCCTGGGCTTGGCAACTTCGTTTCCTCCACCTTGCGTAACTGCGCTTTCGCGTCGCCGGGGGAAAACGAATACTCCTCAAGCGTCTCCATGCCCAAGGCATACAGTCTGTTTCGTTCCGCATCCCATTCCACCCCATGGGCGGAATAGCAGGGTGTCCGAAATAGCGGCTCTTCCGCTTGGTCGCGATGAAACAGTACAAGCGCATTGCCATCCGCATGCGTGGAGGCAGCCACCACCAGGTGTCCCTCCGGCAGCAGGCAGGCGGAGTGTGCGTTCGCCACCATCGCGTGGAAGGTAGACTCGAAATTGTCCCGCCGGTAGATGGCCACGCCACCTGCTGAGGACGTCACCAGGACTGACTTCCCGTCGTCGATCGGCTTGCAGTCGTCCGTAGTGGCAAAGGGAGTAAGCGCATAGGACAACGGCAAACCCGTGCTGCGTTCGGGCCGCCAGGTCCGCACGTGTTCCCAGCGCAGCGAGCCCGCGTCACCCGCCAGGCGTGCGTCATAAACCGCATTGCCGCCACATAGCAGCATGCGGCTTCCCATCGTCGTGTCGTCGCCTGGCTGTAAAGCGATGGCTTTGCATGCAGGAAGGGCGACACCGGCTAGCACCGAGCGGCGGGTAAGTTTCAAAGGGACCTCCGTTGATGGCTGGGGCATTGAACCTCTACCTCGTATGGTGGCAGATGGCCGGCACTCATCGGGTAGTTTCACCAGTCGGCGATCAGTTGCGCACCGGCAATTCTGGTCCGGCGACCCCGAAACCGAGCCGGCGCCCCATCGATTTTCTATTGGATTCGCCGTAACACAGGCGTACGATGAGGGCATGCGAAATCTATGCGCATCTGTCCTGTTTGGGATGGTGGCTCTGATTGCCGGTGGATGCAGCCACCAGCATGCAGACCCCAGCCTTGGCACAACCACCCGTGACGGGCGCATCTCGCCTATGCTCTCGGGCCTTGGTGACTTCAACCGAACGGTGTCTACAGATTCAGTCGTTGCTCAGAAGTACTTCACGCAAGGGCTCGCGCTCGTCTATGGCTTTAACCACGCTGAAGCGGTTCGCAGTTTCCAGGAAGCTGCCCGGAACGATCCAAAGCTCGCGATGGCGTACTGGGGTGAGGCCCTGGCGACGGGCCCCAATATAAACGATTCCGCCTTGGAGGCAGACCGCGAAAGGGCCGCCTACGAAGCCGCGGGCAAGGCGCTTGAGCGAAAGGAGGGCATGAGCGAGGTCGAGCAGGCGCTGGTTGAGGCGATCGCGGTGCGCTTCCCAGACCCCGAGGGAAAGAACCGCGACGAACGGCTGGCCGCCTACGCCAAGGCCATGGAATCAGTGTACGCGCGCTTTCCAGACGACGCCGACGTCGCTACCTTGTACGGCGGGTCCGTCATGGACACCATGCCTTGGAATTACTACGCTCAGAACGGCGAAGCCAAACCGGAGATGGTAAAGGCCATTGCCGCGCTCGAGCGCGCCATTGCGCTTGCACCGCGGCATCCGGGGGCGCACCACTACTTCATCCATGCGGTGGAAGCGTCCCGCAACCCTGACCGTGGCGTGCCTAGTGCAGACCTATTGGGCACTTTGATGCCCGGCGCTGGTCACCTGGTACACATGCCTTCCCACATCTACATCCGCGTGGGCCGTTATAGCGATGCCACGGAAGCCAACAAGCGGGCCATTCTGGCGGATGAAGACTACATCAGCCAGTGCCGTGCCCAGGGAATCTATCCTGCGGCCTATTATCCGCACAACGTGCACTTTCTGACGGCATCCCTGGCCATGGAGGGGCGTTCCGCGGAGATGGTGGAGGCTGCCGGAAAGGTAGGGCACGCACAC
>JAHCHD010000282.1 GCA_026129915.1 Bryobacterales bacterium
TGAAAACGATGCCAATGCCGCTGCTTTTGGGGAAAAGTGGATGGGCGCTGGAAAGCACGTGAATGACCTGATCCTGCTGACACTGGGCACCGGCGTGGGTGGTGGTGTGATTCTGGGCGGCAAGATCTGGCACGGCTTTATGGGGATGGGCGGGGAGATCGGCCACATCACCGTGAACCCCACCGGCAATCCCTGCGGCTGCGGAAACGTGGGCTGCCTGGAGAAACACGCCTCCGCCACGGCTTTACGGGCGATGGCGGACATGATGTTCCCGGGCGAGAATCTGGACCCTCGTCAACTGAACGAGCGCGCCAATGAGGGCGACGAAAAGGCCAGGATGATCTTTGAACGGATGGGTGAGGCGCTGGGAATTGCCATCGCTACGCTTTCACAGATCTTCAATGTACCGATGTACGCCTTGAGCGGAGGCGTCCTGCCCGCATGGGCGCACTTTTCTCCGAAGATGATCGAAGAGGCACGGCGACGCTCATTCAATTTTCGCCATTGCGGTTCGCTGAACCAGATAGTTCCGGCAAAGCTCGGCGGGCTGGCGGGTCTCTACGGCGCGGCCTTTTTGCCCATCAGCGGGCGGTTGCCGGGTTAGGCGCCTCCCGTTATGCCCCTAGACAAAGCACGGCGCGCGTGATGCAATCTTGTTTTTATCGAAGGCGGTTATATCTCTATGTACTGGCTAGGCATTGATGTGGGGACGGGCGGCACACGCGCCTTGTTGGTGGATGCCCAAGGCGTGATCGTGGCCGGGTTCACTGCGGCTCACGAAGACATCCACATGGAGAAACCCTTCTGGGCAGAGCAGCGCCCGGAGGACTGGTGGAACGCGACCCAGCATGCCATTCGGGGCGTGCTGTCGGAAGCCAGCGTCTCAGGAGACCAGGTAAAGGGCGTGGGATTTTCCGGGCAGATGCACGGATTGGTACTGCTGGACGCGCAGAACCAGGTGATCAGACCGTCGCTTATCTGGTGCGACCAGCGCAGCCAGCCACAAGTGGACCGCATTAACCAGAAAGTGGGCGAGGCGCAGGTGCTGAAGTACATCGCCAACCCCGTGCTGACAGGCTTCACCTTGCCCAAGCTGCTATGGGTGCGCGACCACGAACCCAAGAACTACGAGCGGACACGCAAGATGCTGCTGCCCAAGGACTATGTCCGCTTCATGCTCACCGGCGACTTTGCCATGGATGTGGCCGACGCATCGGGCACCGCGCTGTTTGACGTTGTGAACCGCAAGTGGGCCACAGAGTTCTGCCACGACCTCGACATCGACACTGACCTGCTGCCGCCCTCGCTGGAATGCTCGGATTTGGCTGGCAAGATCAGCGCCTCGGCGGCAGCCCTCACCGGCCTGAAGGCTGGCACGCCGGTCGTGGCGGGCGCCGGCGACCAAGCCGCTAGCGCGGTAGGCAACGGCATCACGGAAGCGGGTGTCGTGAGTTGCACCATCGGCACTTCCGGAGTGGTGTTTGCGCACATGGAGGAAGTGGCCTACGACCCCAAGGGACGCGTGCATACTTTCTGCCATGCGGTGAAGGGCAAGTGGCACGTGATGGGCGTGACGCAAGGCGCCGGACTCAGCCTGCAGTGGTTCCGCAATCAGCTTGCACCAGGCACGGACTATGACGAACTGACCAACGAAGCCTCAAAGTCCGCGGTGGGTGCCCATGGTCTTATCTGGCTGCCGTATCTGATGGGTGAACGCACGCCGCATTTAGATGCCGGGGCACGCGGCGGCTGGATTGGCATTACTGCGCGGCATACGCGGGCGGACCTCATCCGCTCAGTGATTGAGGGTGTCACATTCAGCCTGCGCGATTGCCTGGAGATTATTGAGGAACTAGGGGTCCACGTGGAGTCAGTCACAGCGTCAGGAGGTGGCGCTCGGAGTGCATTCTGGCGGCAGATGCTGGCCGATGCCTTTGAAAAACGCATCCAGATTCTGGACTCGCAGGAGGGGTCGGCATACGGCGCGGCACTGCTGAGCCTGGTGGGCACTGGCGAGTATGAAAGCGTGCCGGCGGCCTGCAATGCCACCATCAAGACGGCATCTTCACTGGTACCGCGGCCCCATGCCTCGGCCACCTACCGGGGCCTCTACGAGGTTTACAAGGGCATGTATCCGGCACTGCGGCCTCTTTTCCGGCTGCAAAATGCGCTGGGCTAGACGGTTTGCGCGATCAGGCGACCGCATCGGATTTCTTTGGCGAGTGCCGTCGAGGCGCCTGCGCCAAAGCGGGAAGCAGCGTGCGCATCCGGTGGAGGGCGTGGGAGTCTTGCCCGTAGCGCGCCTGCTGATAGGCAAGAGTGAACTCGCGGAGTGGGGCCAGACCCGGGAACCCGGCCATTCGTTCCGCAAATTCCTGGCTCGTCAGGAATGAGGGCTTGTGGTAACCCCGTCGTTCCAGGATCTCCAGAGCCGTAAGGTAAATTTGCGATGCTTCCGGCTTCGATTTCAGCGTAAGCCGCTGTTGAAGTTTGCGATTTCGCCGGCGCCACCATAACCATAGCGGAACGGCAGCGATCAGCAGCCCCGTGAACCAAGGGTAGCGGGCGGGCGCATCGCGCAGGACGCGCCCACGACGTTCGACATCACCGAGTAAACCGTTGCCCAGATGGGTGAGCTGGCCTCCGCCGCGTTCCACCATCTGCGCCAATGAGACCTGGCGATCGAAATCATACGACAGCACCCAGTCCTTCCAGAAGGTGTCGATGGTATCCTGCCACAGGCGCATACGCGCCAGCACCTGGCTGGTAGGCTGCAGGCGCGAGCTGGGTGTGGGGTCAAAGCCAAACCATCCTCGGCCGGGCAGCCATGCTTCCACCCAGGAGTGGGCATCAGACATACGCACCACATGCCAGCCAGTGAAAGGGTTGTATTCGCTGGCCACAAATCCTGTAGCCACGCGAGAGGGGATACCGATCTCGCGCAGCATCACTGCCAGCGCGGAGGCGAAGTACTCGCAGTGGCCCTGACGGCTGTCAAAGAGGAAATGGGCGAGAGGGTCCTCTGACCGCGCGGCATTGGTCTCCAGCCGGTAGCGATAGTTGCCCCGCAGATAGCTGGAGAGGATGCGTGCCTTATCCAGAGGATTCTCGTAATCCTCGGTGACTCTGCGCGCGAGTTCGCCGACACGAGGGTCCAGACGAGGCAGGCGCAGCAATTCCGCTTGCCGTGCAGAGCTCGCATCCGTAGCGCTGAGGGCAGCCATGCGACCTTCCGCCAATTCCCATTCGCCGTCGAAATAGCTGAAGACGGCATACTCCACGGCTTCTTTGGGTGCGGAGGGAAGCCGGGCGCTGTGATCCGGGTAGCGCACCAGCAGCGGCTGCGTGAGTCGCAAAAACTCAGGAAGCCCTGGAA
Organism: Bryobacterales bacterium; assembly: GCA_026129915.1. GTDB lineage: Bacteria > Acidobacteriota > Terriglobia > Bryobacterales > Bryobacteraceae > JACTMJ01. The sequence goes on from JAHCHD010000282.1 coordinate 3,377, forward strand.
AGAAGAGGTGTTCGCCTGCATCCGGTTCGAGGTGCACATAGAAGCCGGCACGGGTGCCCTGCCGCCGCCGCTGGCCTGCGTCCTCCAGGAACAGCTCATTGTTCTGAATGCGCAGCAGTTCGCCTGTCTGC
>JAHCHD010000283.1 GCA_026129915.1 Bryobacterales bacterium
CAACCCCACCAGATTGCGCGCGTAGTCGGCGTAGGATTCCATGCAGGACCCTGGGCTAAGGATTGCCCGCCTTCACCCAATCCACATTGAAGCGGGCATGCTTGATGCTCTTGCGCGGCTCGCCCACGGGGATGTGGTTCAGAAAGAGGCTGTAGGTGAGGTGAATCTGCCCGTCGGCGGCCTGGATGATCGATGGATAGTGGAAGCTGCTCGCCTTCTCCTCGCGCTTGTCGAGTTCGGCGTGGCGCGTCCACTTCCAGGTTCTGCCTTCGTCGTCGGAGATGCTTAGCGCCAGCGAATGTCTCCCGCGCTCGGTGTCGTTGTTCACCATCAGCCACTCGCCGCTTTGGAGGGCGATCACTTCCACGCTGGTGCCGGAATTTAGGATTTCCGTGTCGCGGGCAGGCGTCCAGCTGAATCCGTCGTTCGTGGATTCGCTTATGAGCACCCGATTGGGCGGCGGGCCATTGTCGCGGAAGTAACTGACGAGCGTACCGTCCTTCCGGCGGACCACGGAGGGCTGCACGGCGCCACCACCCACCATGGGTTCACTGCCAAGCCAAGTCTTGCCTTCGTCGTCGGAATAGGCCACCAGGGAGAAGTCGTAGCCATCCGAATAGAGGGGTAGGATATAGCGACCCTTCGGCAGGCGAGTACTGGGAGGGATGACGATGGCATGATTGCGGGGCATCCACCCCATGCGGCGGTAATACTTATCGCCCGCTTGCTTGAGGATCTCCGTCAGGTAGGTCTTGGCGCGTTCCTCGGTGGCGCTGGCCAGAAGAGGTTCCAGCACCTCGCGAACCCTGGGTTCGAAGTTCTGCGGCTCGAACAGGATGCTGCCTCCGTCGTCCCAGCGGACGGGTTTGCCGGGTGCGGGGTAATCCTTGGTCACGCGGTACTGCAGCAGTGCGGTGTGCCATTCGTTGGCGATGATGGTGGGCCAGAACAGCCACAGGCGCTGTTGCGGATCAAGCCAGAGGATGGGGTTGCAGTCAGGAAAATTAGGAACGTCCGCCACCAGGAAGCGCGCGCTCCACTTGCCGGTGCGCTTGCTCCACCGTGCCCCTTCCACCTTTACGTCATCGGCGGTGCGTTCGCCCGAGCCGTTGTACCACACCACCAGCAGGTCGCCTCCGGGCAGTTCCACCACCGAACTCGAATGGTTGTGCCAGTGTTCCAGCGGAAAGATGAGCTGCGACTCAAACTGGGGCGGCGCGGCCTGCAACAGGGAGGCGGCCAGCATGAGGCAGAAGAGCAGGGTTCGGATGAGCACGCCCCATTGTAACAACGGGCCGGACGGGCGCTGGGTGCGGCGCGAGCCGTGTGCGGTGCGAGTCTAAAGCAGCAAGCCCTCTTCGTCGATGCCTGCATGGAAAACGCTGGTCTGATGACCGTGCTTGCGAAACACCGCGCGCACCAGCTCACAGACCTCTGCGTGCTGGCTTTCATGGATCACCAGAATCGACGGTCCAGCACCGCTGATCGCGCAGCCCAGCAAGCCCGTGGCGCGCAAGGCCAGAATTTCTTCGAGGCCGGGAATCAGCGCGGCACGATAGGACTGGTGCAGCTTATCCATCAGCGCCGTCGGGAACACGTCGCGGTTCCCTGTGCATAAGGCCGCAATCAGCAGCGCCGCCCGCTGGATATTGAAGACGGCATCCTCCTTGGCGTAGTGGTTTGGCAGCACTTCGCGGGCACGCGAGGTGGGAACCTCAAAATCCGGCACCACGATGCTGGCCCCAAAGGTCTCGGGCAGGTGGAGGCGGATAGCGCGTGCCACTCCGGCATCATCGATGGCGCTGCAGACGATGCCGCCCAGCACCGCCGCGGCAACGTTGTCGGGGTGGCCCTCAATGCGCGCGGCCTCGTCAAGAATCCGGTGCCGGTCCCAGGTGAGACCAAGCAGGCGCACGGCCAGCACCACGCCCGCCACCAGAGCCGCCGCACTGGAACCGAGTCCCTTGCCGATGGGGATCTCGTTGGCAACCTCCAGTTCCACCGGCGGCAGGGTGGTTCGCGCGTGGCCATTACCCTGGAGTTCCGCCGCCACGCGCAGCGCCGTCTGCCAGATGAGGTTGTCGGCGGTGGTAGGGATGCTTGCGGCATCGGTACCGCTTACGCGAATCGCAAGGGATTCGGCTGGGCGGAAGCGACACTCCAGGTAGAGTTGCACCGCCATGCCGAGTGCATCAAAACCGGGTCCGAGATTGGCGCTGGAAGCGGGAACCCGAAACCGCTCCCAGCCCGCCATGTCAGTTGCCATGCGCATCTTGCTCGCCTAGGCGAGCACCTGCTTTTCACCCGTGCGGCAGGAGACATAGATGCGCTCCACCAGTTCCAGAGCGGCGAGCCCGGCGGCCGCCGAGCACTTGGGCTCGCGCCCTGTCCTGATGGCGTCAGCGAAGTCGAGGAACTGGCGCTCGAAGGGTTCCAGCGAAATCGCCATGGGGTCGGAGGCGCCGGAAGCGACATCCTTGGCGAGCGGCGCAGGTTCGCCTTGATCGTCCTGTACGTCCCAGGTGGTAAGGCGGTCGCCGGTGATCACCGCCGTGCCTTTGGTGCCATGGAACTCGATGCGTTCGCTGTAGCCCGGCCAGAACGCGGTGGAGGACTGGATGACGCCCGTCGCCCCGTTGGCATACTTCAGGATGGCGGTAATCACATCCTCGCTCTCGATCTTGTGCAGCGCGCCAAGCTGCCAGAAGCCGAATAGCTCCGCTACCGGCCCCGCCACCCAGCGCAGCATATCCACCTGGTGCACCGCCTGGTTGATGAGAGCGCCGCCGCCTTCGACGGCCCAGCTTCCTTTAATGGGGCGACCGTAATACTCGGCGCTGCGGTGCCACTTCACATAGGCATCGGCCTGCAACAGTTTGCCCAGCCGCCCTTCGGCAATCGCCTTCGACAAAAAGACCATCGAGTCGTCGAATCGGTGCTGGCTCACCACGCTAAGCTGAACGCCCCCGGCCTTGGCGGTGTCGATCATCTTTTGTGCCGTGGCGGTATCAATGGCCATGGGCTTCTGCACCTGGACATGCTTGCCGTGCTGGGCCGCAACCTCAATGGGCTGCAGTCGGAAGTCAGGGAAGGTACACACATCCACGTAGTCCACTTCCGGATGCGAGCAAAGCTCCTGATAGGTGCTCACAAACTCGCAGCCATACTGCATGGCGAACTTCCGGCCGTACTCCTCGCTGACATCCGTGCAAACGGTGACCTGGAAGCCGATGTTCTTGTATGCCTGGGCATGCTTATGCGAGATGGCGCCTGTGCCGATGATTCCTACACGCAATGGGAACTCTCCTTGGTGAATGGAACGCTGCGTCCTGCGCCCCGCGAGATAACCAACGGCAGGGCCGGCGAGCTGATGAAATCCTAACTCTCGATAATACCTTACGCCGGATAAGGGGCATCTGGCACTCTGGTCTGCCAGGCCGTCAACCGTCATCCCGCAAGCCGCAACGGTTGGGGTACGGTGCTTACGTATGGGGCCGGGA
>JAHCHD010000284.1 GCA_026129915.1 Bryobacterales bacterium
GCTCTGCATCTACAATTTGATATAGTATCGGGCCGCAAATTCCGATATCCTTTTCCCATGAAGCGCTTTCAGGAGTGGTTTGCCCCATTCGTCTTTCTCAGCAGCAACTGGATCAGTCTCGTCGGCGTGGTGATGGTCACTACGGCTGGACTGCTGTGGGTGTTTCTGCTTCCCACCATGTTGCGGGGTGCGGCATCTGACCCATACCTCGGCATCCTCATGTTCATGGTGCTGCCGATGGTCTTCTTTGCCGGATTAGGGCTCATTCCGCTCGGCATCTGGAGGTATCGGAGGGGGCATGGCGACTCACTTCCTGAGGTGTTTCCCCCAATAGACCTCAACAACTTACGATTCCGCAAACTTTTGAAATTCTTGGCTGTCACCACGGTGCTGAATTTGGTAATCGGCAGCCAGTTGGTTTACCGGGCAGTGCATTATATGGAGACTGTTAGCTTCTGCGGCCAAACATGCCACACGGTAATGGAGCCAGAGTTCACCGCCTACAGCCATTCGCCGCACGCGAACGTGGCCTGCGTTTCCTGCCATATCGGGCCGGGCGCCAACTGGTTTGTGCAGAGCAAGATCTCGGGTGCGTGGCAGGTAGTAAGCGTCACGTTCGATCTGTTTCCGCGTCCCATTCCCACACCCATTGAGAACCTGCGTCCCGCGCGAGAGACATGCGAATCGTGCCATTGGCCGCAGAAGTACGGTGGCGACCGCGTCCGAGTGGTGGATAAGTTCGCTGACGACGAGACCAGCACGCACACCAAGACCGTATTGTTAATGCACATTGGCGGCGGGAACGGCTACCGTGGCATTCACGGCGCGCACATGGGACCCGGCATTGAGATGCGCTACGCCCACAGCGACCACACACGCCAGCAGATACCCTGGGTGGAGTTCGTGAAGAACGGCAAGCGAATCACCTACAACGCGAAGGACTATGAGGGCGACGGACCCGGCGACATGCCCCTCCGCGTGATGGATTGCATTGACTGCCACAACCGGCCCTCTCATACCTTTGAAGTGCCCGAACGCGCCATTGACCGTGTGCTCTCTGATGGAAGTCTTGACCTGTCCCTGCCGTTTGCCCGCAAGACCGGGCTTGAGATTCTGAAGGCCAGCTACGAGACCGGCGAGGCAGCGCGGCGTGAGATTCCCGCCCGTTTCGCTGCCTTCTACAGGGATAACTACCCGGAGATCTGGCAGTCCCGGAGAGAGGCGGTGGATGCCGGTGGCAACGCTGTCCTGAAGGTGTTCTCAGAGAACGTATTTCCTGAGATGAAGGTGACTTGGGGAGCCTATCCCAACAATCTGGGCCACACGGATTTCCCCGGTTGTTTCCGCTGCCACGACAATCGGGCAGGCTCCGAAGAGGGTACCCGAATCGCGCGCAACTGCAGTTCCTGCCACAAGATGCTGGCGTTCAAGAAGGAGGCTCCGGAGATTCTGGATACTCTGGGCCTGGCTCCCAAGTAGAGATTAGGCGCGGGGCAAAGGAGCCATGGTGTTTCCGCGCCTCTCTCCTGGTCACACCTGTCCGGGAAGTCCTCTTCCCACGACCGATAGGGCAGAGCCTCGCCTTCGAACTGTGTTACGGTGTGGGCTACCAACGTTTCGACGAAGGAATCAGCCAAGCGGGGAACGAAGATGTTCTGGATTGCGGTACTGCTGGGGATGGTGGCAAGCCTGCCAGCACTGGGGCAGGGAAATGATCCCGCCAGACAGCCGTGCAACTACTTCGAGGAATCGATGGTGCGCGCTGCCTTCTCGATTCCCGCCGCGCAGAAGCTCGAGCGCACTGAGAAGGCTACCTGCCGATTTGCTTTTGCCGCGGTGGGTGGCGCCAGCCAGCGTCCTTCGCTGCAGAGCGTGTCGCTGAATTTCATGCCGGGAACATTTGCGCCCAACCGAATCGATCAACTGTTCAACCGGATGAAGAACGGATACACGGGCACTGTTCGCGACCGAGAAGTGGTGATTGCGCCAAAGGACGTCGAGTGGGTGAGCGGCGTGGGCGACAAGGCGTTCTGGAACAATGATCTCAGCCAGTTGGCAGTTTCTGCACGGAACCAGCTCTTCTATGTCACAGTCACGCTCAGCGATCTCACCAAAGAGCAAAAAGTCGAGGCAGCCAAGAAAGCCGCCTCCTCGGTGATCGCCAGGCTGTAGTGCGTGGAGGCTTCCCGCCATTCTCCGCCGGCACCGGTCGTCGCTCATCGAACCCAGTGTTGATTGCCCCTGCCCACTGCCAGGTCGAAGATGCCACGCGGAAGACCGCCGCGCGGCAGCATCTAGGTAGGCCAAACCCGCCAGCCGAGCCATTCCATCGTAGTCCTACAATCGAGGTATGATCCCATTCGAAATCCGGCCTGCGATGGATCACCACCTTCCGTCAGTCGCAAGCATGCGCGCCGAACTTTGGCCGGATGGAGCGTATGAAGAGCACCTGGCCGAGGTCAGCGAAACCATGCGCACAGGCATGAATGGTACGCTCCCGGCGACATGCTTTGTAGCCGAAGGCGCGGGCGGCGAATTGCTCGGGTTCCTGGAAGTAGGGCTGCGCTCCCACGCGGATGGCTGTGATGTCGCCCGGCCGGTTGGATTCGTGGAAGGGTGGCTTGTTCGGGAACCCGCGCGGGGACAAGGAATCGGAGCCGCCTTGTTAGCTGCCGCAGAGGATTGGGCGCGTAGCCAAGGCTGCCGTGAGATGGCTTCGGATACATGGATCGACAACCTCTCCTCGCAGCGTGCGCACGAAGCTCTGGGCTTTGAAGTGGTGGATCGATGCGTAAACTACCATAAGGCGCTTTAGTTGTTTACGTTTGTGGTGCTACGGCACAAGCATCATCTTCGCCACGAGGAAATACGGAGGAAATCGCGAGCGAAAACGGAAGGCCCGGTTTTTCTATTTCCCGTCAGAAACAAGCACCCGGTTTCCGCGAGTTTCCGCCTACTCCACCAAGTCACCGAAAAGGCTGGCGAACCGTTCAAACATGCGGTACGCGAACTGTCCGGCGACTGACAACTCAACAAGGAGTAGATGGAAATGACAGCAAACGTACCAGCCGGTTGGCCTGCCCCGGCGAACATCGAGAACATCCGCACCAGCCTGTCGGCGCTGAAACTCAGCGAGCGCGAAGCGGGATTGGCCTTCTACGGCCGGCTTTTTGAAGTTGCCCCTGGCGTCCGTCCCATGTTCCCGGCATCGCTCGAGAACCAGGCCGAAAAGCTGATTAAGACCCTGAAGGTGCTGGTTGCCAGTCTGGAGCGCCTTGATACGGTGGTGCCCGTGCTCCGGGAACTTGGACGCAAACACGTGGCGTACGGAGCGCAGCCTGGCCACTATGGAGTTGTCGGATCCACGCTGCTATGGACCCTGCGTGAGGCTCTCGGAGAGGACTTCACTCCTGAGGTGGAGCAAGACTGGCAGCACCTGTTCTCCGTGGCTGCCCAG
>JAHCHD010000285.1 GCA_026129915.1 Bryobacterales bacterium
GCTTTGAAGAGGAACTGCTGGTAGGTCCTGGCGCCCTTCTTGTATTCAGCGAGTGTCGCAGGAGGGAGAGTATCGTTGCCGAAGAGACTGTCGTCAGAAAGGCTCGCGCTCACCCGGTTTTCCTTTGGCATGAAACGCGAGAGATCCTCTTGCTTGGGATGCACCAGTTTGGCGACTGCCGGGGCTTCCGCGGGGTCCTCCGCTTTGTTCTCAGCAGGAGAACCGCAGGAAACCAGCCCGGCCATCAGGGCCCACAGCGCGAGAGCAGCAAGAGCATGGAATCGGCGAGTCATGACAGCCCCAGCATAACGCAGAACACGAGCACCGCTATCCCGCGTTCTTCGCCTGCCGGTAGGCCTCGCGGAGGGCTTGGATTTGCTTTGCGTGCTTTTCTGCGTGCTCTGTGTAGAGTTGCAGCAGACCGCCCAGCTTCAAAGGTCCGCGGCGTGGGTGCACACAGGTGCGTGCGTAGATATCAGGCTGCATTGGCTCAAGCAACTCGTAGGTCTCGCGTCGTACGCGGCGAAAGGTCTCCATGCATTCTGAGGGCTTTCGGCGAGCGTAATCCAGACGCTCAGCCCAGGCGTCCTGGTCCCATGCGGGGAACGAAGGATTATCCTCCGCAATCGCCTGGCGAAAGCGGCTGGCGCCCATCATCTCGCTATCCACCAAGTGCGCCATAATCTGCCGGATGCTCCATTTCCCTGGTGCTGGCGCAAAATCGAATTCGCGTCCGGCAGCACCTGTCAGCAGGGCGGCCAGCAGTTCGGGTCCGCGGCGGAAACGTTCGAGCAACTCGGGAATCTCACTCATCTCAAAACTCCAATGGAAACTCGGCCAGAGGGCTATGCGCCAGTGGCTAGATGTAGTCCGCGCAGCTCATGTAATAGCCGCACCGTGCACAGTAAAGCTTGCACTTGCGTGCCAACAATTTCTGGCTGCAAACAGGGCAATGCAGCATGGGTTCCCTATCCTCGCCCTGCCGGTGCTCCCCGACGGGCTGTGCGGAAACAGAGGCGGAGGGACTTTCCAATGCGGCGTGGACGGCTGGTTCGTGCGGGCGGCTCATCCGGCTTCCAGTGTACCCTGATCCCATGCGTATATTGCTCTTTCTCGCCTTGCTTTGGGTTCAGGTGCTTTCTGGCCAGCCAGCAGACCTGGATTCCTGGGTCACGCGCACACAGAAGCAGTTTGAGGTGCCAGGCATCGCCGTAGCCATCGTAAAGGACGGCCAGACGGTAGTTGCGAAAGGCTACGGTGTGCGTGTGCTTGGCAAGCCGGGCGAGGTGGACGCGCACACCCTCTTCGGCATTGCTTCAAACAGCAAGGCCTTTACGGCGGCCGCTTTGGCAATGCTGGTGGACGAAGGCAAGCTGAGCTGGGACGACCCCGTCCAGAAGCACCTGCCTCAGTTCCAGATGGCTAGCCCGTACGTCACCCGCGAAGTAACCATACGTGATCTGCTTAGCCACCGCACCGGAATGGGTTTGGGAGCCGGAGATTTGCTCTACTGGCCAGATACCACATTCACCCGGGAACAGGTGATCCGGGCGGCCCGTCATCTGCCGGTGGATTCGAGCTTCCGCAGCCGCTACGCCTACAACAACCTTGGCTACGTGGTAGCAGGCGAAGTGGTGGCGGCAGTCTCCGGGAAGCGATGGGAAGATTTCGTGCGTGAGCGAATCCTGCAGCCGCTACGAATGACGGAGACACGCATCACCAGCGCCGGGATGGATCCGGAACGAGACAACGTCACCGTGCCTCACTCGCGTGGATGGCGTCTGGCAGGCGAACTGAAGCCCATCAGGCCGACACGTGACGAGGTATGGGCCGCGGCAGCAGGGCTGAAATCGAACCTAACGGACCTGGCGCGCTGGGTAACGCTGCAATTGAACCAGGGCAAGCTGCCTGACGGCGAGGTGCTCTTTAGTGAGAAACAGGCGCGCGAGATGTGGACGCCGCAGATTGCTCTGCGCGTGGCGGAACCGCACGCAGCCCTCGCCACCACAAAGGCAAACTTCGCCGCTTACGGTCTGGGCTGGAACCTTCGCGACTACCAAGGACGCAAGATCGTCTCGCACACCGGCGGGCTTACCGGAATGGTGAGCCTCACCCTGATGGTTCCGGAGGAGAAGCTCGGCATCGTCGTGCTCACCAACCAGGAAGAGGGCGGCGCGTTTCAGGCGATCGCCTATCACATTCTGGATCACTATCTGGGGTCCGAACCGCGCGACTGGATCGGCGCCTATGCCGAGAGCACAGCGGAACGACGCAGGAAGGACAACGAAGAAGAAGCCAAGACGCTCGCCGCCCGCACGGCCGGCACCACTCCTTCGTTAGCGCTCACCGGCTATGCGGGAGAGTACGCCGACGCCTGGTATGGCCCGGCAAGCCTTTCCACGCGGGGAGACAGCCTGTACCTGCGCTTTGGCGGTACTCCGGACATGCATGGTCCCTTGGAGCATTTCCACCACAATACCTTCATCGTGCGCTGGGCGGACGCCACCATCCCCGACGCTTTCGTGGATTTTTCGTTGGCTACGGATGGCACAGTGGAGGGTTTCCGCATGAAGGCAACCTCTCCGCTGGCGGACTTCAGCTTCGACTACCACAACCTCCACTTCCGGCCCGCGAAGAGCGCGGCGAAGTAGCCCGCCGATGACGCGCCAACCGGGTGGCCATACGGCAGGCCGGGTTGGTTCGCTATCCTAAGGAAAGATCGCACCGGCAGCCTTGTCGCCCCGCTTTTCTGTGTCTCCCCTGGTCGCGTCGCATCTGTTTTCGATTGCGGTGAGGCGCGCCAACGCAGGGTAGTGAGAACGAAAGGGCCAAATGGTGCATCTACTGAATCTGAGTGGACGGGTTTCGTGTCAGCCATTCCGTCGCTAGTTGTTCGGCCAGAAAAGGAATTGCATGCCTATGCGTCGCCTGTATGCCCTATCGCGGTTAGTTCCCGTTGCGCTGTTCGCCATTGCGTTGCTTAGCCCTGGCGGTAAGTGGTCGTTCACCCCCACGGCACTGGGCCAGCAGGCAGAGGCTCCGAAAAAGGTGACGTGGAGCATGCTCCGCAAGTTCAACTACCGCACGGGCGACATCTCCGAGGAACTGAAAGCGCTCGATAAGAAGCTGGTCCGCGTGCCTGGCTTCATTGTGCCCCTCGAAGATTCCGCAACCGAAGCCACCGAGTTCCTGCTGGTACCCTACCAGGGCGCATGCATCCACGTGCCACCCCCGCCACCAAACCAGATTGTCCATGTGATGATGGCCAAGGGCAAGAAGA
>JAHCHD010000286.1 GCA_026129915.1 Bryobacterales bacterium
TTGCGTTGCTCTCTTTCACCAGTGTCCGGGTGACCAAAAAATACAGCGGGAATGCGATGGAGAGACCTGCCAGGCTCCAGGTGATGGTGCTGCGTACCGAGGAGTAATAACCGCTGCTTACCGGATCTGGTACCCACACGTTCACAAGCTGGAAGAGTACGGTTCCCAGCGCGGAAGCCCAGATTGCCAGCGCAAGGAAAGCGAGCAAATAGAGAAAGGCCTCACGGGACGATTCCGTGCCGGAGCCGCGCCTGGGCACGGCTACCCCCGTGGTCTCTTCCCAGTAGGTGGCAAGAGTGTTATAGACATCGTTAGCGGACCAACCTTGGCGAGTGAGCAAGGCGGCGAGGAATTCGTCGCCCGCCCCTCGCGCTTTGGCCGCCATCACAAATGCATGCAGTGGGGATTTGGGAGTGGTTTCTGGCATGGCAATTCCATTGTCATGCCAATGGCCAAAAGTGGTTAGGACTTTGTTTCAACTACTTGCCGACGATCTCTTCAACCGGAGAGCAGTGAGCGTGTACGCTGGATGTACAAAGATATACATCCTTTGTAGCTGAGTACTTGCCACGCAATGGGCAGGGCTAGCGCTCAACCACAATCGTGTTGGCGATCAGGTCGTGGAGCGCCTGCTTGCGCTCTGTGAACAAGGCAATGAAATAACCAAGTCCGACAAATGCCCCGGAAAGCAGGAACCGAACCACGCACCGGCCCAGGGACTGCCCTTTGGAGATGGTGCGGCCATCTAGTGTCACCACACGGATACCCAGCCACTGTTTTCCAAGCGTGCCCTGTGCCGGTCCGGTTTCAAACTTCAGGTGGTAGAGCAGTGGCGCAAGTAACGATAGGGGCAGAAATATGATGAAGGCGAGCATCCCAGCGATTGCCGCTGCGTCCGCGCCGAGGACGGAAGCTCCAATGGCGCTAGTAATGCTGCCAAGGATAACGAATGCTCCCACCACCATGCCCACAAGGAAGCCGTCGATCAACCAGGCAAAGAAGCGCGTATGAAACTGCGCATAGCGAGGAATTGCATAGGGCACATTGACGCTCGAATATGGCACCGCCACCGGTGGTGTGTGCGCTAACGGCGATGGCTGCAGGTTCGGCAAATTGCGGAAATCCTGCACCGGTTGTTGCGAGGCGGCATAGGGCTCCGGCGTGCCCGAGAATTGAGGGTTGTCCTGCTGCATGGATGAATGTGTACCACAATGTGTAAGTGGAAGCCAGATAAAAATATGCGATCGAGCAACTTCACGTATGACATCGAGACCTGACCGCGGCCGGTTCGGTGATTTCCCGCTGTGTTAGGCTGAAAAACTGGACATCTGTGATGAACAAGACAAGTAATGTAGCCGAACTGCAGGCGATTGCGAAGCAGGTTCGAAGAGATATCGTGGAGATGATTACGGCCGCGAAATCCGGACACCCGGGCGGTTCGTTGTCGGCGGTGGAGATCCTGGTGACGCTCTACTTCGACAAGCTGAGCCACGATCCCGAGAACCCTTCCTGGCCGGATCGCGACCACTTCATTCTCTCCAAGGGTCACGCTGCTCCCGTGCTCTATTCCGTGCTGGCTGAATGCGGTTATACGCCAAAGGATCAGCTAAACCAGTTGCGCACGCTTGGCTGTATCTACCAGGGTCACCCGGATGTACGCTTCATGCCAATGCTGGATGCCTCCACTGGGTCGCTGGGGCAGGGCCTTTCGTACGCTCTCGGTATGGGCGCGGCGGCGAAGCTGGACGGGCGCCCCAGCCGTATCTACTGTGTGCTGGGTGACGGTGAGATTCAGGAAGGGCAGATTTGGGAAGCGGCTATGTTTGGCGCGTTCCACAAAGTTACCAACGTGGTGCCCATTGTGGATTACAACCGCATTCAGTTGGATGGTTTTGTGAAGGACATCATGGAGGTTGAACCGCTGACGGCCAAGTGGGAGAGCTTTGGCTATCATGCCCTCGACGTGGACGGCCACGATATCGCGGCGCTTCAGGCAGCCTTTGACAATGCCGCCGCTCGCACCGACAAGCCTACCGTGATCATTGCGCACACCGTAAAGGGCAAGGGTGTGTCGTTCATGGAGGACAACCCCAAGTATCACGGCACTGCGCCCTCAGCCGCGGAACTGGCAAACGCGCTGGCGGAGCTTGCTTAAGCAAGATAGCGGCTAGATCAGAAAGACCGTTGCGGCAACGACAGAAGGATCACGGTATGGCACTGACTACGAAATATGAACTAAAGGCGGGAATGGCTACCCGCGAGGCCTTTGGGCGCGCGCTGGCGGCGTTGGGCGAGGAGAACAGCAAGGTGGTGGTGTGCGACGCGGATTTGTCGAAGTCCACCATGACCCACTTTTTTGCGCAGAAGTTCCCGGAGCGCTTCTTTTCCTGCGGCATTGCCGAGGCCAACATGGTGGGCCTGGCAGCAGGATTTGCCGCTGCGGGCAAAATTCCATTCGCCTCCAGCTTTTCCGCATTTGTGGTGAACAAGGGCTTTGAGCAGCTGCGAACCGTTGTGGCTTACCCCAACTTGAACGTGAAGGTTGTGGGTACCCACAGCGGCATCTCCATCGGCGAGGACGGTCCATCGCAAATGAGTATTGAGGACCTCAGCCTTGCCTGCTCGCTGCCTGGCTTCACCGTGCTATCGCCTGCGGATGAGCATTCCATGGCGGGTTGTATCCGCCTGGCTGCCGAAACCACGGGTCCTTTCTTTATCCGTGCCGGCAGGCCCAAAGCCAAGATCATTTATGACTCGCCCGAAGGCTTTACCGTGGGCGGGTCCCGCCAGTTGCTCGATGGCAGCGACCTCACACTGATTGCCCATGGACTGATGGTGGCTGAGTGCATCCAGGCCGCTGAGGCGCTGGATGCAGAAGGCATCAGCGCGCGGGTGCTGGACCTGTATTCCATTACTCCTATGGACAGGGATGCCGTGCGCCGAGCGGCCCTCGATACTGGTGCCATTGTTGTGGCGGAAGAGCACCTTGTGGATGCCGGGCTGGGTGTGCGCGTGGCGCAGGTGGCCGCGGAAGAAGCGCCATGTCCTATGGAGTTTGTTGGTTTGACTGGCTATGCGGAATCGGGGACTCCCGATGAACTGCTCGATAAGTATGGCATGCGTGCCGTCAACGTGGTTGCTGCAGCGAAGAAGTGCCTGGCGCGGAAGCGGTAGCTTGCTCACGGCTGGGCTACCGGTTCGTGCGGAAGGCGGTTGGCGTCATTGGGAACACGGAAAATGGCAAGGGCAAAGTCGACAAGCAGCCCCAAGGACGCA
>JAHCHD010000287.1 GCA_026129915.1 Bryobacterales bacterium
AGCCGAGGCTACAGTGCTGTGGCTGGCGCGGGGACAGCATGGCTATGCTGGCGTGCCGCACAACGCGACGCCTATCCTGGCTGGCTGGTGGCGGCGGCGATTTTTGTCGGCACTTTGGCGGGCTTCCGTCCAGTGGAAACGCTCATGCTTAGCCCACTCTTGCTTTGGGCAGTCTGGATGGGCCGGCCGCACCCGCGCACCATTGCCATTGCCGCCGTTGCGGGCAGTCTGCCGGTGCTGGCTTGGGCATGGGCGTTGTTGGCGGCATCTGGTGGCTTCCAGGCCTATGTGCAGTTGATGCAGGGCTACTCCACGGCAGAAGGCGTCTTCGCCGCCGGTACCGCCATTAACCCATGGCGCATCCTTTTTAAGTCAGTGGAATACGTTGGTGCGATGCATCTCATGGCCCTCATGCCGTGGGTATGGGCGTTGGTCTGGCGCAAACAGTCGTCCAGCTTGCATTCACCCATCCCAGGGCAGGGGATTTTCATGCTGGTTTGGCTGATGCCGGGCATACTCTTCCAGATCGTTGGTCACGCGGCGGATCCCTGCCACAGTCTGGCAACGATCGTGGGTGTCTGTTGGCTAGGCGGCATCGCGCTTCACCGATTACCCGGCCGCGCGGCATGGGCCGGTTTGTTGCTGGCCTGCCTGATTGGTGCAGAGTTGTTCTTCAGTCCCCTGCGTGGCGCCGCCCGTGCTACCAGCTATCACGTAATTGCCAGAGTAAACAAGGATGTCAACCTTGCGCTGGACACGATTCGGGATGAGCAACGCAACGGACCCGTCACTGTGATGATCCACGACAGCCTGGTGACTTGGCGGCACATCCGCTATTATTTCCCGACGGCGATCATTTGGATGGAGGCCAAGGGAAAACGCTGGAGCCCCAGTGGAGCTACGGAGTTCCCGGCGGGGGACGCGTCGCGCGTGGCAGTGTTTGACCGCACAGGGGTCCACTTCGGACTGAAGGCATCCTCGCCTCCGCGTCAGTAGGCTTCGTCCAGCCTAGGCCCTTGGGGAATTCGCGGCGCCCCGCAGTCGCAGGCTTAGCAACCTGCCTAGTTCGCGCAGCGTCTTCCACAACGAAGCCAGCCGGAAGAACTCCGAACGCCCATGCTGGCGCGCACGGTGTGTCACGCCCATTTCCAGCGCCCTCAATCCCTTCCGCTCCAGTCCCCAGACGAGTTCCACACAAATCGTGCCACTGTTCGACCGCAGCGTTAGCCCATCCATCGCGCTGCGCTGAATCAGGCGGAAATCGCAATCTACATCTCGAAGCCGTAGCCCAAAGAGCGCGCGGGCGAACTCACGATAAACCGCCCCAAGCAAAACCCGATGCCACGGATCGGAGCGTTCCCGCTTGTATCCGTTCACCCAGGTGGCCCCATGCCGAGCCGCCTCCAGCAGAAGTGGCAGTTCCCCTACGTCATACTGCGCGTCCCCGTCTGTGTAGAACACATATTCCTTCGTCGCCGCTCCGAATCCGCTACGCAGCGCGCCACCATAACCGCGGTTCTTCTGATGCTGGACAACGCGTAGCCGCTCTCCATGCTGCATCTGCAATTGCTCCAACACTTCCCCTGTGTTGTCTCTGCTGCCGTCATTCACCACAATCACTTCAAACTCCGCGACATGGCGTTCAAGCACACGAAAGGTCTCGCCCACCAGTTCAGGAAGACTGCCCGCGTCGTTGTAGGCGGGAAAGAAGACGCTTAGCGAATAGGGAAACATGTCGTCTGACGTTGGCATGTGGCGATCAGTACAGGGTGTGTCCTTAGGGATGCAAGGGAGCCTCAAACACTGCAGTGCCCGGGGGAGGTGGCTCCTCCACCGTGGACTTCACGTCGCCATGATTCCAACCGAGCATCACTCGGGCGGTAAACCGGTAGATCTCCGCATGATAGGGTCCTTGTTCCACCCATACAGGCGGTGTCTTGCCGCGGGCAAAGTCCAGAAAGGCTTCTGTGGGAATCGCGCGCTGCTCGTATTGGGGAAGCTTCTTGGTCCACAGGTAGGCAGGGCTGGCAATGGCAAACGTTACCGCGAGTGCCCATCCCAATGGTCGCTCCCAACGGAGAACCCCGCGCAGCAGACTGTCAATGGCCCAGGCTAGTAGTAGCGCCGCGCCAGCAGTAGCCCAGTAGCGATGGCGACTGGGTGCCTCGGTGGTGTACGTGACAAACGAATACGGTAGCAATGCCATCACACTGAAGGCGAGGGTGCCGGCAACCACACGGTATTGCCGCTTCCACACCAATACCATTGCAGCAAGGACAGACCACGGCATTACGATGCGGAACAGAGTGCGAGGCAACGTGAGCCAGAACGGAGCATGAATGGAGAACGTACCGTCGTTCAGGTGCAGGTGATCGCGTGCAGCCTGAAACACCAGGGCGGCGTACGCTAAGGACAGCACCGGTGCAAGGAAAATTGGCCCCAGATCTTCCTTGCGCCGCTCACCCACGACCAGCCAAGTCGCCCCATAAAGTAAGGGCAGTATGGCCGCGGATTCTTTGGAATAGAGCGCCAGCAGAAACAGGGAGAACACGGCTGCTAGCCAACCCGGTTGTCTGGTCCGCAGCCAATGAGCCCAGCACAACAGCGAGCCCATGGCGAAGCCAAACACAAAGAGGTCGTGTACGGCAGCCACCCAGACAATCGCCTCCTGGTGCCCGTTCATCAGCAGGAATACCAGTGCAGTGATGAAAGCCCGCCGGTAGCCAATGGCGGGAATGGAACCGAACAGCACCAGGATCCCCCCGTTCAATGCGTGCAACAGCACGCTACCCAGGCGGTGGACAAAGAAGTCAGCACCCACCACACTGTCGAGGGCGCGGGTCCAAACAAGGGAAGTTGCACGGCATCGATAGAGCGCATCCCCAATCAGTTTTGGCAATCCCTCCGCGGAAACAAAATCACGGCCGAGCCCAATCTGCTGATAGTCGTCAGATATCCCGGGCAGGGCCATGAAGGGTACGAATGGAACGAGAGCGGCGAGCAGGAGCGCGATGGCCCCGAAAACCAGGTGCTGCTTCTGATGAGGGGCTGCCATCACGCCGTGTCCTCCCGCTTGCGGGCGACCACCCAAAGCGACTGGCCTGCAGGGAAGCTCCTGCCAGCCCGGAGCCATGCCGCTTCCGCGAACAAGACCCTCTTGAGGATTGCGTTCAGCATCGGGTTTACGCTTTGCAGGCCGCTCTCGGGTTTCGCCCTCGTCATCGGCTCCCACACTCGAAACTTGAGCAGGGCCACCGGCAGCAGTAACGCA
>JAHCHD010000288.1 GCA_026129915.1 Bryobacterales bacterium
TTGCCTGATCACGAATTCTTTGATCCCGGCCGATCGTAACCCCGGCATGACCGGATGATAGAGTGTGGGAATGGCAAGAGTGCTGCTGAACGCGCTGCGTTGCGGGTGGCTGATCGCTTTGTTGACGGTTGGTCCAGCAACCTCTCTATGCGGCCAAGAGACACACCCTCTGCCAAGCCGGGATGATGCGTGGCTCGCATCTCGGGATGCGATGCGCGCTGCCCTGCGAAGGCTAGGGAACCTCACTTGTATACAGAACATCCGACGAGAGGCGCAGCGATCGGGCGGACCCGGGCGCAGCGCTGGCCCGCGCGAGGACTTTGTCCGGCTGCAGGTGAGCATCATGGAGGGCAAGGAATATTATTCCTACCCGGGTGATGACAACGCGATGACCACGCCACATCTGCTGGTGAAGACCGGGCTAAGCGGTACGGGTGTGTTTTTCGGATATGCCCGTACGGTTTTTGAAAGGCACCCCTTTTCGGTCTTGAGACTTGTGGGACGCGAGTCTTGGCAAGGGCGGCCAGCGCTTCGCTTTCGCTTTGAGTTTGATGAGATGCGCGAGCGTCTCGACATTACACGGGCGGGCCGCACGGCTTCGGTAGGAGCCAGGGGCGAATTTGTGGTGGACGAGGCGGATAGCCTACTGAGGCTGCTGACGATCCGAAGCCTTGGCTCAGTGCCAGAGTTGGGAATTGAGCGGGTGGAGTACGATGTTTTCTGGTCAATCGTGCAGCCCGCTGACGCATCGCAGGCGCGGGATCCGCTGCTGATACCCGAACGCGCGGAGATGCGCATGGTGCTGTTTACCGGCGAAGTACAGAAGAATGAGATTCAGCTCACTCAGTGCCGGGAGTTTCGTGTCGAGACGGCGCTTCGCTTCGATGAGAACGAGCCTGTGGTGGAGGCTTCCTCGGACGAAGGGACAAGCGGCCAGGTGATTCGTCTTGCCGGGCCCTCCGTGCTGCCAGAGGGTGGCGCACTGCAACTTGCCCTGGAGACGCCGGTGGACTTGGCGAAGTCTGCGGTGGGCGATGCTTTGCGGGCACGGCTCACCCAGGCCGTTCCACTCCCCGGTGGCCCGACGCTACCCGAAGGCGCCGTTGCAGAACTGCGCATCCGGCGGTTGGAAAGGGTGCGGGAACCCGAACTCCACGCGGTGGTCTGGATTGAGTTGAGCGCGTTGCGCGTGGACGATAAGGTTTATCTCGGGTTGGCCCAGTTGGAACGAAGTGACCGCGTGCGCGGAATGGTAGACCGTCTGGAAAAGAAGACCCAAGTCGCCGCTTCGACGATGTGGGACCAAACCCGGGCCATTGATTCAGTCCTTGAAGAGGTGATCTATCCCAGCATTCCGGGGGTGGGGGCTTTCCTGTTCCGTGGCGAACCTGGCGCATTCCCAGCGGGCTTCAAAATGACCTGGAAGACCCTGCCTCCGCGAGCCAGCCAGCCGTAAAGTGTATTCGGCTGCGCTTGCGTGTAGCGCCGTCGCACGATTCCCATTGGCTGAACATCCGCCTCCACCTCCGGGGCCGCTGCCGGGAGAATCGCCCGTATTCCCCTTGACTCAAACCGGCCCCTGCCCCCTGGACCCAGAGGATACCACCGATGCCATGCGTTATGTGCATCTAACCTGGTCCGCGCGGAAGTGGTGGCTTTCGTGCAGGACGTCCCCTGGTCGAGCGCCCGCACCCACGCCGGGCCCATAAGCTCTCTCTTGAAGAGAGACGCAACCGATTGACTCTGAAAAGGTAGAACAGCCGCGATTTTCATGAGCGGGGGTGAACTTTCGGTTCATGCCCACCACTGATGCCGGAACCCGCTGCTAACGTTGGTATAGGTCATCCTCGTTGTCTAGATGGATCACCATATCGCGGAATTCGGACACGCTATTCCGAAGGCAGGGGTTTGAAGTCACTGCCGGACATTGGATCGTAGTTATCTGGCCAACTGCCGGTAAACTCAACAAGAAGCCGTTGCTTCGAAGGTGCAGGCGATGGGTTGCGGCGCACCACTCTGGCGGCGTAATTGCCTGGAGATTGAGCAATCGTTGAGACCAAGTCCCCCACCAAATATCGGGGAGCCCACCCAATCACGTGATAGTCGGTAGTCTGAATCTGCACTGCCAACCTGGTGGCTGGGTTGGTGAGCTCCAATGCCACGTAAAGGGGATCGCCAGGCTGAAGCAGGTCAATGCGCTCGATCGCTGCCTTGCTGACATGCCGCGCGCCGTGCAGGAAAAAGCGGCACCGGAAGGACCCATCCTCGCGCCGTTCAATCTTGGGAAATACCTCAAAGTTGTCGGTAGCACGATGGCCACCACCGACTTCCAGAATCTCCGCAGGTTCCGCGGTATCGGGCAGATCGAGAAGCTCGAGGTATTTCGTGAAGTCGCGGCGTTCTGATGAGATGACGCGATTCTGGAAAAGCGGGAACAGGTCAGGGGATTTGTAGACCGCTTTCCACTCTGGAAAATCGAGGAGAGGCTCGAACCCGGCGTCCCGATGAGCGGTCTCGGCGCCGTGGATATATCGAAACTGATAGAGCCTTGGCTCCTTGAGTACATCCAGCCTGCCCACCGGAAACCAGGAGCGCGTCATGCGCTTGTCCTGCCAGGCCAAAAAGAGTGTCTTGTCGGTCATGGCACGATCTCTTTCAACTGCTTCAGGTTGTAGCACAACAACTCAATCACAAATGATCGGGCAATCGCGCTCATCCAATCTGGCGGCACCCGATTCACGATGCGATGGAACGTCTCTTCCTCCAGCTTAGCAACCTGCAGCAGTGCCTTGTGGAATAGTTCTGGATAAGTTGTAGATGCCCTGCGCACCAGCTCCAGAGGGCTTGGAGCGCGACGGGCGGAGGAATCCCAGTAGACCGCACCGTGTGCTTTCTCTGCGTAATCAGCGACGCGGCCATCGGCCAGCAGCCGCATACGGGATCTTTCTGTCCCTTCGTCGATGAGTTCGCGGCCCAGTGACGAGGCGTGATCGAAGGTCGGAGCGACACGTCCTCTCCAACCGTCGGAGGTTCTATGTCGAAGGATGCCCCAGTTCTCGTGATGGCGGTCTGTGTTGCCGATGAGAGCATCCAAGACCAGGTAGTGGGCAATGCGCTCCTTCGCAAACGTAGTGAATTGACGAGTAGGGAACGTCCTCTCCAGCACGTAGAAGATGTTGGCCCGAATGTGACCGGAATGGCTGAACCGCTTCGACTCGTCGTATGTCTCAAGCCGCCGC
>JAHCHD010000289.1 GCA_026129915.1 Bryobacterales bacterium
CGGCGGCAGCTTTCTTCGCTCTTGGCCGCGGCCCACACGTCGTTATGCTTCACCAGTCCGCTTTGCAGCAGTCCGCGGAGCAGGGTCTGTCCCATCACGCCCGCGCCAATCACACCCAAGGTGCGGCCCTCATTCAGCAGGCGCGCCGGAGCGGCCGCGGTTTCTGTACTTTCCATCGTAGTCATCGCCTTCCAGCATAAACCCGGCGCAGTGCCGAAGCAGCGTTCACCATCACCTCATCGGGACTTGGTTTGCGCGGGCACCCACACCTGCATGGCAACTTCGCCGCGATTGTGAAACGTGAAATACGGGATCAGCGTAAGGTCCACGGGCTTCGCGTTCCGCGGAGGGTAGGCCTCGATGGGGCCATACAATGGCAGCTCCGCGGCGGGTCTGTCGAAGGCGATGCCGCGATGGCGTAGCACCGTCACGCCACCCAGCAGGCCGGAATCGAAGTGCGCCACGAAATCCTTTGCCGGGTCGCCCGAGATGGAAAACGCCACATCTTCCACCCGCGTGCCCAGCGGTTGGTCCGGTTGCTCCAGCGCGTACATCAAAGGTCCACGCTGAATCGCTACGCTGCCGGCGTTCTCGCGCGCCAGTGGATTCGCGCGCAGCGCCCGCGGGGTCATGTCGAACTCGGCCACCACCTGGTCGCCCTGTTTCCATGTCCGTCGGAGTGCCAGATAGCTGCCAGGACGCACGTTCGTTTGTGCTTCGCCGTTTACCCGCACCACCGTCCCCTGGCTCCACTCCGGAATGCGCAGGAACACCGCGAATTCCGTGGCGGCTGCCGGCGCGACGTCCAGCGTCACCTTGCCCTGCCAGGGATATTCGGTCGTCTGTCGTACGTTCAGTCTGGTTCCGTCCTGCAGTTTCCAGTCCAGGACGCCCGACGCGTAGTGGTGCACGTAGAGCCCTTCAGCGCTGGTGCTATAGAAGTACGCCGGCAGCGACGCGAATACCCTCTGCAGGTTAGGCGGGCAACAAGTCGTGTCGTACCAGGGATTGCGAATCTTGTCCTTGGGGTTCCCGCTTAGCGCCAGAGGGTTGCGGTAGCAGTAGAGCGTGCCGCTCAATGACATGCCGCTGTTGATGCTGTTGTAGAGCGCGCGTTCAATCACGTCGGCATACTTCGCCTGAGGATCCGCGTGCAGCATACGCCAGCTCCAAATCATGTTGGCGATGGCCGCGCAGCTTTCCGTGTATGCCTGCGCATTCGGTAGCTCAAAGGGTTCGCCGAATGCCTCACCCGAAGCGCGTGAACCCACGCCGCCCGTCACGTACATCTTGCGCAGCACCATGTCGTCCCACAAACGTGTAAGTGTCTGCCAGTAAACGGGGTCTCCAGTTTCAAGGTAATAGTCCGCGGCGCCGGCGGAGGCATAGCAGGCGCGCACAGCGTGGCCTTCCATTTCCGTTCGCCCCGTGAAGGGCTTGCCGCTGAAGGTGTAGCGCATCTGGGATTCAGTCAGTTTCAGCCGCTCGTGCTCACCTGTCAGAATGCGGCTTGCCAGGTCAAGATAGCGCTTGTCGCGCTCCGCCCGGTACAACTCAACCAGTGCCATCTCGATCTCCGGGTGACCGGCATAAAGAGCCTGCCCGCCAGGGATCACGTCGTTCAGAATGTGGTTCACAAAGCGAATGCCTGCGTCGAGAAGCACTCGGTCGCCCGTCGCCCGCTGGTAAGCCAGCGCCGCCTGCAGCAGATGGCCCAGACAGTAAAGTTCGTGGCCAGTATGCTGTTGCTGCCACCTCAGAGCTTCGCGACCGTCTTGATACCAGGTGTTGAGGTAACCGGACTTCTCCTGGGCCGCCACGATGTCGTCAATCACCGCATCCACTTTGGCTTTCAGTACCGTATCGGGCTTCGATTGCAGCGCGAATGCAGCGCCCTCGATCCACTTATAAACATCGGAGTCGGTGTAGAGCGGTCCCCGGCGGGCCACTGGTTTGCGGCCGGAAAGACGCCGGAAATTATCAAGGATTCCGTGGCTTTCCAGTTCATCCAGCAGCGACGGGATGCTCGCCCGAACATTCACCTCGCGCCGTGCCGCCCACAAACCCCCGGTGATGGTGAACGCGCCCACAGGCACAGGGCGCAGCTTCGCATGCGGGCTTTCCTCCAACCGCAGCACCGACACTTGCTGCCCAGGTAGCGATATCGCCGATAGGCAAACGCAAAGCCACCAGCAGGGAATCCATACCAACCGGCGCAGCATAAGAAACCCTCCATCCGAAAAAATCCGTTCCTCTAGGACTATCACGCGCGCGCGGATCCATAAAGGCCTTGGCCATGCGTAACCGGATGCGGCCGGCCACCGGCCACCCCTCTGGCGGCTTCACTCCCGGGACCTTGCAGATGAGCGTTCCGTTCCCAAGAGCCCCTTTCGCGTGCCCCATGCGCGGTGATGCGCTATTCTCGCGGATGCGGAACACTGTCGTCGTCAGGCGGCGTGGCGCACAGAGGGACGAGGAGTGCATGCGAGTGTTGAATTGGTTGCGGACCGTGGCGGTGACAGGGTTGGCGCTGTTCGGAAGCGTCACGCCTGGTTTGGCACAAGAAGCGTTTGAAGAACGCGGCGACTGGAAGTCGGTGTTCGAGAAACACGGGGTGGCAGGGACGCTGGTGGTGGCGGACGAGCGCGATACGACGCCGAAGCTGTGGGTGTACCAGAAGGAGCGGGCGGCGAAACGATCGATTCCAGCGTCGACGTTCAAGATCGCCCACGCGCTGTTTGCGCTGGATGCGGAGGTAGTGCGGGATGAGTTCCAGGTCTTCCCGTGGGACGGGGTGAAGCGAACCTTTCCGGGCCATAACCAGGACCAGGACCTGCGGTCATCGATGCGGGTGTCGGCGGTGTGGCTGTACGAGGAGTTTGCCAGGTCGATTGGGAAGGATCGGGCGCGGAGCTACCTGGAGCGCACGGGCTATGGCAACGCCGATCCTGGTGGCGAAAGCGACACCTACTGGCTCGATGGAAACCTTCGGATCTCCGCCTTTGAGCAAATTGAGTTCCTGCGGAAGCTTTACCGGAATACACTGCCGTTTCGGGTTGAACACCAGCGGCTAGTGAAGGACGTGATGGTAAACGAGGCGCAGCGGGATTGGATCCTCCGGGCCAAGACTGGATGGACGGGACAGCAGGGCTGGTGGGTGGGCTGGGTAGAGTGGCCGCGTGGCCCGGTGTTCTTCGCGTTGCACATCGATACGCCCCGGCGCGAGGAC
>JAHCHD010000029.1 GCA_026129915.1 Bryobacterales bacterium
CGAGAAAGTGAACTTCAAGATCCGGGAAGCCCAGATGCAGAAGATTCCCTACATGCTGGTGGTGGGCGACCGCGAAGAAGAGGCGGGCAACGTCTCGGTGAGGCACCGTCGCCGAGGCGACTTGGGCGTGCAGGCATTTGATGACTTCATGACCAGCATTCAACCGCTAATTGAGGCTCGCGACTCCTCGGAGTAATCACCCTAAGCAAGCCGGGGAGCCACCCAAGCGTGTTGGACATCCTGCGATTTCTGCTGCCCGCCGCGTTCGTGGCGGGCAGTTGCGTTTACTGCCTGCTGAGCATTGTGGCCGCCCGTCGATACCGCGCTGTGACGGCTTCCTCCGCAGCACAACGACTGCCCCTCAGCATCCTGAAGCCCCTGCACGGCCTGGACGAGGGTCTGGAAGAGAACCTTCGTAGTTACTTTGCCCAGGACTATGCCGGGCAGGACGGCCAGCCCGCGTTCGAAATCCTCTGTGCTGCCCGTGACCACATGGACCCCGCGCTGCGTTTGGTGGAGCAACTGCGGCGCCAGTTTCCTGCCATCCCCTGCCAGGTGATCGTCACCGGTGATCCCCCCTATGCTAATGCCAAAGTACACTCGCTTGCCTGCATGCTGCGGAAAGCTCGCTACGACCTGCTGGTAATGGCGGACAGCGACGTGCGCGTAGAGCCGGGGTTCCTCGACAATGTCAGTGCCGAGTTTCAGGATCCAAAGCTGGGAATAGCCACCTGCCCGTACCGGGCAATCCCTGGCGACAGCCCGTGGAGCTTTCTGGAAGCGATTCACATGAATACGGAGTTCCTTGGAGGCGTGCTGACGGCGCGGATGCTCGAGGGAGTTCGTTTCGCATTGGGCCCAACGATTGTCGCCAGGCGCGAGGTGATCGCCGCGATCGGGGGGTTCGAGTTCCTCAAGGACTTCCTGGCCGAGGATTTTGTGATGGGAAACCGCGCGGCCGCGCTCGGCTATGGGGTGATCCTCTCCAGTGCCATTATTGAGCATCGCATTGGCAGCCAGCCCCTATTGGCGAACCTGAGGCATCGCCTTCGGTGGGCGCGCTCCACCCGGCGCTCGCGCCCGGCGGGCTACTTTGGCGAGATCTTCCTGCGTCCGCTTGCTTTGGCGATTCTGCTGGTGGGGCTGGCCCCCTGGGCATGGCCGGCACTCCCGCTGGTGCTGGCGCTGCGTATTTGGCAGGCGGAAGAGATGCGCCGAACGGTGCGCGCCCGTTTTGAAACTGCCCATTGGCTGGCTTTGCCGGTGCAGGATCTGCTTAGCTTTGCGCTGTGGGCGGCCGGTTTCTTCGGAAACTCCATTCGCTGGCGCGACCGTCGCTACCGGTTGTTGCGTGACGGCCGCTTTGAGTATCTGGACTGAACAGGATGGCATTCGGCTTCCTGGCTGAAACGAACTCGGGCTTCCGCTCATCTCAACCAATGGATAGCTTCCCGCACCGCCGCCAGTTCCTGGCGGCGCTCGTTTTGAAGATTGGAAGGCCCGTTTTCCTGACCACCGCGATGCTGTAACGTGGAGTGCGGCACGACGCAAGGAATTGCTGTTGGCTGCGTATCTATATGAAGGAGTTGCTTCATCCATGAATCATGTGAAATCTGCAATGTTGCTGGCGTTGTTGACTGCCTTGTTGCTGTTCCTGGGCCACGCGATCGCGGGTGAATCCGGGCTGATGATTGCTGTTTTCATGGCATTGATCATGAACTTTGGCAGTTTTTGGTTCTCCGACAAGATCGTGCTCTCAATGTACGGCGGCCGGGAAGTGACCGAACGTCAAGCGCCGGAGCTTGTCTCGCTGGTGCGCCACCTTGCGATGCAAGCGAATCTTCCCATGCCGCGCGTCTACATTTTGGACGAGCAGGCGCCAAACGCCTTCGCTACCGGACGAAGCCCGAAGAAGGCGGCGGTGGCGGTGAGCGCCGGCCTGCTCCAGATGCTCAGCCGGGATGAACTGGCTGGCGTCGTCGCGCACGAACTCGCACACATCCAGAACCGGGATACTCTGATCATGACGATCGCCGGAACCATCGCCGGCGCGCTGAGCTATCTTAGCCAGATGGCGATGTGGGGCATGATGTCCCGCGGCGGCCACGATGACCGGGAAGGTCCCAACCCGATTGTCGCCATCGTGGGTATCATCATTGCTCCCTTCGCGGCAATGATCATTCAGATGGCGATTTCCCGTTCGCGCGAGTACATTGCCGACGCGAACGGGGCAAAGATCAGCGGCAGCCCGATGGGCCTGGCGAATGCTTTGCGGAAGATCGAGGCGTACGCGAAACGGATTCCCATGCACCATGGCTCTCCGGCAACCGCGCACCTTTTCATCGTGAATCCCTTCGTGGGGGGCTTTGCTGGGCTGTTCCGCACGCACCCGGAAACTGCAGAGCGCATTGCCCTGCTGGAGCGGATGGCAATGACTGGCGAATACCGAGCCTGAGCCCTTCGCCACCGTCGAAACCGGAGATCCGTCTGAGCCAGATGCGGGTCTCCGGACACGCCCCCGCACTGCCCTATCATAGAGGGAGTGCTGCCTTCTAGCGAGTTCCTCTTTCCCATCGCCGAATACTGGCCATTTCTAACTGGCTTCATCCTCTTCGTTGTCGTTTTGCTGGTGCTTGACCTTACCGTTTTTCATCGCAAGGCCCATGCTGTTTCCATGCGGGAGGCTGGCCTCTGGGTGGTGTTCTGGGTATCGCTAGCCGTTATTTTCAATATCGGTCTGTATTACTACGCAAACTGGTCGTTTCCTGAGAATGAGCGGCTAATGGCCATTCCGGGGTTTGATCCTAGCAAGGCGGCTAAGCAGGTTGCTCTTGAGTTCCTCACCGGCTACATCATCGAGGCATCTCTATCGGTAGACAATATCTTCGTTTTTGTAGTGGTGCTGGGTTACTTTGCTATCCCTGCCCGTTACCAGCATCGGGTATTGTTTCTGGGGATTCTCGGAGCTATCGTCTTCCGAGGAATTTTCATTTCCTTAGGTGGGCTGCTCATTCAGTTTCATTGGATCATCTACGTGTTTGGCGCCTTTCTGATATTTACAGGAATACGCATGGCACTTGCGGAGGAGCATGCCCCGGAACCCGATAAGAACCCGCTGATTCGCATCTTTCGCAAGTACATGCCGGTTACGAGCGACTTTCACGGACAGCATTTCTTTGTTCGTCTCAATGGGGTTCTACACGCTACCCCTCTGTTTATTGCCGTATTGTTTCTGGAGGCTACTGATATTGTGTTTGCCGTGGATTCCGTCCCAGCTATCTTCGCGATAACCCGCGAGCCTCTTATCGTATTTACCTCCAACATCTTCGCGATACTTGGCCTAAGAGCGATGTATTTCCTGCTGGCAGGAGCAATGGATAAATTTTATCTACTTAAGTATTCCCTCGCGCTCATTCTGATCTTTGTCGGTTTGAAGATGACATGGTTGGATTACGCTTTCGATGGGCATTTTCCCATCAGTTGGTCGCTGGGCGTGATTGGCCTCGTACTGGCCATTGGCGTGGTAGGCTCTCTACTGTTTCCGCGGCAGGCACAGCAATCGGACTAGTATCCGGTTGGGAGATGATCAGGTTCTGAATGTGCTTAAGGGGGTGGCGTGCAGGCTCTTAACCGAAGGGAGTTTATGGCGGCAAACGCAAGCGCAGCTTTCGCACAAACAGGAACCCGCTACGATTTCGCCATCGTGGGGGCTGGAGTCTTCGGAACCTGGCTCGCGCGTGCGCTGCACCTAGCTGGCAAGAAGGTGCTGCTGGTTGACCAGCACGGCGCCGCGAACAACCGGGCGAGCAGTGGCGGTGAGACGCGTATTATCCGCTTCGGGTATGGCGACCGCGAGCTCTATACCCGTTGGAGCCAACGTGCGCTAGCGCTTTATAAGGCAGCCTACGCGGGGCTCGATCCACTCCTTTTTGTGGAGACGGGATTTCTGTGGCTTGCCCGGCAGGGTGATGCCTATACGGAATCGAACCTGGAAGTGTTTGACCGGCTGAAGGTGCAGTACGAAAAACTAGACCGATCCCAACTGGAGCAGCGGTTCCCGCAGATCTCGCTAGGTCCAGTGACGTGGGGCATCTACGAACCTGAGGCGGGTGGGTTGCTGGCGCGACGTGGCGTGCAGACGGTACTCGAAGCCACCCGGAAGCAAGGACTGGCCTACCAGCAGGTTCAGATTGTGCCACCAAGGGAAGGTAGCCGTACCGCCTCAATCCGCACCGCGGACGGCGATACTATTGATTCCGAGACGCTGGTGTACGCTTGCGGCCCCTGGCTGCCTAAGATCTTTCCCGAGATTCTGGGGAACCGCATCCGGCCAACCCGGCAGGAGGTCTTCTATTTTGGTTTACCGCCTGGAGACCCATGGTTCCGCGTGCCGAAACTGCCCGCCTGGGTGGACCCCGGCGATACCATGTATGGCCTCCCGGACATTGAGAACCGGGGTTTCAAGATCTGCCCGGATCAGCATGGTTCGGCGGTGGATCCTGATACGCAGGAACGACTGGTGCCTGCTGTGTCGGTGACGGCCATGCGCGCCTACATGACGCAGCGTTTTCCGCGACTCGCCAATGCACCGCTTACCCAAACAGAGGTTTGCCAGTATGAGAACACCTCGAATGGCGACTACCTGATGGATCGTCACCCAGGGTTCGACAATGTGTGGCTGTTGGGTGGCGGTTCAGGCCATGGATACAAGCACGGCCCCGCGATTGGGGAATACATGACCGAGGCTTTGCTGGAAGGCAAGGCGATCGACCGTCGCTTTTCTCTGGCGACCAAGGATGCCATTGGCGAGGGTGGGCGAACTTCCACCATCCCCGCCCCCAGGCAATAGCACGGTGTTCTGCACCACCGTTAGCCTGGCCTATTTCACTACAACGCCGCGCTCGACTAGCAGCGTACCGGAGAGGCGCAGCATGGTGAGTCGGTTGCGGTTGTAGTTGATGCTCTCGGTGACGAGGCGCTGTTCGTTTTGGATCAAGTCCGTCTGCGCTGCCTGGAGGAAGAAGAGTGTTACAGTGCCCAGGTCGTACTTCTTCTGCTCGGCTTCCAGCCGCTTCTGAGCGAAATCACGGGCAATGCCGGCGAGGCGGACACTTTCGCGGCTGGCTTCGAGGTTGTTGATCGCGTTCAGGATGTCGAGGCGCACGGTCTGTTCGAGATCACGAATCCGCAACATGGTGGTCTTTTTCCGCACTAAAGCGTCGGCGTAGTTTGCGGAAGCCTGCCGGTCGCGGATGGGCAAGGCCAGTTGCAGGCCAAAGGTGTAGGCCGGGAAATCAAAGGCCAGGGTGTTGCCAAAGGCGCTCCACAGACCTACCTGCTGGACGATCCGGCGCGTATCGGTATCCAGTTGGTTACCGCCGCGACCGACGCCGGCGTAGCGCAGGGTGAGTGCCAGGTTGGGCCGCAATTGGTTCACGCTCTGCTTGATGCCCAGGTCGTCGCCGATCAGCTGCTGGCGCTGCTGCAGCAGGTCCGGTCGGCTGCGCAGGGCCTCCTCCACATAGCCTTCGCGGTCAATGGTCTCAGACGGGGTGGGCGGAGTAACGATATCGGTGATCTCAATCGGAAGGCGACGGATGTCAGGGTCGAGGTCGACGCCGATCTGTTGCCGGAGTACGTCCTCGGTACGAGCAAGGCGGAACCTGGCCTGGGTGTAGTTTACTTCGGCTTGCGCAAAGTCGGCCTGTGGCTGGAAGACGTCCAGTTCCGGGATGGCACCGAGTTCTAATTCTCGTTGGGCTCGACGCAATGATTCGCGGCGGAGGTTCAAGGCGGCCTCCTGAACGCGGAGGTTCTCACGAGCTTCAAGGTAGTCCCAGTAGGCGAGCTCGGCGTTGGACAGAATGTTGATGACCTGATTTTCAAAGGCCAGCTCAGAGGTTTGCAGGGTATTGCGGGCAATGAGGATGGGGACCTTGTTGATCATGCCCCGGTTGCGCAACAACGGCTGAGTGACCTGGATGTTGGCGCCGGTGTTGATGAATGGATTGAAGGTCTGAAACTGGTTGTTGGTGCTAGACCGATTTGCGGTCATTCCAACCTGCATCTGGGTGCCCGGCAGGAAGGTCTGGTTGTAACCGAAAGTGGCCGGCTGGTTCAGCTGGCTCACCACCGATGCGCCTTCCAACTGGTTGGTGGCGGGCGTCTCACTGCGAGTGGCGGTGAAGTTACCGTTGAAGGTTGGGTCAAGGAAGGACATCGAACGCATGATGGCGTTCTTTGGCGTCTCCAACTGGATCTTCTGGATGGCGATGTTGGTGTTGTTGGCCAGGACGAGGTCGAGATAAGAGCGCAAGGAAAGCTGCAGCTTCTGGTCGCGGATGAAGTCGCTGAAGCCAGTGGGGTCAAGCAACTGGACGCGGAACTCGGGGTTACCCAGAATGCGCTGGAAGTAAGCGGGGACGCCGAACACGGGTGCGTGACGCGCCTCGTCAAAGCCGAAGCCGCTGCTCACCATGGGGCGCGAGAGGGATTCCACAGGTGTAAAGGCGTTAGTGAGCTTCACCGTTTCCTGCGATTCCGGAGCCGGGGCCGAGGTCGGAGTGGCCATGACGCCCACTTCCGCTTTGGCCGGTTGCGGCTGAGGTGACGCAGGCGCGGACTCAGTCTGTGCAAAGGCGGGCAGGGCCAGCGCCGCCGTCAGGATGAGGGATAAAAAGACACTCGTTCGTTGCATGAATATTTACTCGTAGCGAATGGCTTCGATGGGATCCAGTTTGGCGGCTTGCACGGCCGGGTAGATCCCGAAAAGAAGTCCGATGAATACAGATACGCCGAAGGCCACGGCGATGGACGCGAAGGTTACCACGGTGCTCCAGCCGGCAGCCGCGGCAATTACGCGCGACAGGGTGAAGCCAAAGGCAATCCCGATCAAGCCACCGACAATAGAGATTAACACCGCTTCGGTAAGGAACTGGCGTATGATGTCGGTCTGCTTAGCGCCAATGGCGCGCCGAATTCCAATCTCGCGGGTCCGTTCAAGAACCGTTGCCAGCATGATGTTCATGATGCCGATGCCGCCCACCAGCAGCGAGATGCCCGCAATGCAAATCATCACGACGCTGAAGATGAAGCTGGTCTGGCGACGCTGCTCCAGCAATTGGGCAGGTACCACAACGGTGAAGTCGCCGGCTTCCTTGTGGGTGGCATTGAGGATGGCCTGAACGACGTTGGCGGCTTCCACGGAATCCACATCGTTTTTCACCCGGATGTAGATGCCGTCGATTTCGTCCTTCAAGTAGCTATTGTTGTCCTCGAAGCGCCGCAGAACGGTATTCAGCGGGGAGATGATCAGGTTGTTCCGGTTAGCCACTTCCAGACCTTCGACATCGGCGGTGGCCTGCTGGGTGAGCACGCCGATCACCTGGAGCCATTGGCTGTTTACTTTGATCCACTTGCCTACCGCGTCGTCAAAGCCCAGCATGCCCACTTTGGCAGACTCACCCAAGACGCACACCGGCGCGGACGCGATGTTCTCGGCGTCGGTGAAAAAGCGCCCGGAGATAATCTTGAGGCTGTTGATGTCCGCAAAATTGGGCAACACGCCAATCAACAGAGGGATGTCATCCTGCGCTTTGGGCAAGGTGGATGTAGGCTTGAATCGTTTGCGCGGCGTAAGTGCCTCAATGCCCGCCACGTTTTCATGAATCGCCCGGAAGTCGCGAAAACTCAAGCCTGGCGAAATGGTGCGCCGCACCTGCAACTCGTCCCGGTCAAGAGCTTCGCGGGCCTCAATGATGATGTTATTCACACCCAGCATGTCGATATAGCTGAGCATCTCAGCCTGTGCCCCCGCAGTGATGGAGAGCATGGCAACCACGGCGCCAACCCCGAAGATCATCCCGAGCATTGTCAGCAGGGTTCGCAATTTGTGTACAAACAGGCTGGCGAGGCCCATTTGCAGATCGGGAAGAAAGCTACCAAACACTAGCGGACACCTCCGGGAAGGCCAGCGGGTGCACCCTTGGTTTCCGATTGCGAGGCTTTCGGTTTCTGGGTGGCAAAGGGATCGGACAGAGCGATCACATCCCCTGGCTTGATTCCGTCCTGCACCACCATGGTGCTTTCGGTACGGCGTGAAGGCGTCAACACGCGTTCTTCAAACCCGGCAGGTGTCTTGACATAGGCAATCGGTCTGCCGTCCTTCTCGAAAACGGCCTGCATTGGGATTGTCACGGCGTCCTTAACCTCATCCACAATAATCTCTACGTCAGCAAGCAGCCCTGGGCGCAGAAGAAGGTCGATGCCGCTGTCTTTGCTTGGCGCGGCGGGAGGTTGCGCCTTTGCCAGGTCATCAATGGTGAAGCCGGCCGCGTTCTGCGTGGGTCCTGCTTCGAGACGCGCATCATCCTGGCTACCTCCCGGTCCGCCGCGTCCCCCCGGCGTGCGCTGACCGCCAGCGTTAGCCAGTGCCGGCACCGCACTGCGCATTTGCGTGAAGATCTGCTGCCGCTCTTCGGCCGACAGATCCTGCATATTGCGTCCAGCGAGAGCGGTTTGAAGCGCCTGCTGGATACGTGCGCGATCTGCTTCCGAAACGTTGGGCATGCCGCCCGCTGCTCCGGGTGCTCCCGCCCTACCGGCGGCTTGGCCACCTGCTGCGGAGCCAGGACGGCCTCCGGCAGTTCCGGTCGCACCTTGGGGCCGAGCACCTTGTGTGCGTACGGCAGGTGCCGAATCGCCTTCGGATGGCGCGCCACCGCCGAACCCGCCACCACCGCCGAAGCCGCCACCGCCACCACCAAACCCAGCGCCGCCACCCATCGCCATCATGGCACCGCCACCGCGGGGCCCACCGGCGGAGGGCATTCCGCGCACCCCACCCTTTTCGCGGTTGCGTGCTGCCGTTTCCTGAATCTGCCGAACCTGCTCAGGAGTTGCCCCGCAAGCCTTGAGCAGGGCTTCCATGTCGATGCTGAAGTATACGTCGAATTTTTTCGAGGGGTCACCGGACATCACGTTAGAAGTAGCCGTACTGGACATGCTCTTGATCTTGCCCCGGAAGGTCTCGCCGGGGATCGCATCCAGCCGCACCAGTACATCCTGGCCTTCACGCAGGTTGGCGCGATCCACTTCACTCACCTTGGCCGCGATTTCCAGTTCGCTTAAGTCCAGAATGTCGACCACGGGTGTACCTGGGGACACTTCGTCTCCTTCCCGCAATTCTGGTACCTCCGAGCCAAAGCGCCCACCCTGGCCTAAATTCTGCTTCACTGCGATCAAACCACTAATGGGAGAAAGGCTCTTGGCTTCAAGCACGCGTGCTTTGTCGCGGTTCAGCTCAATGAGCGCGCGACGCCGCTGCTCCTGCAGCACTGCAATCTGCGCCTCAGCCTGTTCGCGTTTGCTCTGCACGTCGCTCTGCAACCGCTCCAGACGACGGCGCGCCTCTTCCAGGGTGAGTTCGTTCTTGCGGGCGTCAATCGAGGAGATCAACTCATTGCGCTTCATCTGCAGTTCAGCGCGCCGCACTGCATACCGTGCTTCTAGCAAATCGACTTCATCCTTGTTCGCGGAAATCTGCAGGTCCGATCGCGCCTTAAGCAAACGCTGCTGGATCTTGTCGAGCTCAATCTGGCTTTCGATCACACGGCTCTGTACGGCGGTATCGTCGTAAATGGCCACCACATTCTTTTCGCGCGCAAAACTCCCAGGGGGCGCCAGAAGGGTGATCTGCGTCTGCCCGCTCAGGTTTGGCGCGGTGATGGTAGCGCTGCGAACGGCGCGCAACTCACCCCGGGTGAAGGCCCGGACGACAAAGTCGCCCTGCTTCACGGTAGCGGTGGCAAACTCCGATTTCTCCCTGGGGATCTGTTCGTAGGCTTTGAACCCGCCATAAACCAAAGCCCAAGCACCAACAGCAGGCAAACGCCACTTGGATCACTATGCGCTTCATGATTGTTGCATCCTTATCGCCTTGCGTTTCGCGCCTGGGCACGAGGGCGGACTAGAGCTTCCGGGCGCGCTTCAGCGCTTCCTCGGGATCCTCCAGTGCCACCACATCGCCTTCCTGAATTCCATCCAACACAAGAATATCGTTATCGTTGCGCTCGCCCACTTCAATTTCGGTGGGGACGAAACGGCCTCCGCGTTGTACCCATACCATCGGCTTGCCATCCTTGAGGAAGCTCGCCGCAATCGGAATCAGCAGAGAATTCATCTCACTGCGGATAACCACCTCGGTATTCGCGGTCATGCCAGGGCGTAGCCGTTCATCGAGATTCAGCAACTTCGCACGCGCGGGGAATTGCTTCTCGAGGTTGCGAAAGCCGCGAAAAATCACCTCAGCGACCGGGCTGATCCACTCAATCTCAGCACGGAAATCCCGATCGGGTACTGCGTCCACGCGCACCCTTACCTCCTGGCCAACCTGAGCACGACCACGGTCAACTTCGTCCAGCGCCAGCTTCACATGCATCTCTGAGAGGTCAGGAATTTCTGCAATAGGCGCTCCCGACCACACGCGGTCACCTTCCTTAAAGGGAGGAGGCGTGCGACCAAAGCCGCCAGAGCGGTAATTCGGCAGGATACTCACGATCCCATCGACCGGTGCATACAGCTTCACGAGTCTCAAGTACTCTTGAGTTCGAGTGACGTCGCGCTCCGCCTTCGTCTTGCGCCGGTTCAGCCGCTCAAGGTCCGCAGTTTGCGAAGCTTCCGCTGCACCAATCACGGTTTCGACACCCTTTTTTTCGCCCTCAAACACTGTCACATCAATGCGGTTCTTTGCGCCCTCAATCTCCGATACGACTTCAGCCTTGCTAGCTTCGAGCCGGGCGCGCTCAAGGTTGTAGTCCGCCTGCATCAGCTTGAGGCTGTTGGCCTCATCCTCAATTCGCTGGGTGGCCTTCAACTGCACCATCTCGCTTTCCACGGTGCGCGCTTCTGTGTTGCGCGTCAGCATGATTTGTTCGAGACTTGCCTCGTCAAGTTCAATCACCACTTGGCCTTTGCGAATTGGTTTCCCATTCTCAGCAAGCTTCACAATGACTGGGTTCGGTATCCGGCCCACCGATAGAATTACTGAACGACTGCTGCGCAGGTCGCCGGTGCTCTTGACGCTGATCAGGAACTCGCCCGAGCGGACGCGGGCGGTTTTTACCACCACAGATTCCGGGCTGAAGTATCGATAGGCGGCGTATCCACCGCCGCCAAGTGCGGCGGCGAGAATCACAAGGCCCAATATTTTCATCCACTTGCGGCTTCCGGATCTCGCACGTGGTGCTGCATTTGAAGACATAGTTAACCTTAGGCTGATGACACAAGCTTTGGGAGCGAAGTCTTGTACAGGTGTTCGTTAAGTTAAGACGAACGTTTTCCTGGAACGGTTATGGGGTCTTCAAGTTTCTGTGAAGCCGCTGGCGGAAGCGAGAACCGACTGGGCCGTCCGGAGCGTGTCAAGACGCGCAGGGCGGTCCCTGTCAGAGTGATACAATCCGCGCTAGGGCGTCCCAGATTCGCTTCCGTTTCCAGATTCCGCGAATCTTTGAGGATCGCATACAAGGAGACTGGCATGACGATCAACCGGCGAACGTGGATGACGGCAACGGCGGTTAGCGCCATTTCGTACGGCCGGATCCTGGGAGCCAACGAGCGTATTCGGATCGGACTGATCGGGTCTGGAAACCGGGGCACCTACGTGACCGGTTTGTTCAAGGAGACTGGACAGTGCGATGTTGTGGCCCTCTGTGACGTTTACACTTCAAATTTGGAAAAGGCTCGTCAGCAGCTAAACCCGGACGCAAAGAGCTACATCGACTACCAGGAATTGCTGGCGGAGACGGACATTCAGGCGGTGGTGATTGGCTCACCAGACCACTGGCATGTCCCGATGACCATGGATGCGATGAAGGCCGGCAAAGATGTCTACGTCGAAAAGCCGCTGACGCATAACATTGACGAAGGACGAAAGCTCGTTTCATTCATCAAGGGTCGGCGTGAACTGGTCCAGGTGGGATATCAACAGCGCAACACTCCTACGTTTGAGAGAGTGAAGGAGCTTGTCGCGGGCGGCAAACTGGGAGACATTACACTGGTGCAGGCGTCGTGGCACAGCGGCCAACTGGGGGCTGTGCAGCGCATGGAGAGTTTCGATTTCAAGGCCGACAACATAGACTGGAAGCGCTGGCTGGGACCTGCTCCATCCCGGCCCATCGACAAGGCGCGCTTTCGGGTGTGGCGCTACTTCTGGGATTACGGTGGAGGTTCAGTCACTGACCTTATGTCGCACTGGGTGGATGCAATTCATTGGATTATGGACGATGACACACCAACGCACCTTTCCGCATTTGGCGACAGCGTAGCTACTCCTGAACTGGAGTGCCCTGACACTGTGATCGCCAACATGCACTACCCCAAGCGGCATCTGCTGGCCTTCCGCAATACCGTCTTCGGTGGCAAAGATAGCTATGGAGTTGCAATTCACGGTTCCAAGGGATGGGTCCAGTTTAATCGACAGAACCTGGTGCTTTGGTACTCGGGCGAAGGGGGCCGGAACGCGCCCGCCCTGCAGATGAACGACATAGATGGCACGCCGTACCATGTGCTGGATTTCCTGGATTGCATCCGGACCCGCCGGCAGCCCAGATCGGATGTGCAAAGTGCGGTGAAGTCCGCAGAGGTAGGGCACCGCACGAACCACGCGATTCGCACCAAACAAATGTCCACGGTCTAGGCGGGCGAAGGGAGTGGAGGGGATAACTGACTCTTAGTCAGCGTAGTATCCGGCGCGCGCACGTACCTCGGCGTTCTTATTTGTTCGGGCAGCCTGTCCGCCAAGAGTAACAGTGATCTTGCGGAAAGACCCTGGGCGGGCATCCGGCATCGGCTTGAAGTAGAGCGAGTAGCGGTTACGGATCCGGCTAAGAATTTCCGCCAGACCCTGGTCTTTCTTCAGGTCGGTAAAAACGTCCCCACCCGTTTCCCGTGCCAGCCGGTAGACATTTGCAGGTGAAAAATCAATCTCCTCCGCCAGATCGTCGTCTGGTTCCTCACCCCACCTGCCTTTCGGTTTCTGCACCCTGCCCACCACGATTGCGTGCAGGGAGATGCTCTGCTCGTGCAGCGCGCGCAGCACCACACGGTCAGGCAGCTTATAGTTCAAGCCCCAGTTGTCGGTCATGATCAGGATGGCTCTTCGTCGCCGGGCATCATGGCCTCGTTGGGTCGCGTCTGCCTGAAAGACCTCCACGGCTCTCAGAATCGAGGCGTTGATTGCTGTTCCAGCTCCCATTCCCGGCAATCGCGTTAGGGAGCGGAGGGTAGTTACTACATCGGCCCGTTGGTTGGTGAGTTCGTTTAGCTGCTTAGCGTCCTTGCTGAATATCATCACGCCCACACGGTCTGCAGGTTCAAGCTGTGCAAGAGCCACGCCCGCCGCGCGCGAGACTTCATAAAGGTAGGCGGTCATGCTTCCGCTGACGTCAAGCAGCAGCATCACGTCCAAAGGATCACTCTCCACGCCAAACTCCGTAATTTCCGCTTGGCGGCCCTCGTCGAGCAGCACAAAATCAGAACGCGACAGACCGGAAACAATGCGCTCCTTCTGGGTTACCTGAACGTCCGCGCGCACCAGCCGAACATCCTGGCGGATTACGAAATTGCCATCCGCGGCGCCGGTGACCCCCTTCGCGGGATTGGGGGGGCCGGATGGCATCGATGTGCCCGGCTGAGCAGGCGACGCCGGTTGAGCCTGCGTATTGCTGGCAGGATCCTCAGAAACAGGTGGGACGCGCCGAAATTGAGCAGACACCAAACCCACGCAAACGAGGACAATAAGGGATAGCAGAAATGGCCCGATGAACCAGGATCGTCCAACGCGAGTGCGGATCGCCGGTACCGCCGGCCACATTGACCACGGCAAGAGCTCGCTTGTGCGCGTGCTTACGGGCCAGGATCCAGACCGGTTGAAGGAGGAGAAGGAACGGGGCATCACCATCGACCTTGGGTTCGCATCCAGTACGCTCCCTAACCATATCACCCTCTCCTGGATTGATGTTCCGGGCCACGAGCGGTTTGTGGGCAACATGCTGGCGGGTGTCGCTGGTATTGATTTCGTACTGATGGTGGTGGCGGCGAATGAAGGGGTGATGCCTCAAACGGAGGAACACTTCCACATCTGCCGCCTGCTGGGGATCCGCCACGGGTTGGTGGCGCTCACGAAGTGCGACCTGGCAGACGAAATGAGCCTCGGGTTGGCCAGAGCTCAGGTGTCGTCATTGGTTCGCGGGACCTTCCTGGAAGGTGCGCCCATGATCGCGGTAAGCAGCCAGACCGGTGAAGGCCTGGATGCACTTCAGGAGGCGTTGGCTATCGTAGCGGAGAGCATTCCCGACCGCCCCCACGGAGAGTTGTTCCGTATGCCCGTGGACCGTGCGTTCAGCATGAAGGGCTTTGGCACGGTGGTGACGGGAACGATCTTTGATGGCACGGTGCGCAAGGACGAGGAACGGATGCTGTTGCCCGCCCGGAGCGTCGTGCGAGTGCGGGGGATTCAGCGGCACGGCGCCGCACAAACTTCCGCGACGGCTGGGCAACGGGCCGCTATCAATCTCGTGGGTGTAGATGTGGCTGCTGTGAGGCGCGGCGATGTGCTGGTGCAGCCCAATAGCTACCAGCCAACTCGCCAGATCGATGTGCAAGTGGAACTTGTTCGCTCTGCGCCCACCCTTTCCAACCTCAGCCCGCTTCACTTCCACGCGGGCACGCGGGAATGCGTCGCGCGCATTCGTTTCCATGACGGGAGGCGCGCACTGCAACCGGCGGAAACCGGCTTCGCGCGTCTGCATCTGGATGAGGAAGTGGTGGTGCTCCCCGGTGATCGCTTCATCTTGCGGCGTTTCTCCCCGCTTGAAACCCTTGGCGGTGGAACCGTGCTGGATAACCACCCGCCAAGATTACGCCGCAAGCAGGGGATGGCTGAGCGGTTGAGTGCTTTGCTGCAGCCATCACTTCCCGCGCGGGTTGCGATGTTCGCGCGCGACTACACGGCAGGATGCGAAGCTGCGTTGCTCGTTCCACGGGTAGGCGCGTCTGTAGCAAGTATTCTGGACGCGGCCGACCACGCCCAACTTCGCCGGATGGGGCCGCAGAGGACCTGGCTGATATCCTCGCACCATCTTGAGGTAATCGCTGAGCAGGTCCAGAGCGTCCTGTCCGCGTTTCATCGGGAACATCCGATGCTGCCTGGGGCGCCGCGGGAGACGTTGCGGGTGCAGGCCGGTGCGGGAGTTCCGCCTGCGCTGGTGGAGTGGATCCTCACTGGGGATCCCCGCTTCCGAACGGAGCGCGATCTGGTGCGGCTCGCCTCGCACGAGGCCAATCTCGATGCCCCTGAGGCCGCGGTGGCCCGCCGGATTGAAATGAGCTTCCTCGATGCCGGGTTCGCAGTTCCTGCTGTCGAAGAGGTGTTGGACCAATCTGGGATTGACGCCGCGCGCTGCCGCACGCTGCTTCAGTTGTTGATTCGTGAAGGAAAGCTGGTGAAGGTGGGACCGCACTTGGTGTTCCACAAACAGGTGCTGGGCAACATGATCCGCATGCTCGCGCAGCGTCGCGGGCAGCGCTTCAGTGTGGCGGATTTTAAGGAGTGGACCGGGGTTTCTCGAAAGTATGCCATCCCGCTGCTTGAATTCCTCGATCGCCAGCGCATTACCCGCCGCGACGGGGATGCGCGTGTGGTTCTTTAGGGTCGACAACCGGCCTATTCCAGCGATAGATTTCGTGACGTGCGCCACCTGGCGTTATAATCCACCAATACCCGATCTGGGATTTCTGGGAAATGAGGCCTCTAGCTTTTATGCGTCTCCGCATGTCAATCCGGTTCCTTGCCGTATCTGCTTTCGGCGTTCTTCTGGCAGCTGTTCCGATGGGATATGCCCAGCAGGCTCAGCAGGGCGACCAGCGGCCCCCATGGGTAGAGGATGGCGATACCCGGCCGGCCGAAGAGGCCTACAAGAACATCAAGGTGTTCACCGGATTGCCTGCCAATCGCCTGAAGGCGGTCATGAACACCTGGAAGAATTCACTTGGGGTGGAGTGCACCTTTTGCCATACCCGCGGCGAGTGGGAATCAGACAGCATTGAAGAAAAGGGCTTTGCCCGCGAAATGCACAAGCTCACGGCCGATCTGACGAAGAACTACTTCGGCGGAAAAGAAGAGGTGACCTGCTACACCTGCCACCGGGGCGAGAAGCACCCAGCCAAGCGTCTACCGGCGGCCCCAGTGCAGCGCCAGGCGCGACCGGTCGCCCCATAAGCCACCGGGTGCTCTGAGACACGCGGGAGCGAGTGGCTCGTCAGCGCTGGCTTGGATACGATATTGAACGGCGCAGGGCGGCACCCTTTGCATCGGAAGGCCCGGCGCGAAAGGTGTCGTAGTATGGCTGGTCCGCTCTGGCTTCGTTTCGTAGTTTCGTCCCTCTTATTTGTTATTTGGCTGCTTCCCGCATGGGCGGGACCAGCCTCAGTGAACCCAGACCTGTTGCGGGATCGGTGGAGCGCCCGCTGGATCGCGCACGGGCATCACGCCAATCCGGCGGATGCCGACTATCGCTCACCCTATGCGTTCGGCGTCTATCATTTTCGGCGCAATTTCGAGTTGGGGCAGAAGCCCTCGCGCTTCGTCATCCACGTCACTGCCG
Organism: Bryobacterales bacterium; assembly: GCA_026129915.1. Lineage (GTDB taxonomy): Bacteria > Acidobacteriota > Terriglobia > Bryobacterales > Bryobacteraceae > JACTMJ01. Next base: position 16,662 of record JAHCHD010000029.1, read on the forward strand.
ATCAGCGGTACCAGTTATACGTCAACGGCGCCCGTGTGGCCTGGGGGCCGGCGCGGGCTGACTTGAAACACTGGCGGTTTGAGAGCCTCGACATTGCGCCACAACTGCGCGCCGGCAGGAACGTGATCGCGGCTGTCGTCTGGAATTTTGCAGAGCTTGCGCCGGTGGCGCAGAACACAGCGCGGACGGCCTTTCTGCTACAGGGTGACACGGAAGCAGAGCGCATCGTGGATACCGGACAGCAATGGAGGGTGTGGCACAACGCGGGCTATGCTGGCATTCCCGTCCGGATGGGCAGGGAAGTCCGCGGCTACTGGGCCGCCGGCCCTGGCGAAACTGTGGACGGCGCGGCGTACCCTTGGGGGTGGGAGCAGACGGCGTTTGACGACAGTGCCTGGGTCGCGCCTCAGGTGCTTTCCAATGGAAGTCCCCGGGATGCCCGCGATGCACCGAATCCTTGGATGCTCGTGCCACGCGACATTCCACTGATGGAGGAGAGTCCGATTCGCATCCCGTATCTGAGGCTGGTGGAAGGCCCCGCAGCCTCCGGAGCAGTTTTCCCCTTCGCACTGTACCCCACCCGATTCAGGCTAAACGGAAGACCAGACTGATTCTGGACCAGGGCGAACTCACCACCGGCTTTATCCGGAACTGCAGGTTACCGGGGGAAGAGGAGCGCGAGTGCGCATTCGATACGCCGAAGCGCTCTACGAGAAGTCTGCGTCGGGCCGCCCGGAAAAGGGAGATCGTGGGGTAGTGGAGGGCCGTGACTTTGTTGGCTACTGCGACGAATTCTTACTCGACGGTGGCCCGAACCAGAATCTACCGGTAACTCTGGTGGCGCACCTGGCACATATCTGGAACTCAGTATTGAAACCGCTGGCGAGCCGATGGTACTCGAAGATATCGCTGCCACTTTCGTTGCCCTACCCCTTCGAGAACCGTTCACTCCCTGCGCACCAGTGATGCCCCTGCGCAAGCCGAACTGGCAAAGATGCTGGAGATCGGTTGGCGCACGGCCCGCCTTTGCGCACACGAAACCTATGTGGATTGCCCCTACTACGAACAATTGCAGTACGTGGGGGATACCCGCATCCAGGCCCTGATTTCCTACTACGCTGCCGGTGATGCGCGTCTTGCCCGCCAGGCCATCGACCGCATCGACGCCACCCGTACGCCGGAGGGACTCACCTACAGCCGCGCCCCTTCGGCACTGCAGCAGTACATTCCGCCCTTCAGCTTGTGGTGGATCGGCATGCTGCACGACTATTGGATGCACGTGGACGATGCCGCCTTTGTAAAGAGCCACATCAAGGGCATGCGTGCAATCCTGCAGTTCTTCAGTGAGCGGCAGGAGCCCACAGGCTCACTGGGCCCGCTACCATGGTGGAATTTCGTTGACTGGGCTTGGCCGCGCGGCACCCCTCCGAATGGCGACAAGGGTAACTCGGCCGCAATTGACCTGCAATTGTTGCTGGCCTTCGACTGGGCAGCGGAACTCGAGTCGCAATTGGGTTCGCCCGCTATGGCAGCCCACTACAGGGAACAGGCGGCGCAATTGCGATCCACCATTCGCGCACTCTATTGGAATGGCAACCGCGGATTGTTCGCAGATACTCCCGCAAAGGATTCTTATTCCCAGCAGGCCAACGCGCTGGCCATCCTTGCCAATGTGGTGCAGGGGCAGGAAGCCCGACGAGTGTTCGAAACGCAGTGGAGCGCCTCTGACATCACGAAATCGACGGTCTACTTCCGCTTCTACACCCACGCGGCAGCGCTGAAGGTGGGGTTCGGCGATCGCTATCTTAGCTTTCTTGACCTTTGGCGCGACATGCTCGCAGTCGGGTTGACTACGTGGGCGGAACAGCCGGAACCCTCCCGGTCTGACTGCCACGCCTGGGGTTCCAGTCCCAACTTTGAAATGCTGCGCACCATGCTGGGTGTATCCACCGCGGCGCCTGGCTTCGCGCAAGTGCGTGTGGAGCCGCACTTGGGGTCGCTGCCGGATCTAGAAGGCAGCCTGCCCCATCCGCGCGGCGACCTACGGGTAGTGCTTAGCAGGCGCGGTGAGGGCGTGAAGGCAACGGTCACGCTGCCGCCCACTGTGACCGGCGTATTCGCGTGGAAGGGAACCGAGCGCCCGCTAGAACCGGGCGAAAATGTTATCGCGATTCCCTAACCACAACCGCCCGCCGAATCGCTTATGGCTTCCCGGCCGTTTCGAAGCGAATCTCTGATTCCGCCTCGAACTTCTGGTAGTTCCGGAAGTCGATGACGTTTCGTGTGCAATTCACCGTGCCGCGAGCGCAGATCAGGTTTTCGCTATGGACGGGCAACAGGAAGAGGCGGTTGCTTAGCCGCACAAAGTCATACTCCAAAACGAGTTCCGCCTTATCAAAAGGGAAGTCGGCTGGCATTGCCAAGGCTTGCTTTTCGATACGCATCACTCGCTTGGATGCTTTGTCGATCCAGATTGCCCCTTTGTAAGCCGGCCGGTAGCTTTTTTCATTGGCGTGGATTGTCCAATGCGAACGCGGCTGCTCCACGTTGAAACTGAAGATCACGGTGGCTCTTCCAGAAAGCGTGTCCTCACCACGGCGAGAGAAATCCGCCATGGTCTGCGCGGAGAGAATGTCACTGAGTGTAGTAGCAAACTCCCCCGTTGACCAGGAGCCAGAAAGCTCGGGTGAATGCTTGGAGGCGCGGCCATTGATCATCGTGTTGCGATACTGTTCGCTCCCGTCCTGGTAGATCACGTCTGTGGTCACCACATCCATTGCACGCCAGTCCGGAGGTCTCGAAACACTGCTGTAGCGTGTCGTGAACTGCCGGACGGTGAAGTTCGGCAACTGACTGGTGTAGTCAATGGTTTCTTCGCGCGCCTCTTCGATCAATGGGTCAGAGCCCGGCACTTGTACCCGGTAGTATTCCGGCGGCTTTCCGTCGGCTCGCGCGAGCGCTTCCTCGCGAGTAATCATCGGTTCCGGTGATGGGTTGCGATACTCCTCGGGTGTACCTCGCTTTACGGTTGGCCGCGAGCCTGTGGCAGCCTCACCAGGAGAGGACACTGCGCTCTTGAGGCTCGGTTGCGCATCGGCTGGCTCCATTTCAGCATCTTCCGGACTGCGCACTGCAGCCGGGTCGACCTCGCGGGAAGCGGCAGTGCGTTCCTCCGCGCTTCCCTTGCGCAGCAGGATGACGCGCAAAATTGTTTCGGGGTCATCCGCGTTCACTTCCAGCTTCAGCTGGTCACCTGGTTTCAGAAGTGAGTCGCGCACGGGTTCCCCAGCGGTATCCAGAAAGCGTGTCTTCGTAAGCACCCGAAACTCAAGCAAGCCGTGACCCGCTGTCTCCAAAATGAGGTTTTTTTCCCCCAAGTCACGCAGGGTCCCCACGAAGAACCCCAAGTCCACCGTCATCTTTCCTTCGGCGTCCTGTTTCTTGTCTCCTTTATCCTCAGTTTCTTTTTTCTCGCCCCGCCGGGGCAATTTCACTTCGGGGATGGGGATTCCCACCCCCGGCACTGGAGTGGGAACAGTGCCCGGAGGATATCTGCCGGAAGGATAAGGATACTGCCCTGGGGGGTACTGACCTGGAGGATACTGCCCCGGCGGGTACTGGCCTGGGGGATATTGCCCTGGGGGGTACTGGCCTGGGGGATACTGCCCGGGTGGATACTGGCCAGGTGGATACTGCCCTGGGGGGTACTGGTTCTGCGCAGTGGGTGCCTGCGTCAATACCACATTGGGTGCGGATGCCCCTGGAGTGTTCGGTATCGCGCTCGCCGAGAACGGTGGCGAGGTTTCGTGGCTTGATCCGGGGTCGCATGTCGCCTCGAAAGGGACGAGGCACGTCATCAGCGCGAATGAAAGAAGGGTTCGAGTGCAGGCACTCATCGCAAGGCTCCTAACCGGCGAACCGAAGAAGTGCGGATCGGGACTAACTGCACCTTAACGCCCTGAATGACAGGTTGCAAGCCCCACTCTCCACTGCACTTAGGGACTGCCGCTACTTGGATGCGCCGAATCGCTGAAGGGCTACATGTCTTCTGGCGTCACCGGTGGTTCGTTGGGAGGTCTGGTTCCCGCGGCAAACCGCTTGATATACAGGGCGATTCGCTGTGCGGTGTGTGGCGCCAGCAATATCCCATTGCGGTAGTGCCCATAGGCCAGCCACAGAGGCAACCGGCCAAACTGGCGTACCTCAGGGCCGCTCCCCCCGATGCCCGGACGAAAACCCAGCCAGTGGGTGTCGCTGAGGGGCGGGAACAGCCCCGGCAGCAGTTGTTCTGTGTGACCGTGAATCTGGTTCACCGCTTCCAGGTTCGGGGTCCGGTCAAAGCCAACCAATTCCTCATTGGAACCCGCCACCATGGAGCCGCTTCTTCTTTGAAACACGTAGAGATGCCGGTGTCGCACGATCGGCCCCAGCGTACCGGGCGGCTGCTCACATTGAATCAGGTGGCCACGAATAGGTACAGACTTGCGGGGCAGTGGCAGGCCAGGCATACCAGTGAGGCTTTCCTGCGTGAAATCGATGGTGCTGGACCAAGCGCCGGCGGCCATCACTACCGCATCTGCCTCACTCAACGGCCCGGCGGTGGCCGATCGAACCTCAAAGTGGTTACCTTGCCAAGTGCATGCGGCAACCGGGCAGTGTTCCCGAATCGCCACGCCGGCACGGGGCAGCAGTAAGGAGAGCGCGCGGGTAACATCGCGTGGATTCACTACTGCATCGTTGGCGAACCAGAGCGCTGAGAACTCTCCCCTTGTGACCGCAGTGCTCAGTGCGGGCGCCAGTCGACGCACCTCCGCTCTGGAAATGCCCTCCACCTGAATGCCCAGCGCTTCCTGCACTGTGCGTCGTCGCTGGAGCGCATCCCAATCCGTAGAGTCAAGGGCAAGGTCGATCGCGCCGCACGCGCGGAAGTCGATCCGATGCTCGGATTCATCCTGCAGCTCCGCAACGAAATCCGGATACATCGCGCGCGCCTCCACGGTGTCCCGGGCCCAGTCCGCGAGCTGATTAGCTTCGCCGCCTGGAGAAAGCATGCCTGCCCCCGCCGCGCTGGCCTCGCCGGCAAAGGCTCCTGCATCGTACACCGTCACGGAGAAGCCACACTGGGCAAGTCGCCACGCAATGGATGCGCCGACAATTCCCGCGCCGATCACTGCAACCCGTTCCAGTGCTTGCTGAATCAACTTCCAGAATACCTTGAGGTCCATTTCAACTAGGCGCGGGATTCCGCGAAAGGGACGCCCAGTTGTCTGGCGAAAGGCGTGCTGGGCGGGATCTGCTATTCTGCGGTGTGATGGCTCAACTGCTTGATGGGGTTCGAGTTCGTGACGAGATCAAGGCCGAACTAGATGGCCGCATCGGGGCGCTGCAGAATCATTTCCGTACACCTGGACTCGCGGTGGTTCTGGTGGGCGAGAATCCGGCCTCCGCGATCTATGTGCGCAACAAGGTGAAGACCTGCCAGGAACTCGGGATCCATAGTGAAACGCTTGCGCCGCCTGCCTCCATTTGTACGGAGGAGTTGCTGGCTTTGGTGGACGGTCTCAACCGCCGGGAGGAGATCGACGGCATTCTGGTGCAGATGCCGCTGCCGCCCCAAGTGGACGCCAAGCGTGTACTGGATGCGATCCTTCCCGACAAGGATGTGGACGGATTTCATCCAGTGAGCGTGGGGAACCTGAGCATCGGCAACCCCGGGCCGCGCGCCTGTACGCCGGCAGGCGTAATTGAGTTGCTGAAGCGCTATAAGATTCCGATTCAGGGAACAGACGCTGTGGTGGTGGGGCGAAGCGACATAGTCGGCAAGCCAATGGCCATGATGTTGATTCACGAGAGTGCCACGGTAACCGTTTGCCACTCTAAGACTCGTGATCTTGAGGGAGTCTGCGCTCGCGCCGATATCCTGATTGCCGCGATGGGCCGTCCTGCGTTCCTGGATGACCGCCACGTCAAACCTGGGGCTGTAGTGATTGATGTGGGTATGAATCGGGTGACCGACCAGGCGGAGGCGAAACGGATCTGGCCCGGTGATGCCGCGAAACTGGCGCAGTTGGGGGCAAAGGGCAGTCTGCTGGTGGGCGACGTTCTCCCCACGAGTATGGCCAGTCGCGCCTCGTTCTATACCCCGGTCCCGGGCGGGGTGGGTCCACTCACCATTGCCATGCTGATGGTGAATACGGTGGGGCTTGCCGAGGCGCATGCCCGCCAGGTGGGTATCCTGTTGAAGTAGTCGGTGGGTCGCTGCTGCCAGGGGAAGGAGGCGCTTCTGCTACGAGTGGGCTTAACGGGCGGTTTGGCATCTGGCAAGTCCTTTGTGGGCGAGACTTTGGCCGAACTCGGTTGCCACCTGATGAAAGCGGATGAGGTGGGCCACCGTCTATTGGAACCGGATGGAGCCGCATATGCTCGCGTCGTTGGCATTTTTGGGCCAGCGATCCTCGGTGACGATGGCCGCATCGATCGCGCCCGGCTGGGAGCAGCTGTCTTTGGCAATGTGGGCCTTCTGGAAAAGTTGAACCAGATCATCCATCCGCTCGTATTCGCCGAGGAGGATCAGTTTCTTAATGACGTGGCGACGCGTGACCCCGGTGGTATCGGCGTGGTGGAGGCTGCCATCCTGATTGAGACGGGCAACTACCGGAGTTTTGACAAGATTTTGGTAGCTTGGTGTCCGCCCGAGATACAGATTGAGCGATCGATCCGTCGTGGGATGAGCCGTGCGGAAGCAGCGGCAAGACTTTCACACCAACTGCCCTTGCACCAGAAACTGGCGCTGGCTGATGCCGTGGTAGACACCAGTGGCAGCAAGGACGCCACTCGGCTTCAGGTGATTGAAGTCCATAAGAAGTTGCAGGCTTGGGCGGCGGAGCAGGCCCGTTAGCCCTTCCGCGAGAGGAGATTCCGGATATATCATGCGCAAGTTCATCTGGCTCTTGGCGGCATTTCTAGGCGGAATGTTTGTCTACTATGCCTTCGTTTCGCCGGGGGCCTTCGCGCCGGACGCTGCCGGGCGACCGGGCAACCAAGGGCTGTTTTCCGGACACCTCTTTACCCCCACTGATGTTGCCCGCAGCGCCGCCCTGAGCGCTGACGAACTCAACAACATCGACATTTATCAGCGTGCCAACCCCGCCACTGTGAACATTACCAGCGTGGAGTATACCCAGAATTTCTGGCTGGAAGTGGTGCCCCGTGAAGGCGCCGGGTCAGGCTTCCTGATTCACGAGGATGGGCTGATTCTCACCAATAGCCACGTGCTCTCGGCGGACGGCAACCGGGTGGAAGTTACGCTAATGGACCAGACCCGGTATCGGGCGCGCGTGCTCGCTCGCGACCCCGAGAACGACCTTGCCCTCATCAAAGTGGAAGCGGGGCGCAAGCTGCCCTTCCTGCGTTTGGGGGAAAGTGACGAACTGAAAGTGGGGCAGAAGGTGCTCGCCATTGGCAACCCATTCAGCCTCGGCGGTACGCTCACTACGGGAGTTGTTTCCGCCCTGGGCCGTTCATTACCTTCCGGACGCGATACGGTGCTGGAGGATGTCATCCAGACAGACGCCGCCATCAACCCAGGAAACAGCGGCGGGCCGCTGCTTGATTCGCATGGGGACGTCATTGGCATCAACACTGCAATTCTTGGCGAGGGGGGAAATATCGGCATCGGCTTTGCCATGCCTATCAGCCGCGCCAAGGTGATGCTGGAAGTCTACGAGGAGCGCGGTGAGTTCGTCCGCCCCTGGCTTGGCTTCCGCTCGCGCTTTGTCAATGGTGAACTGGCACGTTATCTGGAGTTGCCGCAGGAAGGTGGTTACCTTGTTGTGGAAACGCTGAGGGGAGGCTCCGCCGCGGCGGCTGGCTTGGTCGGAGCTAACGGGCTGATGCAGGTGGGCAACTATCGCATCCCGTGGGGAGGCGACTACATTACGGCGATCGACGGACGCAAGGTGACAACCTCCGATGTACTGAAGCGTGTGATGGCTAAGAAGCGTGTCGGGGATACTGTAGTGTTTGATATCCTGCGCGGTGGACGTGAGCAGAAGTTGGAGATTCGCCTGCGGGAGGCTCCCCGGTAACCTTTGCTCCGGGCCACCCAGTCCGTTGTTCCTGGAGGTTCCCATGCCCCGGTACGCTTTTCGATTGCGCGTGAAGCCCGAAGCGGTTTCCGCCTATGAGGAGGAGCACCGCCGCGTATGGCCGGAACTGCTGGCCAAGCTCAAGGAGGTGGGAATTTCTGACTACTCCATCTTCCGCCGCGAGGAGGAACTCCTGTTGGTTCTGCGCGTCGATGACTTTGACACAGCCTGGGCCAAACTGGACGCAGACCCGGTGAACAAGCGCTGGCAGCAGTTCATGGCTCCCCTCTTCGCCCCCATGGAAGAACGGGAGCCCGGCGAGCGCTTCCCAATGTTCAAAGAAGTCTTCTATCTGGAGTGAGCCCCTTTGCGAAAGTCTTCGTGCGGCTGCTAACCCTGGGGAACGCCAAGACCTGCATGGTATTCTGGTGGCGTGAACGGGGCTTGGCTGCGGACGCTATTCGCGATAGCTTTGGGTGTGCTGCCCAGCCTTGCCCAACAGCAGGACCTCCTGGGAATCCTTGAGGCTGAACTGAAGCGCAATTTTGAGGTTCTGCGGCAAAAGGGCGATCCCAAGCCCTATTACCTCTCCTATACCGTTACCCAGCGCGACGTTGTGGTTCTGGATTCCAGCCTTGGATCCATCCGCGCGAATCAGACGCAGCGGCAGCGTATCCTCGACGTGAGTATGCGCGTGGGTGACGCGCAACTGGATAATTACCACCGCGTGCGCGGTAACCGCGCCCGATTCACATCAGGAAGTGCCATCGCCCTTGAGGATGAGCCGAATGCGATTGTTCGCGTTCTCTGGCGGGATACAGACCGGGCGTATCGTGCGGCAGCAGAGCGGCTGAACCTGATTAGATCCAGTAGCGAAATGCGCGTGGCGGAGCGAGACACAAGCCCCGATTTTTCTGAGGAAGAGCCAGTTGTTGACGTATTGCCCATCGTCTCTAGCACGCTGAATACGGCTGAATGGGAAGCGAAACTGAAGAAATTTTCGGCCGCCTTCCGTGGACGTGAGGGCATTCTTACCTCGAACGTTTCCGTCGTCCTTACGGTGGAGCACCGTTATTTCGTCGACAGCAATGGCACGCGATTGCGACACGGTCGCTCCCAGACTCGCCTGGAAACCACCGGCCAAGCCAAGGCGAGCGATGGCATGAATCTCGGTCTCTCGCGGAGCCTGGAGGCGGAAGTCCCCGGCCAGCTGCCGAAGGATGCTGAGGTGGAGAAAGTGGTTTCAGCCTTGATCCGCGACCTCGAAGCTCTTCTGCAGGCGCCACTTGCTGAGCCGTTTATCGGACCCGCGATTTTGTCTGGCCGCGCGGCGGCCGTCTTCTTTCACGAGATTTTTGGCCATCGCATGGAAGGGCACAGACAGAAGGATGAACGCGAGGGACAGACCTTTACCAGCCAGGTAGACAAACAGGTGCTCGTTCCGTTCCTTAGCGTGTATGCCGACCCCACGCTACGAAAGCTAGATGGCCAAGAACTGATGGGCTGGTATCCCTACGACGACGAGGGCGTGAAGTCGCGCCGCGTTGCACTGGTTGAAGGCGGTTTCTTGCGCAACTTCATGCTCTCGCGCTCCCCCATCGAAGGTTTTCCGGCTTCCAACGGGCATGGTCGCAAGCAGCCCGGGAACGAGGTCGTCAGCCGCCAATCAAACCTTATTGTTGAAGCCGCGGAAACGGTGTCGGACGGTGACCTCCGCGAGGCACTGCTTGCGGAAGTGCGCAAGCAACAGAAACCTTATGGGCTATATTTCGTGGATGTCAGCGGCGGCCTCACTACCACCGGGCGCGACGGGCTTCAGGCCTTCACTGTGACACCGCTGGTGGTGTACCGCGTGTTTGCGGACGGGCGCCCCGACCAGTTGGTGCGGGGTGTGGACATCGTGGGTACGCCGCTTACCAGCTTCGCAAAGATCATTGCCGCCGGGAATCGCCCCGAGGTCTTCAATGGCTATTGTGGCGCCGAATCCGGTACCCTTCCCGTGGCGGCTGTGGCCCCTGCCTTGCTAGTTTCTGAGATTGAGACGCAGCGTCGCGGGAAAGCCGAAGACCGTCCGCCCTTGCTCCCGTTCCCGCCGGCCACCGGAGGTGCGCAGTGATCCGTAGCGCTGCGATCCGGCATGCCGCCACCTGTCTTGCTGCCGGAGTCCTGGCCATGCAGGGGTGGGCGCAGTCCGCTCCGCCCGCAAACCGGGAAGCCCGACAGGACACCGTGCTGCGGGCAATGACCGACGAGATCGCCCGAACCCGCCAGCTCACCTTAATGGTGGGTGCCCCACTGTACTATGCGAGCTATCTGTTCGCGAAAGGCGAGAGCTTCCTTGTTTCTGCTTCTCATGGCGCCCTGTTGAACCGGGTGGAGAACCAGATGCGCGTGCCCACTGTCAGCGCGCGGGTGGGCAACTATCAGAACGACGGTACGAATTTTGTCGGCACTGGCTTCTACCAGGGCACACGATTCAACGCCGAGCGTCTCCCGCTCGACGACAATTACGTCGCAATGCGCCGGAGCTGGTGGCTGCTTACCGATATGGCGTACAAAGCGGGCGCCCAGTCGCTAAGCCTCAAGAAAGCCTCCCAACAAAATGTGCAGGCCGCTTCCGCGTTGCCTGATTTCACCCGCAGAGACCCCACCGTGTTACTGCTGCCTGAGTCACTGTCCCCTTTTGACAAAGGCATTTGGGAGCAGCGCGTACGTTCGTTGTCGCGCAGATTCTCCAACCACCCCGACATACTCGACTCCCAAGTGCAGTTTGGTTTCTCGCGAGGTACGGAGTACTTCGTCAATTCCGAAGGCTCCATGGTGCGGCGGCCTTTTGGCATCGCCTTTTTGCGTGTCGTTGCATCGGCCCTCTCCGCTGACCACACCACCCTTTGGGACAGCACCGAATATCTTGCTGTTCGCGATCAGGATTTTCCGCCGGAGACCCAGATCCAGGCAGAGGTAGACGCGCTGATTCAGCGCCTTGAGGCCAATGCCGCCGCTGCGATTGGTGAAAACTATCGAGGTCCGGTTCTATTCGAGGGGCAAGCTGCTTCCCAACTCGTGGCGCAGTTGCTAGGGCGCCAGTTGTGGATACCTCGCAAGCCGGTGATGGTTCCCAACCGTCCCGTCCCATGGCCCCGCGTGGAGTTGGAGGGTCGCCTCGGACTGACAGTGGTTTCAGAGAAGCTTTCCGTGCGGGACGACCCTACGTTGCGGGCATTCGAGCAGCAGCCGCTGATTGGCCATACGGTAGTTGACCTCGAAGCGGTGGTGCCCGAACCTCTCACGCTAATCCGGAACGGAAAACTGGAATCGCTGTTTCGCACACGCACTCCCTCGGTGGAAGGCGACGAAACCAATGGGCGCGCACGACTTCCAGGCATCTTCGGAGCGAACCGCGGAGCGCCTACCAACCTGATCTTGGAGGCCTCGGAGAGCGTACCGGAAGCGTCGCTCAAGCAGCGGCTCATCGAGCTCATTGCCGCGGCGGGCAAACCCTATGGGCTACTAGTCCGCAGGCTCGACTTTCCCACTGCTGGCCCCACTGCCACGCTGGCGAAGGTTTTCAGCGGAGCCAGCAACACCGGGAAAGTGCGAGTGAGTTTGCCGCTGTCGGTATACCGCGTCTACCCCGATGGCCGGGAAGAACTGGTGCGCAACCTCAATTTTCGCGATCTGGAACTGCGCGCCCTCAGGGATTTGGTGGCCGCCGGCGATCGACCGCACGTCTTCCAGTACCTCGAGAATGGAGCGTTGTTTGCCCAGATGGGGGCGGGCAGCTACGTGGCGGAGTGTTCGGTGATCAGTCCGTCGCTGCTGCTTGAAGAAGTGGAACTGGAACCGGTGACTTTGGACCTGCCCACGGAACCGCTCGTGGATCCACCCGCGTTGAGTGTACGCAACTAGCTGCCTTGCCATGAGGATCCTCAGCCGCTACGTCCTAATCGAGTGCATGCGCGGAACCATTCTGGGCATTATCCTCTTCACCTTCGTCCTCTTCCTGCGCAATATCGGCAAGCTGTTCGAGCCCATGGTGCGAGGCTCCGCTTCTCTGGGCGATGTCGCCTATCTGTTCCTGCTGGTATTGCCGCCGGCGCTTACCTTCACGATTCCGCTCGGCGTGCTGGTGGGGGTGATGATCGGACTCAGCCGAATGGCATCCGACGGAGAGATTACCGCCATGCGAGCGAACGGAATATCCGCCCGCCTTCTGCTGCGCCCCGTGCTATTGTTTGCCGGTCTCGCAACCGCCTTTACGGGGTTGGGAACCACGTACCTTACGCCGGTCGCGATCGAGGAAACCTACCGCATACTCAACCGCCTGGTGGCGGACCAGTTGACGGCGGAGATCCAGCCTCGCATCTTCGAGGAACAGTTTCCGGGCATGATCCTCTATGTGGGTGACGTAGTGCCCGGACCCCTGGTGGTGTGGCGCAATGTCTTCATCGCTGATATCCGCCCACCGGAGGAAAGGGAGGGTCCCGAACCCCAGCAGCGCGGCGATGGCCCTCGCATCACGGTCGCCCGCGAAACAATCGCCGTGCCAGATATTCTGCAGAACCGCATTCAACTGGCCCTGGTGGATGGCACGACGCATGAGCCCGGCCAGCAGCCGAACGAGTACTTCAATACCGCTTTTCCGCGCGGTGACCAAGTGCTGGAGGCACGTCCGCCCCAGGAGTTGCGGGCCAAGGCGTTCTCTGAGATGCGCATGGGCGACCTTGCCCGCGAACTGGATGCTTCCGTGGAGGCCCGCATTGAATGGCACCAGAGGCTAGCGCTTCCCTTTGCGTGTATTCTGCTCTGTCTGCTGGGTCTGCCACTCGGCGTGAGCACCCGCCGCGGAGGGAAATCGGCAGCAGTGGTAATAACGGTGGCCTTGGCTTTCCTCTATTACGTCGGTTTGGTGAGCGCGGTGGGTCTAGCTCGCCAGGGAACGCTTCCCACGGCTCTTGCGATGTGGATGCCCAATGCTGTGTTCGGGCTTGGAGGACTGTTTTTGATTCTGCGACTCGAGCGCTCCGGAGACGGTGACTGGATGGCCAGCCTACAGTATCGCTGGAAAGGCCTGTTGGCGCGTATCACGCGACGGGGCGCAAAGCCTTTTGCTCTGCCGCAGCTGCATTTTCTGCCTCAGCTAATCGATACGGCAATTCTGAACAGTTTCTTTTTCTACTTCGGCACCTTCCTGCTCACTTTTGTGCTGATGACGCACGTCTACACCTTCTTCGAACTGCTCAGCAGCATGATCCGCAACCAGATTCCTATGTCGCGGATGCTCACCTACCTATTGTTCCTTACACCCAAGCTGATCTACGATGCTGCCCCCATGAGCGTGCTGGTGGCGGTGCTGGTTACCTTTGGGGTGATGACAAAGCAGAACGAGGTTACGGCCTACCGAGCCTGCGGTGTGAGTGTCCTGCGCCTCTCGGTGCCTGTGATGATCGCCAGCCTGATGCTGAGCTTCTCGCTGTTCCTGTTTGACCACTACTACGTCCCGGAGGCGAACCGTGTCCAGGATGCCATCCGCAATGAAATCAAAGGGCGTCCGGCGCAGACCTACCTAAACCCCGGCAAGCAGTGGATCCGAGGCGAAGGCGACCGCATTTACTACTACAAGTACTTCGATTCCGACCGCGGGCAAATGGCTGATCTGTCGGTGTATGAGTTCGACGCCAACCCTTTCCGCTTGCGTCGTCATCTGCGCGCAGAGTCTGCCACCTGGGATGCTGCCTTGAAAGCCTGGGTGCTGCGCAATGGCTGGACGCGGGGCATTAGTGGCATAACCGAAACGGACTTTCAGCAGTTTGAGCTGATGCCCATTCGGGAACTCAGCGAGCCCCCATCCTACTTCCTGAAAGAAGTGAAGCAGGATAAGCAGATGAATTACCAGGAACTCTCCGCCTACATTCAAGAACTCAGCCAGAGCGGATTCGATACGGTAAGGCTGCAGATTCAACTGCACAAGAAGTTTGCCGTGCCGCTGTTTGCGTTCATCATGGCGATGATCTCCATCCCCTTTGCGTTCATGGGGGGCAACCGGGGCGCGATGGCGGGCGTGGGGGTGAGCTTTGTGATTGCGATTGCGTATTGGGTTGCCAATTCGCTTTTTGAGCAAATCGGCAACCTCAATCAACTTCCGGCAGTTGCGGCGGCATGGGCGCCGGACGGGCTTTTCCTGCTGGCGGGCGCTTACTTCATTACGCGCCTGCGCTCGTGAAACGTTCGCCCGTGCGCAGCTATTCCCAGTTAAATGGATAGGGTCCGCTGGGGCGCAGCTTTTCACGGATGATGCGATGCGCGGCATCCTGTGGACTCTGCACGTATTCGAACACGGCTGCCTCCGCCAGCAGGGTACTCTGCAGCTTCTTTAAGTCGATCTCCTGTACGGGTCTATTGGACGCCAAAGCCATGCTCGCCGCCACTCCCGCTGCATGGCCGATGATCATGTACTGCGGCTCCATGCGCAACGAAGAGTAGGCCACGTGGCTGGCGGAAAACGGCACTGGCACCAGCAGGTTGGTGCATTCGGCGCGCTTGGGCAGAATCATGCGAAAGGCAATCTGGTAGGGCTTCACCGCCACTTGCATGTCGCCTTCGTTCTCCACAAAGCCCTTGGCGTTGACGATGCGTTGGATGTTGTGGGAGTCACTGTTGTAGCTGCCCATGCCAATGACGTCGGGCTTAGAGAGATCGGTCTGCAGATCCTTCTGCACCATGACGTACTCACCTACCATGCGGCGCGCTTCGCGCACGTATAGTTGGTGAGGCCAATGGGCGGTATCTTCGTACTCGTCACGGCACAGGCCCCAGGAGCGCACTTCGCGCTGCAGTTCCACCGGAACGCGAGGGTCGTTCGCCAGGAAGAAGTAATAGCCCTGCACATACCGCACGTGGTCGTCCCAGATCTCCGCGCGACGCTCGTAATTGGCGTCGGGGTAATCGTAGTTCTTGCCGATGTAGTCAGTGGAGAAGGCTCCCTGGTTATTGAGATCGGCCTTTCGGTTCGGGATGGGAGCAATCAGTGTGAGTTCATGAAATACTTGGGAACGTCCAAGACGTTTTCGCTCGGCTTCCAGCAGTAGGGCCAACAACTCGTAGCGTTTTGGGTTGTAGCCTTCGGGCTGCGGCCAGGGCACACGATTGTTTGGCTCGTTGGTAGCGATGATCCGGAAGTTGTAAGCCTGCACCTTCCTGTCGCCTTCGCCTGGCTAGGCGACGGGTTCCGGGTTGATCTCAGGGTAGAGGTTGCCATTCGAGTCGCGGGCCGGGATATCTACCATGAACTGGTGGTATGGCGTACGGTCGCGCACGCCCGCAAGGGACTCATTGTATTGGCTCATCGGCTCGCGGCCGACAGTATAGGTTACTGCCGCCTGGGCCATCAGGTCACCCTCATAGCTACAGTCGGCAAATACCTTGCCGGAAAAGCGTTTGCCGTTCTCGGTGGTGACCGCACGCAACTGGCTGCCAGACTTTTCGACGCCAGTCTTCTCACGAAGGGCGTGCCGGAAAAGCACGGTAACGCCGGCCTCGTGGAGCATCTCCTTGAGGACGCTTTCGCCCACATGCGGTTCATGGAACCACGCCACGCGGTTGTTGAAGCGTTTGATGTCATAACGCATTCCAACACGGGCATAGAACTCCAGAGCCAAGCCGCCAAGGACTTCCCGGCGGCCGATATCGGTGCGGGATAGCCCGCCTGTTACCATCCCGCCCAAATGGTCACGAGGCTCCAGCAGCAGAGTCTTCAATCCGTGCCGTGCGCCTGATACCGCGGTCATCACACCACCCGCCGTGCCGCCGTACACAATCAGGTCGTAGCTCTGCTCGGGCGGGGTTGGTACCGCTTGGCCGGCGGCAGCAACGGGCGTCGCCGCGGCGGAAGCTGCGCCCAGGGATTTCGCAAAGTCGCGTCGGTTCATTGAAGTATCTCCCGTATCCAGGGTTGCTGGCTGCGCTCGGCGTGTTAGAGCAGCCGCTGTAGTTTCGTGACGGCGGCATTCTGTGGCGACACAGCGTATTCCCATACGGCGCCTTGTTCCACCAGGGTCTCCTGCAGCTTCTTTACGTCAATCTCATGGGGAGGTCGCTGGGCCTGCAGCGCCATACTGGCCGCAACTCCGGCTGCATGGCCGATAATCATCCACTGCGGCTCCATGCGCAGTGACGCAAACGCGATATGCGTGGCGGAGAAAGGCACCGGCACCAAAAGGTTGATGCACTCGGTACGCTTCGGAAGCATCACGCGGTACGGAATCTGGTAGGGCGTTACCGCTACCTGCACGTCGCCCTCGTTCTCAACGAAGCCTTGCGCGTTCACGATCCGCTGGATGTTGTGCGAGTCGCTGTTGTAGCTCCCCATTCCAATCCAGTCCGGCTTAGTGACTTCGGTCTGGAGGTCCTTTTGGGTGACGACGAACTCGCCCACCATACGTCGTGCCTCTCGCACGTAAAGTTGGTGAGGCCAGTAGCCGGTATCCTCATATTCATCCCTGCAGAGACCCCAACTCTGCACATCCACCCGCAGCGCGGAAGGGATGCGGTCGTCATGCGCAAGGAAATAGTAGAGACCCTGCTGGTAGTCAATGTGGTCCTGCCAGATCCGTGCGCGGGTGGCATAGTTGCCATCCGGATACTCGTAGTTCTTACCGATGTAATCAGAGGAAAACCCGCCGCGGTTATTAATGTCGATCTTCTGGTTTGGAATCGGCCGAAACAGCGCCACCTCGTTGAAGATGGGCGGGCGTCCCAGCCGTTGCACTTCGCCAGCGACGTAAAGCGCCAGAAGCTCAAACCGGGCTGGGTCGTAGTTCTTCGGTTTAGGCCATGGGATGCGCAGTGTCGGATTGTTGGTCGCAATCACCCTGAAGTTGTAGGCCTGCGCTTTCCTGTCGCCTTCGCCAGGCGTACCCATGGGCTCCGGGCTGATTTCGGGATAGAGCTTTCCATTGGTGTCATGAGCCTTGATGGGGACCAGAAACTGGTGGTGCTGCGTATGCGCCCGCACTCCGGCGAGTGACTCCCCGTAGTCGGCGATGCCTTCACGGCCATAGGTGTAGGAGACCTTCGCCTGCGCCATCAGGTCGCCTTCGTAGGTGCAATCGGCAAACAGAGGGGCTGTGAACCGGGCGCCGTTTTCCATCGTAATGGATCGAATGCGCCCACTCGCCAGATCTACGCCGTTGCCTTCCCGCAGTCTGTGCTCAAGGAAAACGGGCACCTTGGCGGCGGCCAGCATCTCGTAGAACACGCTCTCGGCAACGCGCGGCTCGGGCATCCAGGCAATCTGCTGCAGGTGCTCCTGCACATCATAGCGACGTCCGCAGCGCAGGTAGAACTCAAGGGCCATACCGCCGATGGCTTCACGTTTACCCACATCGGTACCCGAAAGCCCGCCAGTCACCATGCCGCCGATGTGGCGGAACGGTTCCAGCAGTACGACACGCAACCCCTGACGCGCCGCCGCAACCGCGGTGGTTACGCCGGCCGCTGTGCCGCCATAAACGACGAAATCGAAGGAGCGCTCGGAAGACGCACCAGCCTGCTGCTGGCCTGCAGCAAGGGCCGGTGACGCCATGCTGGCTGTCGGGGCAGCCACAGCCCCCAGTGCGATGTTTGCTGCAAAATCCCGTCGGTTCATTCCATCACCTCGATGCGCTTGCGATTTGCGACGCCTCGTCAAATGAGCCGCTGCAGTTTGCCAATGGCGGAATTCTGTATAGGAGCGACGTAATCAAACACGCCACCCTGATCCAGCAGAATTTCCTGGAGCTTCTTCACGTCGATTTCATGTGGGGGTTTGCCGGACTTGTGTGCCAGGCTCGCTGCTACCCCTGCCGCGTGGCCGATGATCATCCACTGTGGTTCCATACGCAAGGACGCGAATGCGATGTGCGATGCAGAGAACGGGACCGGGACAAGCAGGTTTACGCACTCCTCCCGTTTGGGGAGAATGATCCGATAGGGGATCTGGTACGGCGTCACTCCCACTTGCACGTCGCCTTCATTCTCCACAAAGCCCTTGGAGTTCACGATCCGCTGGATATTGTGGGAATCGCTGTTGTAGCTTCCCATGCCAATTACATCCGGCTTCTTGACGTCGGTTTGCAGATCCTTCTGCGTGGCAACAAACTCACCCACCATCCGTCGCGCCTCGCGCACGTAGATCTGGTTTGGCCAGTAGTTGGTATCTTCAAACTCGTCGAGGCTTAGCCCCCATCGGTTCATGTCCATGCGCATCGCTTCGGATACGCTAGGGTCGTTGGCCAGAAAGTAATAGAGGCCTTGCTGGTACCGGACGTGGTCATTCCAGATGCGCTCGCGGGTTGCATAATCGCCATCTGGATAGTCCCAGTTCTTACCAATGTAGTCCGACGAGAAGCCACCCTTGTTATTGACGTCCGCCTTCTGGTTCGGAATATGGCCGACACCTCCAATGTCGGTGATCCCAAGAGGCCGGTTCAGTCGCTTCTCTTCGTTCTTCAAATTGATTGCGAGCAATTCGAACCGTGCTGGATCGTAACCCTCGGGCTTCGGCCACGGTACTCGGTTTAACGCATTGTTGGTGGCGATGATGCGGAAGTTGTAGGCCTGTACCTTGCGGTCTCCATCTCCCGGGTTCCCCATCGGGTAATCGCCGATCTCGGGGTACAGTGAGCCATTGGCTTTGCGGGCAGGAATTGGCGTGAGGAACTGGTGATGGGGAGTTTCGGCGCGTACACCGGCAAGGGACTCCCCGTATTGCTTCACGCTTTCGCGCCCTACCGTATAGGACACCTTGGCCTGTGCGATCAGGTCCCCTTCATAGGTGCAATCCGCAAATAGCGGCGCGGAGAACCGGGTGCCATTCTCCATTTCCACGAAGCGAATCCGCCCTCCGGAGATAGACACCCCGCTCTTTTCCTTCAATCGGTGCCGATAAAAAACCTTTACCCCCGCGCCCGAAAGCATCTCATGAAAGACACTCTCGGCAACGCGAGGTTCAGGTCTCCAGGCGATCACCTGTTGATGCGGAATAAGGTTGTATCGACGGCCGAGACGCAGGTAGAACTCCAGGGCCATGCCGCCGATGACCTCACGACGGCCAATGTCGGTGGCGGATAAGCCTCCGGTCACCATGCCGCCTACATGATTTTGCGGCTCGAGCAAAATGACGTTCATTCCCTGACGGGCGGCAGCAATTGCTGTCGTGACCCCAGCAGCGGTAGCGCCGTAGACCACGAAATCAAACGACTGCTCAGCGGGATTGCCGGCGCCCTGTTGCGCCATGGCGAGCGGGGATGCTGCCATCCCCGCCGCCACTAGCGAGTGGAACTCTCGTCGGTTCATTCGATCCGTCCTCTGCCACCTAGAACGTCAAGCGCATGCCAACTTGCATCCGGCGCGCCTCGAGAGCACCGAAGATACGCCCGAAGTTGGCGTTCGTGTTGATGCCCTGGGGGTTGGGGGTGAATGTGGTGTTGGGATTGTTGAGGTTCACCGTATTCAGCGCATTGAACATCTCCCAGCGAGTTTCCAGACGGAAGCGTTCCAGGAACGAGAAGGTCTTAAACAAGCTGAAGCTCAAGTCCGTAAGTCCCGGCCCCCGTGTGGACGGCAGGGTGAAGGGCGCGTTGCCAAGCACAAAGTCCGCTGGGTTGCGGAAGGCGTCGGTGTTAAACCACCGATTGGCCGAACGTTCACCCGACGGCAGGGAGGGGTCGGCAACCAGATCCGGGAAGCCAATTCCGGTAAAGTTATTGGCTCCTCGAACCATCAGCGGGCGTCCCGTCTGGAAGGTGCCGATGCCATTCATCTGCCAGCCGCCCAGAATTAGATCAACGGCAGTGGGCGCCCCGGTAAGGAACTTGCGCCCCTTGCCGAAGGGCAGTTCAAATACGCTGCTCACCACGAGCCGCTGGGACACGTCATCCTGGTCGACACGACGGTCAAGATCGCGGTTGAACCGGCCCATGCGGAAGCCCTCCAGCCCGGTAGCATTGCCGCCACCGCCCACCGAAAGCGCATCCGTGATGAGCTTGCTGCCGGTGTAGCTGATGAGGGCGGAAAGACCAGCCGAGAAGCGCTTCTCGATGATGGCCTGGAAGGAATGGAAGGAACTGCTGGCGTTTGGCGCTGCAAACGTCTGTACTGTCTGGTAATCCGGGAAGGGCCGCAGCAACTGCTGCCGTTGCACGGTGGCGCCCGCCAGGGGACCGGAACTGATCTGGCCTTGGAACGGGTTTGCAACATTCTGCTGCAATGCGAGTCCCTGGCTCCAGAAGGCAGGGTCAAGCTGGTTCAGATCGTAGTTGCCGCCAAACAGGTGGGTCCCCTTGCTGCCAGCATAAACGGCGCTGGCTACCCAGCCACCCCAAAGGGCCTGTTGGACGGTGAAATTCCAGTGCTGCACATCGGGCGTAGGCGCTACGCGGTCCTGGTAGCGTACTGTGAATCCGCGGAAGGCACTGGGGCCACCCGAGGCGCCCAAAGGCTGCAGCAGCGTGGTGGGGCCATCGCTAAACCGGAAAGCGGAAACGATGCCCGGTGCGCTGGACGCAAATGGGGTGTCGATGGAAAAGCCGAAGGCGTTGGTGTTGTCGCCCTGTGTGTGGCCGATTTCAGAGATCGTGAAGATCCGTCCGTATCCGCCCCGGATCGCAGTCTTGCCGGTGCCGCCGGGGTTCCATGCGAAGCCGATGCGTGGGCCAAAGTTGTTCTTGTCCAAATTCACGAACGAACGCGGCTCGCTGCCCACACCTTTGTAGGTCATTACGCCCAGGAAGCCGTTATCAGGGTTGGTGATGAACGGGTCAAAGTTGGAGTGCCGGTCGTGAATCTCGGTAGGGCCGAAGGAGATGTCATGACGCAAGCCAATGTTCAGGGTGAAGTTGCGGGTAATCCTCCAGTCATCCTGGATATAGGTTCCAAGGGGAAGGGCGCGGAACTGGAAGAAAGGCCGGAAACCGGCGTCGCCACTGGAAACCTCGCCCAACAGGAACGAGGCAAGTCCGAATCCATTGCCAGCCGGAGAAACCGGGTTGTTGGTCATGTTCGCAGCGAAATTGAAATTGCCGGAGGGACGGAAACGGTTGATAAAGCTCAACCGGCTCCAGCGCAAATCAAACCCCGCTTTGATGGTGTGATTGCCGCGAATGAACGTCGTCCCATTCGCGATCTGCAGATAGTTCTGGGCGCGCACACCGGCCGAAAACGAAGGGCTGCCGATCTGCAGCAAACCGGCGATCGCCACGGGCGGGAACTGATCCTGGGGGATGATGCTTGGGTAGCCGAGCTGTTGCGGCCAGTTCTGGTCGAAACTGGGATGTTCGAAGGGCAGCCATTGCCGTGCGACGGAAACGCGGAAATCGTTAAGGGTGTTAGGTGTAATTACCTTGGTGTACCCAACCACAGCCGAGTGATTGTCACGCTGATCGTTGCGCGCGTTCGGATCGGCTGGACCGAGGCCCCAGCCACGGTCCTGACGGGTGTTGCGCGTAACCGAATAGCGGAAGAAGACCTGGTCACTTTCCGAGATGCGGTGATCGACACGCATGTTAGTTACACCCTGGTCGGAACTTGACGGCACCAGGGCCACAAAGTTGTTCGCAAAGGTGAACGGGTCCGTCGGAGTTGCGTTCGGCAACGGCATAAAGGGCATGACCCGTGCCGAGAGAGGGTCGAAGCGCCCTTGCGGCACTCTATTGTTCGCGAAAGGCGTCCGCGAGAACCCACCTGTTGGAAGCGCGGTCGTCGTGGCGGGATCGAACACCGGAATTACACGGCCCAGGCTGTCACGAGTGTTGCTGAAATCTCCATTGCGTTGTTCCTGTGTGGCCACGGTCCCAAATCGCGGATTCCCAGTGGAGCGCCAGCGCCACTGCTCATAGCCAACAAACCAGAACGTACGATTCCGCCCGTCGTAAAACTTAGGGATGAACAGCGGGCCACCTACGGTCCCGCCGAACTGGTTGTAGCGGAGCACCTGTTTGATGCGACCCTGCGCATTGGGCTGGGTGGCGAACGCGTTGCGGGCGTCAAGCGAATCGTTCCGCAAAAACTCGTAAAGAGAGCCTTTCAACTCATTTGTGCCGCTCTTGGTTACCACGTTCACAACGCCACCGCTGGTTTGGCCATACTCGGCCTTGAGCGCGTTGGTTTCCACCTTGAATTCTTCCACTGCGTCAGCGGGTGGCACCACGGCGATTTCATTGTGGACGGGTACACTGTTTACCGCACCATCCAGGAAGAACTGATTGCCGTAGGCGGGGCCGCCGTTGATGCGCATCTGGGAAAAGCCCTGATTGCTGATCTCGGCGAATCCGTCGGTGGAGTTATCGCGCGGCTGCACACCAGCGACGATCTTCACCAGGTTGAAAACGTGGCGTCCGTTGAGGGGCAATTCCGCGATGCGCTTACTCTCGACTACCGTACCGAGGCTGGAATCTTCTGTCTGCACACGGGCGATATCCGCACGCACCTCAACTAGTTCGGTTACCTGGCCAAGCTCCATGCCAATATCTAGGCGCAGCCGTTGGGCCACTTCGAGCCGGATACCGCTTCGCCGGAAGGCTTTGAAGCCTGCTACGGACGCGCTCACTTCGTAGTCGCCAATTGGAAGGGCGAGCATCGTGTAGCTGCCGTCCTGTCCGGTTGTGGCGCGATAAGGCAGATTTGTGCCCAGATTGCGGGCGACGACTTCCGCACCGGGAATCGAACTTCCCTGCGAATCGGTAACCGTTCCGATGATGCTGCCTTGCGGCGATTGAGCGGTCGCAACGAGTGACAGCGCGAAAAGACACACCGTACCCACGACTAAACGAAGCCAACCAACGTGGTTCCTGGCCATGTTTTACCCCTTTGCTGAGTGGAAACTTGCGAAAACTAACCGGATTCTCGTTGCGTCATCGCAGCGAGAACCTTTGCTTATGGGATATATTACGGTAGAACTCGGGCAGCAAGCAGTTAGGTGGAGTGACTTAACGGTTAAGAGGCTCGATTTGTGAATAGGATACGTAGCGATGGCCGAGTTTCCTTTTCAGCTACGAGAAGGCGGAAACGCGCAGCGGGTTCGCGTTCACCTTTCAGAAATCCTGCGAAGCCCCTCCTTTGTCAATGCTCCTCAATTGAGGTCGTTTCTGGAATTCCTTGTAGAGGGTGTCTTGGAAGGGCGCGACGATGAGCTAAAGGAAGCCAACCTTGGCAGGGACGTCTTCCGGCGCGGCTCGGGATACGACCCCCGGTCCGATGCCATTGTCCGTGTTCAGGCCTCAATCTTGCGAAAACGCCTTACGTCCTACTACGAGGAGGAAGGGAAGGCGTCTCCGATTCGCATTGTCCTTCCAAAAGGCTGCTACGTTCCACAAGTGGAATGCCCTGCCACAGAGAGTTCATCCGAGAATGCCGAGCTTTCGGCGGACAGACTTGATAACGTCGCTTCGCCGGATGCCATCGTCGCTTCGTCTGCCGCTGCGTTGTCGCAGCCAACCCGCCGAGGTCTCATCGGTACGGCGTTGTCCTTTGCGGCGGGACTCGCCGTAGCGAGCGGCGGGTATATGGCAAGGGACGCGTTCCGCGGCACACGCGGCGGGGCGATCACCCGCAGTGCAACCGCTTTCGACGCAAAGGAGGTGAGTCCACGCATTTGGGGTCAGTTGCTGCAGCCCGACCTTCCCGTCCAGCTCGCCTTCGGATGCCCTCAGTTCTTCAACGGGGACGGGGTATATATACGAGATGTCAACGTGAACGATACAGGCGGGGAATCGAATGCGCGCCTGCAGCAGCTGAGCCAGCAACTGCAGCGCTATTTGGCGCCAGTTCCCAATACTTACACCGGGGTGGGTGAAATGCGGGGCATTCACCACATCACTCGGTTCCTCGCCTATGGTGGCATCGACGCGGGCTTCGAGAATGCCCAGTTGCTCACACTGGAGGCAATTCAAGGAAAGACGCTGATTCTGGTGGCATCACATCGTTTCCGCACTTTGCTTGATCTTCTGGAGTTGCCAAAAAAGATTACCTCAAGCTTTGAGAATGGAGGT
>JAHCHD010000290.1 GCA_026129915.1 Bryobacterales bacterium
TCTTCGGCACTGTGCCAGGGGGTGTCTACGGCTGGCCAAAGAATGTCCTGCATTGGTCTGGCATCGATGAATGCATCGCCGATCTGCACAAGGTCTTTCCGCGGACATTCGGCATTGTGGACGGCATTGAGGGCATGGAAGGCAACGGCCCCATCCAGGGCAATCGCAAGTTCGCGGGCGTGATTGTCGCCGGCAGCAGCCTGCCCGCAGTGGATGCCACCTGTGCGCGCATCATGGGCATCGACCCCGATAAGTTTGTGTATCTCCAGCTCGCTACCCGCCGCGGCCAATTAATCCCCGGGAACATCCAGCAGATTGGAGAACCCATTGCCGCGGTACAGACGGATTTTGACCTCTTCGGCGAGTTTAGGAACTGGCGGCTCTAGTTCCGCTCGAGCCGGCGGTGGCACTCCCGCGCCCGCAATCATGCTGCGCCTTGCCCGGCAGGAGCGCATGTGGTTCCATGGAAAGCGGACGGCTGTCGGGCTGGTGCCCCATATCCCTCTCTAAGTAGCCATGGCCAATTCCCCTCCGCCGCTGCCGAAGCTTCGATGGTTCGACAAGGCCTACCTTGCGGTCACTGGTGCCTATTTTCTGCTTTCGTTTGTGGTGGAAACGGGCTTTCTGGGGGCGATGGCCGGTTTTTTTCTTGTAATCGTGGGCTTCATGATCGGCCTCCGCTACCTGCGCGTGGTGGGCAAGCAGTTGCTTTGGCCGCTGCGCAACCGGCTTCGCGTTACGTACATGTTCATCGGCGTGGTGCCTATTCTGCTCATCCTGCTGCTCGTGGCGGTGGGTAGCTACATCCTCACCGGCCAGATCGCCAGTTTTCTGCTCACTACGGAATTGCAGCGGCGCGCCGCTCTGCTCGCCGGGCCGGGCGAGTTGCTGGCTAGTACGCCCCCCTCTGAGCGTGAAAGCGCCATCCAGCGCATGTTCCCGTACTTTGAACAGCAGTTCCCGGGGATGCATCTCTGCGCCGTGGCGGACAAGCGTACGTGGGTCTACCCTGAAAATGCGCCATGCCCGCAACCCCCATCCGGCTGGGAGCGAGCCAACGGATTGGTGTCTCGGAACAACATGCTGAACCTGTGGGTGCATACGCGGCCCAACGATACCGAAGTCACCATTGTAATGCCCCTCACCAGGGCCTTCCTGAACCAGCTGGTGCCTGGGCTGGTGGATGTGGTGTTGATGGGGCGCATCGATCGGATTGCCGGCGGCAACTCGCTGCAGGACGGCGCGCTCTTCTTCGACTTCGCTCGTGCGCCTGGCCAGGGTGAGCGTTTGGGCCAGCAGGCGGAACCCCTGCCGAAGGCAAATCTGTTCGATTTCAATGTGCTCTGGCAAACGAACCTCAGCGTGGCCGAGTGGGAAAGGCCCGGCTCTAATGGGGCGGCATTCCTCACGTTCCATTCCAGACCATCCGCCGTGCTGGACGTTCTGTCGCGTCCGGGAATGGCCGATGGAGGGGCCGTTGATCTTGCGCAATCTGCATCCATCGCGTTCGTGAGCATTTGTGTGCTGTTCCTGATTGTGGAGGCCTTTTCCGCACTTGCGGGGATGCGGCTTTCGCGCACCATCACGGCCGCGGTGGAGAATCTCTACGAAGGCACCCGGCAGGTGATGCGTGGCGACTTCCAGCATCGGGTGAAAGTCCATGGAGAGGATCAGCTAAGCGACCTAGGGCGCTCCTTTAACCTCATGAGCGAGAACCTGGAGACGTTAGTAGCGGTATCCAAGGAAAAGGAGCGCATGCAATCGGAGCTGGAGATTGCGCGGGAGGTGCAGGCTGGCCTCTATCCCAAGGATCCCCCTCGCTTCGAGTACATCGAGCTGATTGCGGTCAGCCAGCCCGCGCGAATGGCATCCGGTGATTACTTCGACTACCTTCGGCTCTACGACGACCGCGTTCTGTTCGCCATCGGCGACGTGGCTGGCAAGGGAATTTCGGCCGCTCTTCTGATGGCCTCAATTCAGTCCACCATACGCGCGCAGCTAAGGCCCTACCTGCCGCCTGCACGGGGTGCCAACGATACCTGGTCGGCACCCCAGGAGGAATTGTCCACCGCTACCCTCGTGTCGCGGCTCAACCAGCAGATCCACCAGTTCACCAGTGCATCGAAATATGCGACCTTCTTTTGCGGCTGCTTCGACGACCGCACCGGCGAGTTGCGCTATACCAATGGCGGGCATTTGCCTCCTCTGCTGATTCGTGGCGGAGAGGTGCGGACTCTGAATGTGGACGGCTTGGTGGTCGGCGCCTTTGCGTTTGCTAGCTACGATGAAAGCCGGCTGATGCTGGAGCCGGGCGATCTCCTGGTGCTCTACACCGATGGCATTTCCGAGCCTGAAAACGAGTATGGGGAGGAGTTCGGCGAGGACCGCTTGCGCGCATTGCTGTTGGCTAATGCCCACAAAGACACCCGTGAGCTGGCGGATCTGGTGGTGGCGACCGTGCAGGAATGGGTGGGGAAGGCCGAACAGTTCGACGACATTACCTTGCTGCTGGTGAAGAAGCTGTAGCCTGGCTTCCTAGCAGTTGTATCCTGAGGAACGCATGAAGATACTCACCGCCAGAGAGATGCAGCGGATCGACCACCAGACCATGGCGGCTGGCATTCCCAGCCTTGTGCTCATGGAGAACGCTGGCCATCGCGTGGTTGAATACTTGCAGCGTGTGGCCAGCCCGATCGAAGAGCAGCGTGTTGTGGTGTTCTGCGGCAAGGGCAACAACGGTGGCGACGGACTGGTTGTGGCGCGCCAATTATTGACCCGCTTTCGTCCCAAGGCGCTGCACGTGCTGCTGACGGCGTCGCCGGATTCGCTCACAGGCGATGCTGCCGCTAATCTGCGCATGTACCTCGCTGCGGGCGGACGCATCGCGCAGGAGATCACTGGCGATATGCAGCCCGCCACACTGCTGGTGGACGCGATGCTGGGCACCGGGCTGGAGGGTCCCGCGCGGGAGCCTGCACTCAAATTCATTCGCGCCTGGAACCATGGCTTTCCTGCTGCGCAGCGGGTGGCAGTGGATGTTCCCAGCGGAATGGGCAGCGATGCGAAACTGCGCGACGGTGAGTACTGCCGAGTGGATGCCTGCGTCACCTTTACCGCTCTGCGTCTATGCCATGTGGTGCCGCCGTGGCGCGAGCACTGCGGCGAGGTGGTTGTGGGACAAATTGGTACGCCCGTGGAGATGT
>JAHCHD010000291.1 GCA_026129915.1 Bryobacterales bacterium
GTCTTCATGAAAGTCTGTCCGGTTTTGAAGTCCTTGCCCGCAATGGGGATGTTGTTGAGACGGGCAAAATCGGACAGTGCGGGCACATCCACGGTGAGGTTGGGCGCGCCATTGATGAAGGGCACCCCAAGCTTCAGCGCGGCGTATGCGTAGACCTGACTGGGGGCGATGGCTGGATCGTTCTGGCGAAGCCCTTCCTCGAAGGCTTCGATAGTCTCATGCACCGGGGTGCGCGAATGGAAGACTTCCGTGGAACCGCACCAGATCATCACTAGCCGCGCGCACTGGTTGCGCTCCTTGAAGCCGCGGATGTCGTCCATCAGCATCTCGGCCTTATCCATCATCGTTGCGGCCTGCTTCACGTTGGGGCCGTCAATCAGCTTCACGTAGTTCTTGTCGAACACCGCCTTCATTGGCTGGATGGAGGCTAGCTCGTCTTTGATGGGGTCCAGGGTCTGCGGGTTCAGCACGTCGGCCTTCACCGCGGCCTCATACATATTTTCGGGGAAGATATCCCATCCTCCGAAAACCAGATCGTCCAGGCCGGCAAGCGGCACAAACTCATTGATCCTCGGGGTGCGGTTATCGGTGCGCTTACCGAGACGGATGGTGCCCATTTGGGTAAGGGAGCCGATGGGGTTGCCAAGACCTTGGCGAATTGCCTTTACGCCGGCGATGAACGTGGTTGTTACCGCACCCATCCCCGGGATTAACACGCCCAGGCGGCCTTCCGCGGGAGCGATGGTGGGGGTTTGATTGCTGTTCAAAGAACTCTCTCCTTGGCCTCGGGCGCCAGGAATTGGAGGAGCAGGCGGAGGCCAATTTGCTATGCTAGCACTGTCATGACGGAGCGCGCCTTCGCCCCCAGCGGTTCCCCGGCGGACGCGGTTTCCACGCCGAGCGCCCTCACGGTGCTTATTGTGGACGACGAAGAACTGGCGCGTGACGAATTGTCATATTTGCTGCGCGAGTTTCAGGATATTGAGATTGTTGGCTTCGCCGCCAATGGCCCGGAAGCACTCGAAGCGATTGAGGACCTGGAGCCGGATATCGTCTTTCTGGATGTGCAGATGCCCGGCCTTGACGGGCTTAGTGTTATCCGCCGCCTTCGCGAACAGGGCATTCCGGCTCCATACTTCGTGCTCTCCACCGCCTACGATCAGTACGCTGTGGAGGCGTTCCGCGAAGAGGCCTTTGACTACCTTCTGAAGCCGATTGAGAAAGAGAGGCTGAGCGTCACCATCGACCGTGCGCGCCGGCATCTTGCCGACCGAGCGCGTATGCACATGCCAGTGGCCTCAGACGCGGGCCAGCGCAGTGGCAACCAGCCGCGCCCGAAGATTCTTGTGAAGTCCAATAGCCGAAACCTGATTGTTGACCCCAGCGAGATTATCTTCGCAACCATCGAGGATGGCCTGATCACTCTGGTTTGCACGCAGGTTGCGGGACTTTCGAACTACCGCACCATTGAGGAACTACAGTCGGCCCTGGACCCGGACATCTTTTGGCGGGTTCACCGCAGCTACCTGGTAAACATCAACCGGATTCGAGAACTGGTTCCCTGGTTCAAGTCGAGCTTTCAGTTGAAAATGGACGACAAGGCGCAGACTTGCGTGCCGGTGAGCCGCGTGCAGACCAAGCGGTTGCGTAGCCTGCTGAAACTGTAGCCTTCTCGTCATTCCAGTCTCCTAAATTGCCATGCGCCTGATCACCCCCTCGGACTCTTCCCGGCCAGCGCCAGCGGGCAGCAGCACGCCCCTGCTATACGATTCCGCGGGAAGGCCCCTTCGTCCGGAAAGCTGGCAACTGCTTGGTTATGCTCGGCCAACCCTGCGCTACTGGATGGAAACCGAGGTGCATGTGTACGGCTTTTCGATTGCCGCCAATGTACTGCTCTCGTTCTTTCCGTTTCTAATTGTGATGGTTTCGCTCTGCCAGGCTCTCCAATGGTGGGAAGCCGCGGAGGCGGTGCACATGGCGCTGGGCCACTATTTTCCAGATGAGGTAGGCGCGTTTCTCTCTCGCAATCTGCGTGCTTCCATCCAACAGCGCGGACCGGTGCAGGTAGGCAGCATCCTGCTGCTTATGTTCGTGGCCAACGGCATCTTTGAACCGCTCGAGGTGGCCTTAAATCGCATCTGGGGTGTCACCCAGAACCGCAGTTTTCTCCGTAACCAGATTTTGAGCATGGCGATGATCTTCCTGTGCGGCTCTCTCGCTATGCTTTCCATTGTGCTGGCTAGTGCGAACCTTCGTTTGCTGCAGGGAATTGGCATCACCCTTCCAGGCCCGCTAAGTTATCTGGTGGCCGAATGGGCGCTGAAACTGGCCGCGATGCCGGTCACCGCGCTCTTGCTGTTCTGCATCTATTGGATGCTGCCAAACCGGCGCATTCCGGCCCGGCTAATGGTTCTGCCCGCAATCTGGGTGGCTTTGGCGCTTGAGGCCGCCAAGTACATCAATTTACTGGTGTGGCCGTTTCTTCGCGTGAAGCTCCGCTACGAATATGGCCCATTCATCAATTCGGCGGCGATTGTGTTGTGGAGCTTTCTGGCATCCATGATTGTGCTTGCGGGCGCGGAGTGGGCGGCCCGTTACTGGAGGGAGGGGCTAGCAAAGGCGGAAGCGGCGGGCGAGCTTCCCGCGGAAACGGAGTCTGCGGTTATTGAGTCCAAAGGGAAGGAACCTCCTCCGCGTCCCTGAGCGTTCGCGGACACAATTGTCGTCCTTCGGGCATTGCAATCGCTCGGTGGGCTTCGATAAACTCTACGTTACGTATTACCGCGTCCAACATTCTCATCGAGGGTAGTTACCTATGGCCGAACAGTCCAATCTTTCCCGGCGCACTTTTGTGAAGGCAGCCGGGGCTGCCACCGCGGTTGCCGCTGCCTCCAAGTACATGGCAGCGCCCGCAATCCGTAATGTCAAAGCGGCGAATGGCGAGGTCCAGTATGGTTTCATCGGACCCGGCAGTCGCGGCCATCGCCTCATCGAGCGCCATCTCACCAAGATTGATGCTGGCCGCTGCGTTGCACTTTGCGACGTCTACCAGCCCAACCTCGACATGGCGGCCAAGACTCTGGGCGATAAGCCTGATAAGTATAACGACTACCGGGAACTGCTGGCGCGGGCGGATGTCGAGGCGGTGTTCATCACCGTACCTCTATATCTCCACTACCCCATCATGCGTGA
>JAHCHD010000292.1 GCA_026129915.1 Bryobacterales bacterium
GGAATGCCACCAGGTGCGCACAATCCGCTCTGCCACCACGGGGTACGGCGAAAAAGAACCAGAAGGAATAGGAAGGAGAACAGTCCGCAAACAGACAAACAGTAACCAAATAAGGAGGACAGGTAAAAGGCCACCCGGTGAAGCCCAAATCAGGGTGCCGTTGTGATCCACCACACGAATCCGAACCGGTCCTTCACGCCGCCGCTCCGTCCGTAGGATTGATCGGATACCGGCATGAGTTCCTCCATGCCCGCAGCCCGGGCTTGCGCGAATACGGCGTCTGCCTTCTCGACATACAGAAACAAGTGGACGGGAGTTCCTCCAAATTTCTGGATCGGAGACATGAACGCATACTCGGAGCTGCCGTCGGTGATCATCAGGTGCGAGTTGCCGATCCGGATCTGCGCGTGGCGGATCCGCCCGTCTGACGCCATCTCCAGATGACCGCGTTCGGCGCCGAAGGCCTCCACCCACAAGTCGATGGCTTTGGCCGCGTCCTGCACCACAATGTAGGGCGTGATGGTGTGATATCCCTCGGGAATGGGCATGGGCTTCTCCTCCTTCAATTCCGGGCGGCCGGCATCCCTCCACCAGGAGAGATTCCCCACCTGGAAATGAACAGCGGCGCATGCCCAACATACCAACTCAGGCCAGGGGCTGTCGGCTGCCAGAGATACGACCCCGCGCGGAACATAGGGAGGGGCAGCACGCGAACGATCATGCCGAAGCTGGCTACTCCTTCGCGAAAGCCGTACGTTTAGGGGGCAGGGCGTTGTCATCGAGAGGGGGTGAGCCCCAGGGGAACGCCGCGAGCGAACGGCCACAGGCGGCCTGCCCCCACGAGGGGACAGTTCCCCGGATGCGCCCTGTCTTCAGGATGCGGCGATTCCCGCCCTGCGCGATACAATTCGTAGTCGTGCCGTTGTCAGAGCAAGTGTGTTGCGAGCAGATGCAGTGGACACCCGTCGCGGATCTCGGCCACGCTGCCGGATTCGATTTCGACCTCGGACGCTGCGCGAACTGCTCGAGATGGGTGATGGCAGTCTTCTACACACAAACGACGTATGACTGCCTCACGGATGAGTTTGCGAATGAATGCCTTCGCCTTCGGGAGAAGCCCCAGGAGTTGAAGTCCTTGCTGCGCCGCTGCTACGACTGAGTGGAGCGTATCGATTGCCTATCGTGCCGGCGGGCATACGGCTGCTGGCATACGGATGAAGCGCCGATGGAGATTTGATAGAGTTTGCCTGTGTAATCTGTGTAAGGAGACTCGCCGTGAATGGTTATCGCTTCCCGAGACGGCATTTCTTTTTCGGACCACTTCTGACTGCCGCAGTTCCTGCTGGCGGCTTTGGCAGTACGGCGTCGCTTTCCAGACTTGGATACAAGTCTCCCAACGAGAAGCTAAACGTCGGGGCGGTTGGGATTGGCATTCGGGGTCCCGCCATCTTGTCGGGCGCGGCCGCCACGGAGAACATCGTCGCGCTCTGCGACGTGGATGAAGCGCGATCCGCACGGGGTTTCGCGGAGTATCCGCGCGCCAAGAAGTACAAAGACTATCGCAAGATGTTTGAGGCTGAGGGCAAGGGCATGGACGCGGTGATGATTGCCACGCCGGACCACATGCACACGCCCATCGCGCTGCTTGCGATGCAGCAGGGAAAGCACGTGTACTGCGAGAAGCCGCTCACCCGGACAGCCTGGGAATCTCAGCTGCTTGCCGATGCGGCGGTGAAGTACAAAGTGGCTACCCAAATGGGGAATCAGGGCTGGAGCCATGAGGGAACCAAGACGGCGTGCGAGATCTTGTGGTCAGGGGAAATTGGTGAAGTAAAGGAACTCCACTCGTGGACCGGCGGGATCTACGGAGGGCAGCCAAACATTCCCGCCACCGGACCTGCCGCCACCGCGGTGCCGCCAACGCTGGATTGGGACCTGTGGCTGGGTTGCGCCGAATCCCGGTCCTTCAACCCCCTAATGACGAACCAATGGCGCGCCTTCATTGACTTCTCTACTGGTGGATCGCTGGGCGACTGGCTGGTACACAACCTTGGCCCGGCGCATCTGGCGCTGCAACTGGACAAGGCCAGCCCCATCTCTGTGGAGTGCGTGTTCGTGGAGGGCAAGAGTGAGTGGCTGTGGCCGCTGCGGGCGCATGTCGTCTTCGAGTTCCCGGCGCGCGCCGGAATGCCTCCGCTGACGGTACACACCTACCAGAACATGCGTGGGGATTTCGAGAATCCTCCGGGTATGGGCGAGGACGAGCGTCTCTTCCCGCCGATGAACAACCTCAGCGAGAAGGGCAGGCCGTTCGTGCAGGGCGGGGATGGAATGATGCTGGTGAGCACGCAACTCACCGTCGATGGCAAGCCCATCCAGCAGCAGAGACCACCGCAGTTTCCTCAAGGAGCCCGGCGCCCCGGCTCACCCGGTGGCCCGCCGCTGCCACCTGGTGTGTCGTCCGATCCAAAGATGCGTGCCCCAGGCAACGGCGCCATTCTTGTGGGTTCGAAAGGCCACATGGCCACTTCCGCCCGTGGCGAGGGTGTGTGGCTATTGCCCGCATCGCGCTGGGCGGAGTATAAGCTGCCCTCACAGATGTTGCCGCGTGGCGTGAATCACCAGCAGGACTGGATTCGCGCGTGCAAGGGTGGCGCCCCTGGCATGTCGGATTTCTCAGTGGCTACCAAGTATATCGAGTGGCTGGCGCTGGGAGCGATTGCTCTTCGAGTTCCAGGAAAACTGCTATGGGACAAGGATAAGCGGCGATTCAGCAATAGTGAAGCAGCGAATCGTTATCTCAAGCCGGAACTCCGCAAGGGATGGGACCTGAAACTGTAGACCTGCCACCTTGGGCGATTAGGGAGCGCAGGGCGAGACTGCCGGGAACGGAGTCGCTCCAACGCGGAAGAACCAACATCGGACGCCCAGGTTGCCGGCAAGGGTTTGCTTCAGCGAAACGGAATCGTTCGCCATTGCGGCCTCGGCTCTGTTCCACAGCGGCATGCTCGCTCTTCCACCGAAGCAGGTCTTGGCCCGAAAGCGCCGGGGAAACCGGCCCGTTGCGTGACCCGGCCCGTGGCGAGTCACAACCCATGGCGCAACCCGGATGGGTGCGGGTTCACGCTACACTACGGGTTTCCCACTCTGTTTCATTGGGTTTCCATGATGTGTGCGCTTCCTTTCCTTAC
>JAHCHD010000293.1 GCA_026129915.1 Bryobacterales bacterium
AGCAGGTGTCCTACCGTGAACCCCTGCTCTTCTTCCGGCACGACGGCATTCAACTGCGCAACGTTAGTGCCAGCGCGGGTCCTCTGTTTCAGAAGACCTTCGCCGCGCGAGGCCTTACGGTTGGAGACTACAACAATGACGGCAAGTTGGACGTTCTGGTGGCGGTCAACGGTGGCGCTCCTGTTCTCGCCCGGAATGAAATCGCCACGACCAACCGTTGGCTGGGCCTGCGTCTGGTTGGCAAGACGTGCAATCGCGACGCTGTCGGCGCGAGGATTCGGTGGTCAACCAATGGCGTGGTCCGCAGCCGCATGAAGGTAGGCGGCGGCAGCTATCTTTCTTATCACGATCCGCGCGAAGTGCTCGGCCTCGGCCCATCAGACAAACTCGAATGGGTGGAGATTCGCTGGCCTAAGCCAAGCACGCGCCTTGAACGATTCACCGGGCTCTCGCCCGATCGCTACCACACTCTTAGCGAGGGTGACGGTCAAACCTAGATCTACCAAGGTCTAATCGCCGGCAACCGTCGCCGTCTCAGGACCTAAAGACAGAGATCCCTGACAAGTTCAGTTGTCATTCTCCAAAACTTCTGATATCGTCACCTGATATCAATCCCTGATATCACTATGCGAAAACAGGGTCAGGTGGACTTCATCGAGTTGCATATCCTCCATCACGCGACGGAGGGTCCGCTCTACGGCCTCTGGATGATAGAGGAGCTGAAGCATCACGGCTACTCCGTGGGCGCCAGCCACCTCTATCCTAAGTTTCACAGGCTGGAACGGGAAGGACACCTCAGGTGCACCGAGCAACTCGTGGAAGGCAAACGGCGCAAGTATTACACGGCGACGGCGAAGGGGAAGCGTTACCTAGGGTCTCGCAAGCGCTTGGTGCTTGAACTCGTGAAGGAAGCCTTCTCCGCGGATGAATTGAAGGCCCTCGCACAGGCGAGAACGAGGAAACTCGACACGGGAATGAAGGGATCCCAGACGAATTGAAACCGGAACTGGATACTGAACGAGGGCACCCGGCAGTGCCTGATCTGAAATACTTCCCGCAAGGACCTCGAACGCTATCTCTGGCGCGATCGTGTCTCGGGTTCACCGCAGTAGTTTTATTAGCTCTTCTTGCGTGCATTGCGGCTCAGGCGCAGCAGGCCCTGACACTCCGACAGGCGGTGCATGAGGCCTGGACCCGGTTCCCTTCCATCGAGGCGGCTCGTGCTGAGATTGGCGCCGCGGAATCAGATATCCGCGTCGCTCGCGATGCATACTTGCCCCACGCCAGCTTCCACGCCGAACTGAACCGTGCAACCCGCAACAACGTGCTGGGCATGATGATGCCCAATCAGACCATCACGCCTATTAATGGCTTTGCGCTCTCCGGAGAGAGCTGGCAAAGCGCATTCGGCACCTCAATCGGAATGTTCGTTCGCTGGGAGGCCTACGACTTTGGCGCACGCAGGGCAAAGATCGTAGCTGCCGAGGCGAAGCAGGCGGAAAGCAGCGCGAAACTGGAACTGGTTCGCTATGAGCTTGCCGACCGCGTGGCTGATTCATATTTCGTCGCACTCGCCGCTGCCCGAGCTGAAGTAGCGGCCGAGGCGACTGTCGAACGCTGGCGGACCACGCAGACAGCAGTGAACGCCTTGGTGCAGGCAGGCCTGCGCCCTGGTGCGGACGCTTCGCGGTTGCGCGCGGAACTCGCTCGCGCTGAGGCGGATCTCATCCTTGCAAGGCAAAGCAATGCCCATGCTCTGGCGGAACTCGGCCGCTATCTCGCTAATCCTACTACCGCCGTTGTCCTTGAAGGCGGCTTCGCGCAACAGGCTGTTGCAGACCGCATTTCGGAAGAAGCTATCGGGGCGCATCCGCTGATGCAACTCCGCGCCGCGGAACGGCTGTCGCTCTCGGCTGCAGTGAAAGCGACGGAGAAGGAGTGGTTTCCAAAGCTGGAAGTCTTTTCAGCAGCCAATGGAAGGGGCAGCGGTGCTCGAATCGACGGGTCCTTTCGCGGCGGTCTAGAAGGTCTCTACCCCGACATCGGCAACTGGGCGGCAGGAGCCGGTATCACAATTAACCTGTTCGAGCGCAAACGGTCGCGCAGCCGCTCAGAGGTGCAAAGCGCCCGAGTGGATGCCGCGTCCGCCCGACTTAGCGAATCCGAGCTGGATCTGCGTACGCTCACTGAACAAGCGCGAATTCAACTGGAGGCAGCCAGGGGCATTGCCGCGAAAATGCCCGAAGCGCTCGACGCCACCCGCGAACTGGAAACGCAAAGCCAAGTGCGCTACCGCTCCGGCCTGGGCACCATCACTGAAATTGCCGACGCACAACGTGCTCTGCGGCAAGCGGAAGTGGACGACGCCGTTTCGCGAATCCAGGTCTGGCGCGCGGCATTTGGCGTTGCTGCCGCCAGCGGAAACCTCACCACATTCCTGGAGCAGATCCCCTGATGCGCAATCCCAATCTGAGGCCTGTTAGCTGGCTAGTCCATTGGACGCCAATGGAAGGAGTTACCGTATGTGGCTAATCCACATGGCAATGCGACGACCCATCACCGTTCTGATGGTGATCTTCGGGGTCGCGCTATGCTCCGTCCTGGCTATCCAGCGCATGAAGGTGGATATCTTCCCTGATCTCGGTGAGCCTGTCATCTACGTCGCACAGCCCTACGGCGGCATGGACCCCGCCCAGATGGAAGGCTATCTCGTGAACTATTACGAGTATCACTTCCTCTACATCCGGGGTATTGACTATGTAGAATCACGCTCCGTGCAGGGTGCCGCGCTGATGAAACTGCGCTTCCACGAAGGCACCGACATGGCAACCGCAATGTCGGAAACCGTGGCGCAGGTGAACCGCTCTCGTTCCTTCATGCCACCCGGAACCGTACCTCCCTTTGTGATGCGCTTTGATGCGGGGAGCGTACCGGTAGGCTATCTGGTGTTCTCGAGCGAGACGCGCACCGTAGACGAAATCAGCGATCTTGCCCTCTTCAGGGTTCGTCCCATGTTCGCGCGCCTGCCCGGTGTTTCCGCGCCTCCCCCCTTCGGTGGCACGGCTCGTTCGCTGGTGGTGCGCGTAGACCCGGAGCGGCTTCGCGCTCAACAGCTCTCGCCCGACGATGTAGTGGACGCCATCGCGCAAACCAATACCATCAGCCC
>JAHCHD010000294.1 GCA_026129915.1 Bryobacterales bacterium
GTTGAAACTCTTGAACATCCCTCACCTCCATCGAATAACTCGCTTCTCCATACACGCTTTGCTTGGGAGTCAGAGAGAAAATCCCTTCCACCCACACTGGTTTCTGTATTTCCAGCGCAAAGCCCTCCGGTGGAATCCCCCTGGCATGCACAATCTGATAGGCGGGCGGCGGCGGCACATGGATGCAGGCGCCATAGTACGGCACCAGCAGGAACTCCGTGGTGCGAAAAGCAGCGCCGTCGAGCGGCACCATATACCCTGCCATCCGCACCACCTTGCCGTCCATGCGGCCTGCTAGCGAAACCCCGTCGCCACTCTTCCGTTCCCCGTGCCGCAGCAGGTCGCCCCAGCTAAGCGTCGCACCCGCATCGTCCACCGTGCTCGCCATCGATTGCGTCATCATCATGTTCAGATGCTCAGCATCCGCGCGGCTCGCTCCGCCCTGCCAAAGTGCCAGCACCACGTACACGCTCGCAAAAACCATCGTGGCTGCAATCAAGGCCCGATGAAAACTCTTCAGCAGTTTGGCGATGGTTGACACAGCGTGGTTCTCAACATGGCGCGCGTTCGACAGGTCAGGACAGGTCGTGGCGTCTCTTCTGATGATAGCCCATTCTCACTTGATCGCCAAGTCCTAAATCCGTTCACCTCTCGTTATGCCCTCTATGGACGAACGCGTGAAATGGAAAGTTCCCGGCGCGCGTCTGCGAGGATAGAAACAGATGCGATGCACCCGACGAACCCTGCTCGCCGCTACGGCCTCATTGCCTGCTCTTTCTCTTACGGCATCATCGCAAGCTGCTTCGTTGAAGCCTGAGGATGCCGCGGAGTTCCTGCGTTATACCCAGCGCGCTGAAGCCGACCTCAAGCGGCGCGCCGCTGGCGGGAAGATCACCGGCTTCCCGGCCAACCCAACACCACCCGACGAAGTTCGTGTCTTCAGCATGGCGAAAGAGAACCCTCTCGATATTGGCTCCGCCTACATCCACGATTGGACCGGGCAAGCCTTTCTCCCCAACGCCACGGCTGCGGCGCTACTGCGCATTCTGAAGGACTACAACCGCCATAAGGAATACTACGCGCCCGAGGTAGTGAATTCCCGGCTGCTCTCACACACCGGCGAGGAGCTCCGAAGCTTCCTTCGGTTGCGCAAAAAGAAGGTGCTCACCGTGATTCTCGACAGCGAGTACCGAAATCGCTTCTTCGAGGTCCAACCCGGCGCCGGCTACAGCATGTCGCACACCACCAGCATCCGCGAGGTGGAAAATGCCGGTGAGTCCGATGAGCGAATTCTGGCCGATGGGGAAGGTCAGGGCTTCCTGTGGAAGTTGCATGCCTACTGGGCCTGGCAGGAAACGGCAGGGGGCCTGTGGGCGGAATGCCGCGCCATCTCGCTTTCCCGCGACGTGCCCAGTGGCTTGGGCTGGGCGGTGGCGCCCATCATCCGCAGCTTGCCCCGTGAATCCCTCGAAGCAACGCTGCGCAATACGTATAAGGCGGTGCAGGCTGCCAGATGA
Source organism: Bryobacterales bacterium (assembly GCA_026129915.1). Taxonomy (GTDB): domain Bacteria; phylum Acidobacteriota; class Terriglobia; order Bryobacterales; family Bryobacteraceae; genus JACTMJ01. The sequence goes on from JAHCHD010000294.1 coordinate 1,518, forward strand.
TGCGACCGCTCCGCGCAAAGACCGTCCGCCAGGCTTTTACCCTTCTGCGTACAACCGGGCTACGAGCAGGATGGTATACACCACCGGCATCGAAAAGAGAGAGCTGTCAAGCCGGTCTAGCCAGCCTCCATGCCCCGGCAGCATGCTCCCGCTATCCTTGATGCCAGCCCCTCGCTTCAGTGCGCTCTCGGCCAGATCTCCCACTTGCCCGGCGATGTTCGCGAAGGCTGCAAGCAATAGCGCCAGCCACAATGGCGTTTCGGGCGAGAACCAACGGATGTAAGCCACCGCAATCGCGGAACTCACAACCAGCGAACCCGCCGCGCCTTCCCAACTCTTCGCCGGACTGATCACCGGAGCCATCTTGTGACGGCCAATCATGCGTCCAACCCCCAGCGCCGCCGAGTCACCCACCCAGTTAATAGCCAGCGCCATCAGCAGCCAGTGAGGATCGATCCGCCATAGCAGAATGCCCGATTTCCAACTGCCGAACACGTAGATGATGCCCAGCATTGTCGCGCCTGCTGAAGGAAGAGTAAGCCTCATTTCGATGCTGCGCAGCATCATTGCCAGCATCAGCAAAGTGCCCACCATCAGCACGGGAAACGTATAGGGCAAGGGCAGTAGCAGCAGACAGAGTCCGATTCCAAGCGCGGTAAACAGCGGCTTCTCAAACTGGAAATGCCCTATCAGATTCCGGAACTCGATGGCGCACAGCGTGGCCATCGTCGCCACCACGGCCTGCACCAACAGTAGCTGACCACCAAAGATGACAAAAATTGCCAGGGGAGCAAGTACTAGCGCGGTGAGGACACGCTTCATGGGGTAGTAACGCCGAGCAGCTCATCCAACACTTCCGCCGGAGCTTCCACCGCGTCGCGACGGACTCCGCCAAAGCGCCGGTCGCGCTTCTGGAAATCCAAGATGGCTTCCAGCAGGTCGCGCAGCCCGAAGTCGGGCCAGTACGTTGGCGTAACGTAGATCTCGGTGTAGGCGAGTTGCCAAAGCAGAAAGTTGCTGATGCGGAGTTCACCGGACGTGCGGATCAGCAGGTCTGGATCGGGCAATCCCCTGCTGTAGAGGTTCTGCTCAATCAGCTCCTCGCTGAACTCGAGGCTATCCAGCGTCCCGGTCGCCCGTGCCTGCTCGACTGCCTGATTCACCGCATCCACAATCTCGGTACGCCCGCCATAGTTGATGGCGATATTGACGATCAGCCCGCGGTTCCCTTGGGTCGCATCCACGCATCGCTGCAGGTCGCGGGCCACGTCGCGCGGCAGCGCCTGCGTACGGCCCATGGTACGGATTTGAATCCCGTTGTCCACCAGCTTCGGCAACTCGTGGTCCACATAGAAGCGCAGCAGACGCCACAGTGTTTCCACTTCTGTGCGCGGCCGCTTCCAGTTCTCCACGGAAAACGCATACAGGGTAACCGCGCGCACACCCATCCGGGCGCACTGCTCAATCACCTGCCGTACCGCGTTCATGCCCGCTTTGTGGCCGGCCACCCTGGGCAAATTACGCTGGTTCGCCCAGCGTCCATTGCCGTCCATGATCACCGCAATGTGCCGAGGTAGCCGGTCGGCGTCCACCGCCGAGGCGAGCGTCCATTCGGGACTTCCGGGCTCAAG
>JAHCHD010000295.1 GCA_026129915.1 Bryobacterales bacterium
GTGGCTGGGCAGAACCCGGATACAGAAACCAAAAGCCATCGTGCTCGCATCACCTACACGCGGGCTTTCGGGCCCGTCACGTTGCTGGATATTTCATCAGGCTTCGACCGGCTCGGTAGCCTCCTGGTACCCGAACGGAATGCCGTGGGGCCCATGATCAGTACCGCTGGGTTGACGGGTCTGGGGCCCTTGGCCGGAATTCCGATTGACCGCGCCGAGAACATTTTCCGGCAGGGCGCGCAACTGCGCCACACCGCGGGCAACCACAACTGGACTGGTGGTTTCCAGGCTACGCGTCGCCAGTTCAACGGGGTAATGACCGATGCTCATCGAGGCTTCTTCTCCTTTGCGCCAGACTTCGGCGACACCGCGTTCAATAACCTGCGCCTGGGGCGGCCCTCGCAGCACCTCGTATCCATTGGCGATCCCCATCGTGGCTATCGCAACTCCGAGTTGTTGTTCTATGCGGGCGACACATGGCGCGTTCGTCCTGGGCTCACCTGGAATGCGGGCCTTCGCTATGAGCCGGTGGGGCGTCCCCGCGAAGTAAACGGCTTGGAGCAGATCAAGTACAGCGCCGACCGCAACAATCTGGGTGGTCATGCTGGCATGGCCTGGCAATTGCCGCGGAACGCTGGTGTTCTTCGCGCAAGCGGTGGCGTGTTCTTCGGACAGATTTTTCCGGTTACCTACCAGCAGGTACGCTTCTCGCCGCCGAACAACTACAAGATCGTACTGCCCGCACCGGACTTGCTGAACCCGTTGGAGGGAATCCGCACCGCTGACCTGGCCGCGGCAAGCCCAAACATCTACACCATGGATCCGGAACTGGCCACGCCCTATTCCTACATGTCGAATATCGCCTGGGAGCGTTCCCTGGGCCAGCGAGTGCGGCTGCAACTGGGTTATGTGGGTAGCCGCTCGCACAAGTTGCTAATCATGTGGTACGACAATCGCGCGCAGCCCGTAGCGGGCATCCCCCAAACCACGGCTACCTGGAACCTGCGTCGGGCGGATCCCACCACCGCGGAGGTCCGGCGCGTCTTGAATGGATCGAGGGGTTACTACGACGCCGGCCGCGTCTCGGTGGTGATGAACGAATGGCGAGGCCTTTCGCTCGATACCAGCTACTGGTGGAGCAAAGCCATCGACCTCGGCAGCAGCTATACCAACACTGCCTTCGATGCCGACAGCCGCGTCTCTCGCAGCCAGAGCGAGTTCTTTGCCCATGACGAAATGCGCGGGCCCAGTGACTTCCATCAGCCCCATGCGTTTCTGGCGCGTACCAACTATCAGATCCCTGTGATGGCCGAGAGCTGGCTGGGTGCCCTGGTGCGCAACTGGAATATCTCCGCAGTGACGCTGCTGAAGACGGGCACGCCGTTTACCGTACAGTCTGGCTCCGATGCTCCCGGCTTCGGCAACGTGGACGGAAGTGGCGGCGACCGGCCGAATCTGGTGGACCTCTCCATCCTGGGAAGGTCCTTCGGCAATCCCGATACCTCCAGGCAGCGCTTGCCGCGAGAGGCGTTTCAACTCATTCAACCCACAGACAGTCGCGGAAACCTGGGGCGCAATACTTTCTACAAAGGAGCCATCCGAAACGTGAATGCAGCCCTCTATCGCCGCTGGGTAATCGGCGGCGAGCGCAGCTTTCTGCTGCGGGCGGAATCGATCAACTTCCTCAACACACCGCAGTTTGCCGAACCTGGCTTTGAACTCTCCAACCCCAACTTTGGCGCCATCACCAATACGCTAAATGACGGGCGCACCTTCCGGGTGCGCGCGGAGTTAGGCTGGTAGATTCTCCGACGATGCCCCCAATTTAGCCGTGCATGAGCCAAATCCCATCTGGCCCACGCTAGACCGTACATCGGGATGCACTGGGTTCGGTGTCCCTATACGTTTACATCGCAGGAGGGGCTCGCATGCTCACCCGACTATTGCTACTCGCGCTTATCTTCGCTTTCGCCATGGCCGCACAGAATGTTAAAGGCACATTGACAGTAAATGGAAAGACGGTGGAGCTCACCCATGTGTACGGCTTCCAGGTTCCTGACAGGGCCGACGACACCAAGACCAAAATGGGTGCAGTCATCCTTCTTACAGACCGGGAGGTGCCCGCGAAGCTCTTAAAGCCAGACCCGAACCCCTTCGATCTCCGCGATGCCGGCGTCAACGGCATGACCATGGATTTCTATTATGACGGCAGCAACTACGCATTGAATTTGGTGGGTTCTCTTGTTGAGGGAAGTATCAGCATCTCAGGGACCTTCGACAAAGAGAAGTTCACCACCTACGAGCCCAGCCGAGTGGAACTGGCCACGTTCTCGGAACAGAAGAAGATTGGCGATACCGAATTGTCCTATACGTTGGAGTTTGCAACTGACCTAGAGCCGCACGTCGAAAAACCTAAGTACGTGCCCAACCAGAAGGACATCGACGAGGCAGCGAAGTCGCCGGTCACCAAGGCGTATCTCGAGTTCCAGGATGCTATGAAGCGGGGCGACCTAAAGGCCTTGGAGACTCTGGTGGTGCCGGAGCGTGCCGAGATGATGAAAGACCCCGATTTCAAAGAGCGCTTCGACATGATCAAGGAGTTCATGGCGAAGGACGTGAAGGTGCTCCGCGTGCAGATTGTGGATGATCAAGCAGAACTCCTGCTCACAGGCACTATGTTTGATGAGCCTAACTCCAGCGGCAAGGTTGAGCTTGAGCTGGTGAATGGCAAGTGGCTGGTAGGCATGGAACGATGGGGAAGCACCGACTAATCCACGCAATTCGACGAACTTCGGTACCAACGCGTGAACCGTGTGGGCTTCAGGGAGTCGTCTCAGCTTTTCCTCAGGTGCTTCGTCGCGGTGGTCGCCCATTCTACGCTACCCTTTGAGGAATGGCCACCGCTCCCCGTTCCACTGTTACGCCTGTTGAGCCAACTGCTGTTGGAAACCACACACCGCCCCGGTCTGCCTGGTGGAGCACTGAGGATTGGACTGCCGTCTGGGTGGGTGCGGCCATTCTGGCGGCCATTTTGCTGGGCTACCGTCCCGCGCTGCCCTCTCTCAAGTGGGCCGGCTTGGCGGATCTTGGCACGGTCTTCGCACCGGCGAACCTGCTCACCTGGCTCG
>JAHCHD010000296.1 GCA_026129915.1 Bryobacterales bacterium
TGTCGAAGTCAGCGCCTTTGAGGTCTGCCTCCACCACTTCGCGCCATGCCTCGTCGGGAACCGGCGGAAACTCCGCCAACAGATTCAGGGCCGCGCTCTTCTCGTCACTCATGTTGATGTTGCCTTTCTGCGAGGTGCGATCTCCGCCATTGCCTTCACAATTCGCCGCTAGTGGGCTACCGCCGCACCCGAACCGGGGTCCTCGACGCATTCAAAGAGCACACCGAAGGGGGTATCCTCACGGGACTTGGGATGGAGAAAGAACACCGTAGTGCCCCGCGAACCCGGGCGCGGCGCAGCGTCAATGATCTTGAAGCCTTTTTCTTTCAGGTAGCTGAAGGCGGTCTGCGCACTCTTTACGCGGAATGCCACATGGGCCAGACCGCCACGTCCGCCTGCCTTATCGATGGCTTTCTGCACCGGCGAATCCTCGGTAAGGGGCTCAAGCAACTGAATGAGGTTCTGACTGTCGCCCACCTGCAACAGCGATTCTCTTACTTGGTCAGTTCCGTATACCTCTTCGCGGTGCAGTTCGCGGAAGCCAAGCATCTTGTAGGCACTTACCTGCGCATCCAAGTGGCCGCGCGGTACGGAGATCGCCACATGATCTACAAACTCAAATCCGGGCACTTCCAGCAGTTCAGCGGGGAAGGCCTCCTGGTTCGTCGACATCGTTATATCCATCCTTCTGTTTTGCGGGGCTTATTGAGAGAGCCCTGGTTTGCAGGGGTACACCCTGCTTCCTGAAATCGTGGAGCGGCATATTCCCGCCGCCCTGGTCTACAGCGGAATCAGCCCGTGCTTCTTGGGCGGCCGCAGTTCCCGTTTGGTGTGCAGAGATTCGAGACTCATCGCCACAAAGCGCCGCGTCTCGGCCGGCTCGATGATGTCGTCCACTAGACGGCGTCCTGCCGCTACGTAGGGGTTGGCGAAGGTCTCGCGATATTTCTTGATGAGTTCCTGCCGCTTGGCGGCTTTGTCTTCCGCCGCGTCGATCTCTTTACGGAAGACGACGTCCGCGGCGCCCTCCGCACCCATTACGGCTATTTCCGCAGTGGGCCAAGCGAAGGCACGGTCAGCGCCCAAATCTTTTCCACACATCGCCAGATAAGCGCCGCCATAGGCCTTGCGGACTACGACCGTGATCTTCGGCACCGTGGCCGCCGAGTATGCGAACAGCATCTTCGCGCCGTGACGGATGATGCCGCCATACTCCTGGGCCACGCCCGGAAGGAAGCCCGGCACGTCGACGAAGGTCACCAGTGGAATGTTGAACGCGTTACAGAAGCGGATGAACCTCGCGGCCTTATCCGAAGCATTGATGTCGAGCGCGCCAGCGAGCACCGCGGGCTGATTGGCCACAATACCCACAGACCGCCCGAGGATCCGGGCAAACCCGATCAGAATGTTCTTCGCATACTCTGACTGGACCTCGAGAAAATCCTGGTCGTCTACCACGCGCAGGAGGACCTGCCGCATGTCGTAGGACATCTTGCCGTCAGTGGGAACCACCTGGTTGAGTTCGTCGTCGAGTTCCACTTCGCGCGAGCTTTCCACGCGCGGCGGATCCTCCATGTTGTTAGAAGGCAGGAAGCTCAACAGTTTACGGCAGATCTCAATCGCATGCTCGTCGTTCTCAGCAATGAAATGCACCACGCCAGACTGCCCCATCTGGGCGCCCGGACCTCCGAGTTCTTCCGCCGTCACCACTTCCCCGGTGACCTGCTTAATGACGGACGGGCCCGTGATGAACATGTTGGCGTATTTGGCTTGAATGATGAAGTCAGTAAGAGCGGGGCTATAGGCCGCCCCGCCCGCGCAGGGTCCGCAAACGAGGGAAATCTGGGGGACCACTCCAGATAAACGGGTGTTGTGATAGAAGACGCGCCCGTAGCCGGCCAGACTGTCAATGCCCTCCTGAATGCGTGCGCCGCCCGAATCGTTAATGAAAACAAAGGGCGAACCGGTATTCATGGAGGCTTCCATCATCTCCACGATCTTGTCGCAGTGCACTTCCCCGGCAGCGCCGCCAGCCACGGTGAAATCCTGGCTGGCGAGGTGAACCTCTCGCCCGTCAATCAGCGCAGAGCCCGTCACCACTCCGTCGGCGGGCAAATCCTTACCGGCCATATCGAAAAATGTGGCCCGGTGCTGCGCAAAGAGCCCAGTTTCCTGGAAGCTGTCAGGATCCACCAAAAGGTCAACTCGTTCCCGGGCACTGAGTTTCCCTGCTTCGTGCTGCTTCTCGATACGCTTGGCTCCGCCGCCCTGGCGAACCTGCTGGCGCTTTTCGTTCAGCTCTTTAATTTTTTCTTCGATAGACATGGGTACCTGCTATGGCTCAAGACGCAAAGTCCTCAAATTCCATTTTCCGACTCTTTTGTCCTCTTATCAATATACACTTTCCGGTACAGTTGCAAAAGGCCTTAACCGTTCTGTCAAAACGAAGCATGGGCCGGACAAGGAAGGTGACCCAGTGAGAGCATTGCACCGCCGGTCCAGGGTCGCTGAACAAAATGCGGAAGGTCACCGGTCTAGTGGAGTTAGCGCGCGGGCTGCGATGGCAGGAAGAGACCGTGGAGGGCATGCCCCCGTTCGACCACCAGAAACAGCGGTTCGTTGCGCTCTTCGGCAAAAAGTTCCGGGACGGGGCGGACGGCGGCAAACTGCGGTCCGGCGGAAACCAGGCGGTCTCCAGGCAGAAGGCCAGCGCGCGCGGCTGCGGAATTGGCTTGAACCAAATGGATGGCGATGGCGGGCAAGGGGGAAACGAACGTAACCAGGCTGGGACGCTGGAATTCAGGCTCGGCGGTAAGCCCAGCTCCAGGAGGGAACACAACCTTGCGGTCGCCGCGGCCCCGACGGAAGGTGAGCGTATACTCCGGGCGGTACATCGGCACAGTCATCACCGCGAGTTCGTCCAGGCGCGTCAATGGCTCATTGTCTAGACCAAGACAGAGATCACCCGGGCGGATGCCTCGATCCCAGGCCAGGGTATCCCGCCAGACTTCGCGCACGAGCAGACCCACGGGCTTTGCCAAGCCGGCAGGTTGGGAAAAATAGTTGAACTGGGCCTCTGACATCTC
>JAHCHD010000297.1 GCA_026129915.1 Bryobacterales bacterium
CGTGCTCCTTTTCCTGCTTGCGTCTTCCGCCATGGCCAGCCTGCTACAAGCGGAATCGAAGGCCGAATTACCCAAGCTCTTCGTGAAGCGCTTCACGACGCCCCTTGCCGCATTTGCGGGCTTTAGCTGGCTGATGTTCCTGCTGGGTAAGCTGTAGCGCTTGGAAACGACAAGGGATCGCTACCCCTCAGGAAGTGGCGATCCCCCGTTTCATGGGCTGGACAGGTTTTCCAACCACTAGAACGTGTAGCTCAAGCCTCCATGCACCCCTACCGTTCTGCCGTTGGCGTCGAACAAGTAGGGCTGGCGATCACGATAGTTGGAATAGTATCCCACTAGGGAAAGCACCCAATTTGGCGCCACCTGCTGATTGACGCCGTACATCTGCTGGGTGCGTCCAATGCTGAGCGCGGAGTAGCGCCCAATCTCCTGGGCGGCGATGTAATCGAAGCCTACAGGTTGTCCAACCAGCAATGCTGGGTTGAAATTGATGTTGCCCATGGAACCTCGCCCGTCGTTATAGACCACGTTCGCGAAAAGGCTGGTCTTCGGGTTTATCTGATAATTGGCCGTGAAAAACGCGGAGTGGTTCCGCACCGAGTAGCTAATCATGTCAGCGAGCGAGCCAAACTGGCCCGCGGTTACCCCGCCCGCTCAACCATCGTAGACGGGCAGCACCATCAGACTGTTGCTGCGCTCGTTCTGGAAGCTATAGGCCGCGGTGATGTGCAGGTTCTCCAGTGGAGCGAACCACAGTTCCGTTCCCGGGAAGTGCACTGTCCGGTTCCAGTCAGAGAAGTTCAGCTGGTCATTACTCTGGTGCGTAAAGCGGTAGTGGACCGTGGCCGACATCCGCTCATTCGGCGTCCACGTGAAGGTCGGGTCAATCCGGTGCGCGATGGTGGGGTATTGGGTGAGCGTTGCCTGCCGCGCCCGGTACATCGTGAAGTATTGCAAACCCCCGAATGGCTGCAGCCCAGGGCTAGGCGATGGTTGTAGCACGGGTTGCAGCGCCGCGTGCTCATAGCGGAAGGGGTCACGTACGCTTTCCAACTGGTACCGCACCCGTGCCTGCCATGTAGGCGAGCGCCGCGTGGAAAACGCCGCGTATACCCGGTTGATGCCCGTCTTCATGATCTCGTAATTCGGCCGCTCAATCTGGCGGAATTCATACCCCGTCCTTAGTTGGGTGAGCTTCGCCAGCCGCCCCGATAACTCGCCCTTCAACGAAATCGTATTGCGCGAACGCACCGAAGCCCGCAGGAAGTCCGCCTGCCCGAACGCGGGGTAGGCCTCTGAGTATGTCAGTCCCGCCGTTGGCCCCGCCGCTGATGGCCTTTCCACCACATCCACAAACACATCGTCAGAATCCACATCCAACTGTCGCGCCCGCACATTGAATGCCCAACGCTTCTTGATAGGTATCGTGAACGAGGAGTTCCATGCCCAGGTACGCGCATCTAGCCCGGTAAAGCGATTCGTGACATTGCCGCGTGTGTAGGCCGCCGACAGGCGCGCGTCCTTCGGAAGCGCCACTCTCCCCTTCAGTGTGTGCATGGTCTTCCGGCTGTCGGGAACCATATTGTAGGGCAGCCGGCCATCGCGTTGGTCATACTGCACCCGGTTGCCGAATACAGGCAACATGCTGGCCGGATGCACTGAATCGGTGTACTGCATCATCGGGGCATCGGCCCGTTCAGTAAATTGGCGGTTCGTGTAGTCGTAGTCCACCGTTAGGTGCGATAGCACCAGTGACACGCCACCAGTGAGTTCGTGCATCTGCTGGTCGATTTCCTTGGTGGCCCCTGTCACGTGACAGTTCGAGCACTTCGACAGTGTGCGTGCCTGCATACTGCCGTTCTTTTGCATACTGCGATGTCCCGCGCGCCAGCGAATCATGGTGGCATTCGGAACTACGCCCTTGATTTCGGTCTGCATCTGGCTCCATCCGTTCATATAGTTCACGCCAGGCGCAAAATTGTCGTGCCGTAGCACTACACTGCCTTTGGCGGCGTCCATATAGTCCAGCGGATCATTGTCCACCCGGTGCAGGAAACTTACAAAGCTGCTGGTTACTTGCGCCCAGCGGTTCAGATCCACCTTCACCCGGTACTGCTGGTCGCGCGCGTCGCCCCGGTTCTGCACCAGGGCATCCACGAACATGCCGTTCTGCAAGCTCCAGAAGGAGCCGCCGACGCTCGGGCGCAAGCCCTGCGGGGCCACGTCGTACTCACTCGCCAGCCCAAGGTAGTCTGTGTTGTTCACCCCGCGGGTGCCCACAAAGATATTGCCTCCAGAGCCGTTCGGTACGGGGTTCTGTTTGGGGGCTTCTGGCACAGTGGGCGCCTGTGCGAGCACCGATGCGGCGACAAGGAAGCAGAATCCGAGAGTGAGGAGATGCTTTCTCATGGCTAGGCCTCCTTAACGTGTCAGCGAGCCGCCACGGCTCGGTACGGATTGCGAGGGAAGATCAGTGCCGTGCACCATCGAGTGGCAGTTGGTGCATTTCGTGCTGAAACCGCGCCTGAATCCAGCGGACCCGAACGGGTTCTGCGAACCTCCGCTGGGCAGGTTCACCGGTGTGCTTATGCCATCGCGCCCAATATGGAAGTGTGCTTCGTGGCACTGCAAACACAGGAAGGGTTCATTCTGCGTCAGCATGTTGTTCACCACCGAACCATGCGGATTGTGGCAGCTCGTGCAGCCCTCCTCCACCGCCGCATGCTCAAACACAAACGGCCCTTGCAGGTTCTGGTGGCAGCTATAGCAGAGGTCGTTGCCCCTCTCAGAAGTCCGCAGCAGCGAACCCTCCCCGCCGTGAGGGTTGTGGCAACTGCTACAGGTCATGCGACCCTCGACTACCGGGTGGTGAGAACTGTAGTTGATCTGCGCTCGCTTCTCTTTGTGGCAGTCCAGGCAGAGTTCCGGTTCACGCTTCTTCAGGGAAGCCATCTTGGGAGGTGCGGCACGCTTGCCCTCCAGCATTGCCATCTCCGGTTGCCGCATGCCGCTGCCCACAATCTGGTTCGTCGTCGGCAGCGGAACGGGCCGCGACTGGT
>JAHCHD010000298.1 GCA_026129915.1 Bryobacterales bacterium
CAGCACCGCTTCCTGCTGGAGGTTGAACCCCAGAGCTTCCATTTGCCGGATGAGACGGGTTTGGCGGTCGCGCACCGTAGCGAGGGGAGCCGCGATGGTTTCGGCGCTCCAATGAAACTTGGGCCAGTCCTCTAACTCATGGAGATACATTCTCCGCACTCCTGCGGAGATTACAGCTCGCAATCTCCGCATCTGTCCAGCCTATTCTCCGCTACGGTGCGGAGAATAGGACTTGTAATCTCCGCATCCATCCTCATCTTGGGGTTTCGGGGACGTCTTCCTCGACGATGAGGACCGGCTCACCTACCTGGCCTTGCTTGGCGCTGCAGCCACCGAGGAGCAATTGCGTGTGCTAGGGCACGGCCTGATGAGCAACCACGTGCATCTCATCGTAGTGCCGGAGCGGTCCGACTCCATGAGTGCCGCGTTCCGGGTGGCTCACGGCAACTACTCGCGCTGGCTGAATATCCGCCTCAGCCGCTGCGGGCATGTGTGGCAAAGCCGCTACCTTTCCTGCGCCCTGGACCAGGCACACGCTGCCTACGCCATGCACTACATGGAGTACAACCCAGTGCGCGCCGGCATGGTGGAGTCGGTTTTGGACTATCCGTGGTCGAGTGCGCGCGCCCACGTTGGATTGGTAGAGGCCTCGCCGTGGCTTGGCGCTAAGGACTGGGTGGAGCGCTATCCGCCAGCCACCTGGCGACAGATTCTCGGGCTGGGATTCAAGCATTCCGGCCACCTGGACCGCCTGCGGGAAGCCACGCGCACGGGCCGCCCCTTTGGCAGTCGTGATTTTGTGGCCGAGTTGGAAGCGAAGCTGGAGCGCACATTGACGCCCCGCAAGCACGGACCCCGAATGCAGATGGAACCAGCCGGTGCTGCCGCCAACCAGCCAGTAGCCCAGACTACAGCGTTTCGAGGTTGAGTGCTATGTCCCCGACACCTCAACTCGACACCTCAACTGGCAGCGCGCCCAGGCCGCCGCCTATATCGACCGCGTCTACGTCCCCGCGCTCGACCAGTTCATCACCGCTATCCGCGGCGTCACCGACGCCGCCACCGCACTCGGCCACAACCGCCTCAACGCCATCGCCCGCCACACCGTGCTCTGCGATCCGGCCGACCCCGAGCGCAACCCCGCCAACCCGCGCCGCTCCGGCTGGCGGCACCGTGCCATCCGTCCACCCGCCGCCCGCAGCGCCGGGAGGGTCCCATGGCCGGTGGCGGGGCGTATCTCAGGCCGCTTCGAGATCGACCCGCACGCGGCAGCCCAGCGCAGTGGAGATGTTCACCAGCGCGTCCAGCGAGAAGCGCGATACTCGGCCGCGGAGCAGATCGTTGATCCGCGGCTGGGTCACTCCGCAGTGTCGCGCCGCCTCCACCTGCGTCCAGCCCTGCTTCTTCACGAAGGCCGCAATCTGCCGCATCAGTTCGGCCCGCGCGCGCAGGTTAGCCGCCTCCCCGGGCGTGTCCGTAATCGCATCCCAGACGCTATCGAAGCTCTCGGATTTCTTCATTTCCCACCTCTCGTCAGTTCCGCGAAACGTCTCTTCGCCGTGTCGATGTCGCGCTTCGAAGTCGCTTGCGTCTTCTTCTGGAAAGCGTGCAACACGTAGACGGCCTCAGCGCGCCGGGCCACGTAGACCACGCGGTAAGCGCCGCTCTCGTCCATCAATCGAATCTCCTCAACGCCATTGCCGACCGCGGGCATTGGCTTGAAGTCGTCAGGCTGTTCTCCGCGCTGCACCTTCTCCAGTTGGTAGCCCGCATCGTGCCGCGCCTCCTCGGAGAAGTCTCGTAGGCACTGGAGCGAGTCCCCAAGGAAGCGTACTGGTTTCACTCCCCGATTATATCCGAATGGATATAGCGCGAGAGCGCAGCGTCTGCTAAAGGCCGTGAACGCCGCCTCTGGGGGCGTGACGGCTATTACTCTGTAGCCGTCACATTTCCCAACATCAGGACCGCAGCCCCGCATCCTGGCCGACTCCCGCCACGACCAGGTGCTCCGGCTGGCTAAAGAGCTACTCCGCCTGGCGCGCGAACGTCTGGTCAGGAGGGTCACGGAAAAGATGGCGGGCGGGCGGCTTAAACTGATCGCCCCGCCCGATCAAGGGCCGTCTCAGTTCGCCATCTGGCCGAGGTTCGCCGAACAGATCGCCGGTATTATCACGTGTGCCCGTTGCCCGGCACCGAACTGCGGCCGCTGGTTCCTCCACAGCTCCGGACGCAGCGACCGTCAGTACTGCACCCACGCCTGCCAGATGCGCCAGCTACGCGCGAGGCCGGGCGGGGCGAGATGACGGCTCAGCGCAGAGAGTCGCCACCCGGCACCTCGGCGGCCCTATTTCACCGGATGGCTGCTGTGGCGCCTAAATATGCGAACGCGATTCGGGCAGCGCACTATTCTTTGCTGCCGGCCCACCTGTACTTCACGCCATCCCAGTAGATCAGGGAGATGCCGTCTTCCCAGATCATCGCGATGGCTTCGCCCTTCACCGATGGGACAGGACGGGGCACGTTGCTTTGAAAAGCCCCCAACGCGGCAACCTCCTGCTTCGTGTAAACGGCCCACTGCTGAGCCAGAAACCTGTCCTGCGGCATGTCCGAGAATTGACCACCGCCTAGGCCACTGCCCAGCAAGAACAATGACCCGTTCCCAACACAGATGAGAACGCCCGTGCCGCCGCCCTTGGAGCGAACGGCAAGCGCGTAATCGGGTTTTCCGTCCGCGTCAAGATCCCCACGAAGATAAAACGGATTGTTGCTACTGAGCACTGTCAGGCCTGCGGCCTTTGGACTCTTCAGGCACTGGAGGTTTCGGGGACAGCACGGGCTCACGAACCGCAGGTTCACTCCCGATCATGAAGAATCCCGAATTCCGTCTCTCAGAATCCATGGGTTACGGCTCTTTTCAGAAGAGCGGATGCCCGGCAAGCCGGGCGACATAGGCCAGCGGGGTGCGTCAGCGT
>JAHCHD010000299.1 GCA_026129915.1 Bryobacterales bacterium
GCCATGGCGGAGTGCGACGTGGGCGATCTCGTGGGCCAGAACTCCAGCAATCTGCGCTTCGTTGTCGGCCTGGGCGATGAGACCGGTGTGAACGAAAATGGGTCCACCGGGCAGGGCAAAGGCGTTGATGGAAGGCTCGTTAATCAGTGTGAACGAATAGGGATAATCGTCGGCTTCAGGCTGTCTGGCCAGATTCTCGCCTATGGCTCTGACGTAGTTCTGGAGTTGCGAGTTCTCCACCACAGGAACTTGGCGGCGGATCTCTGCCGCAGCTTGCCGGCCGAGTTCCACATCCTGTTGTTTCGAATACACGTTGAACCCGGGCCGGATGGGATCACCTGGCTGGCGGGTAGCGCAACCGGAAAAGAGCAGGACGGCGACCAGCGCATTGGTGAGGCATCGCCGGAAGAGCGGAACGATGTTAGCTGGCATCATGGAGACCACTCCTGAATGGTAGAAGCTGTGTGAGCGCTTTCGTTTCCACGTTGTCAATCGGCTCGCGGGATCTCGTGGGTGATTTATGGCGCGGATGCTTATTTGGCGGGCAAGCCTTGAAGTTTTCCCCGCTATCGCAGCGGAAGCTTCAAGAGCAGCTTGCCCGCAGTGACATACACGATGCGTGGTTCGTTGCTGCTGATGGTGCAGTTCGTGACGGTGTCCTCCCAGATTGGGTAGAAGTGTAGCAGCTTCCCCTCGGCGGAAAACCTATACAGACCGGCCTTGGTGTCCAGCGTTTCCGGGCTGCCCCGCCGCCGGTTGAGGCCAGCGACCGCAAAGAGATCGCCCGTCCGCGGATCCATGCACAACCCATCGGCGCTGCGGCCGGGGAAAAAGTTGTGCAGGATGCGCCCATTTGCCAGCGTGCCCTGTGCCGAGAGATCGTAGGCGCGGATGTGCCGGTTGCCCTGCTCGCCGGGGTGCGATTCCACCAGGTAGAGTGTCTGCTCATCGGGCGAAAGCACAATGCCGTTCGGGCGCTGTACGTCGGGTGGGCCCAGCAGGCGGTGCAGGCTATTATCGGGATCAATCCGGTACACGCCCGGAGTTCCCACGCGGTCGGCGCCGCTACGATCGAAGTCAGTGAAGTAGAGCCTCCCCTGACGGTCGATGGTGACGTCATTGGGCGCATTGATGGTCTTGCCTTCGAAGCGTTCTGCCAGTACCTCTGTCTCGCCAGTTTCGATGTTCATGCGCGTGACTCGGGGGCGGTTCAACTGCTCGTCGCTCATCTCGCACATCACCAGGCGCCATTGGTGGTCAAACAGAAGTCCGTTCGTGTTGTTGCTTTCGCTGCGAAAGACGCTGAGCGAGCCATCGGGGAACAGCCGCATGATCCGGTGACCGGCCATTTCGGTGAAAAACACAGAGCCGTCCTTGTAGATGGCCGGCCCTTCGGTGAATGCAGTCGAAGCGGCCACTTCAAAGGTGTCAGGCGCTTGGGCCGGTGCGCAAGGAGTGAGCAGTAGCCCGGCAATCGCGGGTAAGAGGAGAGAGAAGGTACTGATCCGCATGATTGGTGATTCATTGTATCGGCACGCGGGATGCCCTGGGGATAGGGCGGCGCGAGGCAGTAAGTTGTACGCCTGCCGCGGCGGAGGCAAACCCCAAGGCCCCAAGTGCGGAACCAACCTGGCGGCGTGGTGGCGCGGGGTACTTTGCGGCTGCATCCATTGCCTGATCGTACAATCGGCCGGGTTGCAGACAGCGCGCTGGCTCACTTGTTATCGAGCGGATCCGGTTACAGGCAAGATAGCTGATAGTCCGTTACGCAAGCCGGCCAGCGGGGGCAAGTGACGCGGACGCTCCGCCAATCGCCAAGCCGAGCCCCGCGTGCACGTGCTCCGCCCGCAGCAACGCCCACGCGATCACCTTGCCCAGAGCTGGAGACAAGGCGGCACTCAGCACCTTGCCGCCCTCCGCGCCGCCTGCCATCACCGGGGTCTCCAGACTGGGGACTTCAGTGGTATCCACCACGAGTCGCACCAGAAGTCGATTGACGTTGCCTCTGCTGCGCACGCGCTCTACGATTTCCTGGCCCAGGTAACAGCCTTTGCTGAAGCTAACGTGATCTAGAAGCTGAGCCTCATGCACCAAGTGCTGGGGACCGTATTCCACGCCGTGACGGGTACGGCCGTACTCCAGCCGGACGACCTCTGCCGTGGCCATGTCGCAATTGGCTAAGCCTGTCGCGGCGAGGCGCTCACGCCAGGTGCCGGCAAATTCCGCAGGCACATAGAGGCGGTAGCCCGGTGATCCGGTGTAGCTGACTTTGGCGAGCAAGGCGCCATCCCATTCCCGATGGGCGAACTCCGCCTCGGGCAGGTTAGCCCCCATTGCCGAGAGCAGTTCCGCTGCGGCTGGGCCTTCCACAGCCAGCGCGTGCCAGGTATCGCTGAGGTCCTCGAGTTCCACAACGTCCATGATGATGTAGTGGTCAAGATGGTCGTACGCTGCCTGCCGGGTGGCGGCTTCGGTATCGAGCAGCAGATCGTCATGACGGCAAAGCACGCTGATCTCCGCCAGAATGCGGCCCTTGTCGTTGAGAAACAGTGCCTTGGTGCCTTCACCCGGTTTGAGCTGCTCAATGGCATTGGTGCACATCGCGTGCAGTAGGCGCATTCTGTCTTCGTCGCTCACACGGATGAGGCCTCTGCCGTCGAGGGGAATGAGGGCCGCACGGTTCCGCAGGGCTTCGTAAGCGTCAAGGTGCATGAGAATCTCAAGGCAGGGCGGACTGCAAGTCCATCCACTACAAACTGGCGGTGCCGGGAAGGGCGATCGCTGCCTCAATTGTACAATTGGGGAATGGTGCATCGTGTGTTTACGCTGGGTCTGCTGGCCTGCAATGCCTCGCTCGTTGGTGACGAGCAGA
>JAHCHD010000003.1 GCA_026129915.1 Bryobacterales bacterium
GGATGGAGACATCCGACGCCGTTATGTTGGTAACTTTTCGTACCTCATCCCCACGGGTTCCCTGGGCAACAACCCAGTCCTGAAGGCGCTCTTTGGCGGCTGGACGGTGCAGGGCATTACGCAATGGCGATCCGGCCTGCCGGTGAACGTCACGGCAGGCACTCAACTCGTCTTAAATGGCCGTGTGGACGGGCAACGTCCGGACTACGTAAGCGGAACCGACCCTTACAATCGGAACTCGAGTGCGCTCACATGGCTGAACCGCAATGCGTTCGACAACTCGGGGCCCATCTCGGCTCGCCGTTTCGGCTCGGTTGGCTACAATGCGATGCGTGGCCCGTCCGGGCTCTCCTTTGACTCTTCGATGCACAAGCAGTTTGAGGTAAGCGAAGGCCACCGCCTTACCTTCCGCTTCGAGATGTTCAACGCCCTGAATCACAAGATCCTGGGAAATCCAGTCGCGAACTTGAACAACCCGAACTTCGGATTGATTACCGGTGCATCCGGCGGACGAAACATTCAGCTTGCGCTGAAGTACAACTTCTAGGAGCCACTGGAGCAATGAACCGGCGGACCTGGTTAGGGTTGATGGGGACGGCGGCAATCGCCGCCGCCGCCCCGTCACGCCCATCCCCGCCGCGACCGAACGTTCTGATGCTGATCGCCGACGACTTGAATACATGGACCGGCCTGCAGCATGAGGAATCACGCGGCCTTTCCCCGGAGGTGATTCGTCTCGGCGAGCGCGGACTCGTATTTCAGAACGCATTCTGCGCCTCGCCCCTCTGTAATCCCTCAAGGACGGCGACACTTACCGGCGTTGCCCCTTGGAGGAGCGGCGTTTACGATAACGCCCACTGGTGGCGGCCAGCGATGCCGGACGCGATCACGATGCCAGCGTACTGGCGTCGCCACGGTTATCGTGCGGCCGGGGTAGGCAAAGTCTTTCACCATACCGCGGGCTTTAACCCGCCCAGTGAATGGGATGAGTTTCACACATTTCGTTTCGACGATCCCTGGGACCGGCCAGGCGGGAGTTACCCGGAAATCCCCGCAACGCCCGCGCCGCCGTATGTGCCCTTGAATGGCCTGTCTCCGCTGAAGCACGAGTTCGACTGGGGCAGCCTGCCGAAACCGGAGCACGAGTACGGGGACTCCCGATCCGTCGCCTGGGCGGAGGACTATCTGTCTCGCGAACAGTCGCAACCCTTCTTCCTGGCGTTGGGGCTATTCCGTCCCCACCTGCCCTGGTACTCCCCCCCTGAGTACTTCCGGATGGCCGCGGCCGCAAAGTACCTGCCACCAGCCGCCGTGGAAGATCTCGACGACCTCCCTGCCGAAGGCAGGCGGATGGCTGCCGCTGGCGCATCCGACTTCGAGCGCAGCCGGGATGCGGGCAAGTTGCAAGATGCCGTTGATGCCTATCGTGCTTCCATCCGGTATGCTGACGCTCTGTTCGGCAGGGTTCTGGCTGCGCTGGAATCGGGCCCACACGCTGAAGACACCATCGTGGTGCTCTGGTCGGACAATGGATTCCATTTGGGCGAGAAACAGCGCTTTCACAAGTCCACCCTATGGGAGCGTGCCTGCCGCGTGCCGCTGGTGGTTGCCGCGCCGTGGCTGAAACCGGGCATCGTAGATTGCCCAGTAAGCCTGCTGGATCTCTATCCCACCCTCACCACGCTATGTGGCCTTCCCAAGCCCCCGGCGATGGACGGGCAAGACCTTGGCCCGCTGATAGCCAACCCGAAGCAGAGGACGCGCCGTCTGGTTCTCACCGGTTTCCGGCCCGGAAACTACGCTGTCTCCGACGGCACATGGCGCTATCTCCGCTACCACGACGGGGGTGAGGAGCTCTATCGGCTAACCGACGACTCCAACGAGTGGAATAACCTTGCCAGCGACCCGAGATACCGTGGCCGGATCCGCGCAATGGCACGCGCCCTTCCGCGCCACGAAGCGCAACCTGCGCCCGACAAGAGCGCCTATCGCTTTCATCCCGCAACCTACCAATGGCAGAGAACGGATGCTCTCCCTGAGTAAGCAGAATGGACCCAAGACGGAAAGGCCAGAACCCATGACGACAACTACCAACCCACAGACCGCCCGGCAGCGAGCCACGAGAAGCTCCCTATGCGCATGGTGGCTCTCCCTTTGCGTTTTCCTGCTTCTGGCAGGCTGCGGCACGGGCACTAGCCCTCTGACGGAGCCTTCGCGCGTTGACCTCTTCACCGCCAATACGGGGGGCTATGAGCTCTACCGGATTCCGGGAATTGCCGTGACTGCCAATGGAACACTGCTGGCATACGCCGAAGCCCGCAAGACGGGGCGCGGAGATTGGGGAGCTATCGATGTGATGCTGCGCCGCAGCGAAGACGGCGGGAGCACCTGGAGCGAATCCAGAATCATCAGCACAGTGAACGTTCCCATATCCAAGAACCCCATGGCTCTGGCTCAAAAGCTGGGAGAGGAAGGCGCTATCACCTACAACAACCCGGTAGCAATCACCGACCGCAATAGCGGGACTGTGCACTTCCTCTTCTGTGCCGAATACATGCGTGCGTTCTACATGCGCAGCGACGACGACGGAAAGTCCTTCACGGAACCCGTTGAGATCACGTCCGCCTTCGATGCCTTCCGCCCGGAGTACGACTGGAAGGTACTGGCTACTGGACCCGGCCACGGAATCCAGATGAAGAACGGTAGGTTGATTGTGCCGGTCTGGCTGTCGACGGGAACCGGCGGTCACGCCCATCGCCCATCTGTGGTGTCCACCATCTACAGCGACGACGCCGGCGCCACCTGGAAGCGTGGCGAGATTGCAGTTCCTAACAACGACGATACCGTCAACCCGAGCGAGACTGTCGCCGAGCAGCTTGCCGACGGGCGTGTGATGCTGAACGTACGCACTGAAAGCAAGAGCCACCGCCGCGTAGTGACCATAAGTGAAGATGGCGCGACAGGCTGGAGTGAACCTCGATACCAGGAAGAACTGCTGGAACCCATCTGCTTCGCGTCGCTGGTGCGCCTGAGCGGCGCTGGAGATGGCCGTCCCAACCGCCTCCTATTTGTAAATCCAGACAACCTGAAGAAGGCAGATACCGACGGCGAGCCCGGCAAGAATCGCGACCGCAAGAACCTTACCATCCAACTGAGTGAAGATGACGGTTCCACGTGGACTACGAAGAAGGTGCTGGACTCCGGGTGGTCAGGATACGCCGACATCAACGTAGGCGCGGATGGCTCCATCTACTGCCTGTACGAGCGCGGCGGCCTTGGCGACAACCACTTCCGCACTGCATACCTCACACTCGTTAAGTTCGACCTAGCCTGGCTAACGGACGGCAAGGTGAAACTGGAGAACAAACGTTGAGCAAAGCGCTTAGCACGCGGCGCCAATGGCTTGGTGTTGTCGCTGGCACAGCAGCGCTGACAACCGCTGCGCAGTCCTCGCGACGCCCGAACATTGTGGTGATCCTGACTGACGACCAGCGCTGGGATGCGATGGGATGCGCCGGCCATCCCTGGTTGAAAACCCCGCATATCGACAAGCTGGCGGCACGCGGGGCTCGCTTCCGCAACGCCTTCGTTACTACGTCGCTTTGTTCACCAAGCCGGGCCAGCATCCTCACCGGCCAGTACATGCATGCGCATGGCGTTCAGGATAACTTCACGCCCTTGCCCGATGCATTGCCAACCTTTCCGCGGGAGCTGCAGCAGCAGGGCTACCGGACAGCCTTCCTGGGCAAGTGGCACATGGGGGACAGTCAATTAGCCGGTGACGGGCAGGATAGCGACAACCCTCAGCCCGGCTTTCATCACTGGATCAGCTTCAAGGGCCAGGGGGTCTATACAGATCCAGTGCTGAACTACAACGGGGATCGTCGCAAGGCGGAGGGCTACATCACCGATATCCTCACGCAGGAAGCGGTGGAGTTCATCGGACAACAGAAGCAGGACCAGCCCTTCATGCTCTTTCTGTCGCACAAGGCAGTGCATGCGGGCTTTGAACCGGCGCCACGACACCGTGAGTTGTATCAGACAGAGCGCGTCCCAGCGCCCGGCACCGCTGCACTTCGCGAGGGAAAGCCGAAGTGGCTGCTTCGCAAGCGCGACGAATCCCGCCACGGCTTGTCCAACCTCTATGCGGGGCAGTACACGCTGGATTCTCTGTATCGCGACTACATGCGAACGGTTGCTGCCGTGGACGACAGTGTGGGTGCAGTGGAGGCGGCGTTGCGACGCGGCGGGTTCCTGGATGACACGCTGGTAATCTTTCTGGGCGACAACGGATTCCTGTTGGGCGAGCAGGGCCTGGTGGATAAGCGCGTGATGCACGAGCCTTCCATCCGCATTCCCATGCTGGCGGCCTGGCCTGGACGCATTCCGGAGGGCGCTGTACGAGACGAACTGGTGCTTAACATGGACGTGGCCACAACCGCCATTGCCGCCGCAGGAATCGACGCCTCCCCTACTATGCATGGGCGTTCGCTGCTGGGATTGTTCCAGTCACCCTCCGCACCGTGGCGCAAGGAGTTCGTCTACGAGTACTTCTGGGATTGGGAAGCTCCGCATACTGCCGGCGTGATTGGTCTGCGTTCGGAAACTCACAGCTACATGGAATACCAGGGTATCTGGGACGACAACGAACTCTACGATATTGTGAGAGACCCCGAACAGCAGCGCAATCTGCTGGCCGGCACACAGGTATCCACCGAAGCGGGAGGCTGGCTGCGCCGCATCCCGGACCCCGCCCTGCAGGGACTTGTGCGCTCAATGCGCGCGAAGATGGTGGAGATCCTCAATTCCACTGGCGGCCGCCACTTGACGCGCGGTCCCGCCTAGCAAAGGAAGGATATCTATCTCAACGCCATGCGCACACCCCACTCAATCGAATACCTGAAATCGGTGGACACCCCCACACTCGTGAACGCAATCGAGCTCCTGCGTGTCCGTCCGAACCGCGAGGGATTCACGCCACTGCAAATCCGCTGCCTGTTTCCAGAGTTCGGCCGCATGTGTGGCTACGCGGTCACCGCCCAGGTGGAGAGCATTTCCCAAACCGAGCCCTTCGACATCAGCGGCTTCGTGGATCTGTACCGGCTTGTCGGGGAGGCAAGTCCCAAACCCGCGGTGGTGGTCCTCCAGGAGATTGGTGGTTATGCCGACTACGCCGCCCACTGCGGGGAAGTAATGGCCACGTTCTTCACCCGTCTCGGCGCCATCGGGCTTGTAAGCGACTGTGCGGTGCGCGACCTCCCGGAAGTCCGCACCCTCGGCTTCCACTACTTCGCGCGCGGCAGCGTGGCCAGCCATGGCAACTTCCGGATTGTCCGCAGCGGCCTCCCGGTGCAGGTGCTCGGGATGGAAGTGCGTCCCGGCGACATCTTGCACGGCGACGAAAATGGGCTGATTACGGTGCCTGCCGAAGGCCTGGATTTGCTGGCCTCCAAGGTGGATGAGATCCGAGCCCGTGAACGCAAGATCATGGATTTTGTAAAGTCACCCTCCTTTACTTTGGAGGGCTTTCAGGAAATGGTGGTGGAATAGCGATGATTCGTTTTCAAGGCGTGCTTCCAGCCGCAATCACACCCGTAGATGCGGCGGGCAATTTAAACACGGGCAGTTATGAGCGGCTGCTGGTGCGGCTCTATGAACTGGGCTCGCATGGCATGTACGTTTGTGGCCAGACAGGGGAGGGCCTGCAACTGCCCCTGGCCGTGCGCGAACGCGCTACGGAGGTTGCCGTCGCAAACACGCCCGCCGGGCGTCACGTAGTGGTACATGTGGGCGCACCGAGCACCGCGGACGCAGTGCGTCTGGCGCGCCACGCCTCAGCGGCCGGCGCGCATGGCGTCAGCAGCCTGCCACCTGGGTCTGCCTACACCTTCCACGAGGTGAAGCGCTACTATGAAGCCCTTGCCTCCGCTTCTTCCGTGCCAGTGCTGGTCTACTATTTCCCTGAGTTTTCGGCTGCCATCAAGACAGTGGATGAGGTCTTTGAGCTCTGCGCCATCCCCAACATCGTGGGGCTGAAGTTCACTGACTTTGACCTATACCGTCTCTCGCTCATCCAGCGTGCCGGACACACCATCCTCAATGGGCGCGATGAGGTGTTCGCGGCTGGCCTGTTGATGGGCGCGCACGGGGGTATTGGTAGTTTCTACAACCTCACCCCCGAGCTTTTCGTCAGCGTCTATAACGATTCTCTGGCGGGCAGATGGACGGAAGCCCGTGCCACACAGGACCGCATCAACGACCTCATCCGCACGGTGCTTGCCTTTCCCATGATGGCTTCCATCAAGAAGCTGTTGACCTGGAGCGGCATCGATTGCGGAGACCCAGTGCTGCCCCGGCGCACTCTCACTCGCGAAGAGGAAGGCGGATTGCGGACCGCCGTCGAGCGCGCTGGCTTTGCCCCCAACGGATTTCTGCGATGACTTGGGCACCGCGGCGGCGCGATGTCCTGGTGTTAGGAGTTGCCACGATGCTTGCCTCCTCGTGTACCCCCGTCTCGTCTGGGCGCCTCACACTCGCCTGGGAGCGATTGCCGGACCTGCCCCAGGCGCTCGGCGGGCAGCTCGCCGGGGTGCATCATGGCGCACTGATGGTGGCGGGCGGCAGTTACTTCATTACTCCTCCGTGGGACGGCGGCGCCAAGCAGTGGGTGGACACCGTCTACGTGCTCACTGATCCGGCAGCCTCCTGGCAGACCTTCCGGCTGCCTGCTGCCTTTGGCTACGGGGCTTCGGTCAGCTCAGCGCAGGGGCTCTTCCTTATTGGAGGCGGAGACTCCTCGGAGAACCGAAGGCAAGTATTGCGCCTGCAGTGGAATGGCCGTGTTGTGGAGATCAGCGAATCACCCTCGCTGCCTGTCCCTCTGGCCAACTGTTGCGCTGGTTTGATCGGCTCGACGATGTATGTCTTCGGTGGACAGGAAGCGCCCACGGCCACATCGGCATCCAGTGCGCTTTTCTCGTTCGACCTCGCCCAGCCTGAAGGCACATGGCGACCGGAGGCGACGCTGCCGGCGCCTGGACGTATCCTTCCCGCTGTCGCTGTGGTGGGCGGCAAGCTCTATGCTGTCAGCGGCGCCGCGCTCTCCGCTGGCGATACGGGCCAGCCTGTGCGGCGCTACCTTCAGGACGCCTGGTGCTTCCACCCGCGCGGCGGCTGGGAGGAGATTCCAGCGCCTCCACGGATTGCCGTGGCCTCGCCCGCTTGGGGCAGCGGCAATCACCTTCTGGTTTTCGGTGGCGACGATGGCCGCTTCGCCGCGCAGCCTGACCTTCGCGATCAACACCCCGGCTTCCCAAGAGAAGTACTGAGCCTCAACACCAGCACCGGCATCTGGGCTGCGCTGCCCGCCATGCCCGCGGGGCTTGTTACCACCACAGCCACTGAGTGGAACGGCCGCATCGTGATTCCCGGCGGGGAGGACCGCCCTGCTCATCGATCCGCCGAAGTGCATGCCTGCCTGCCCATGGGGGCCCCAGCATGAGTTCCCCGCCTGCGCGTCCACAATCTTTGCTGAACCCGTGGCTGCTAGTAGCGCTGTTATGGGTGGTGGGCCTGCTGAACTACCTCGACCGGCAGGTGGTGTTCTCCTTGTTCCCGCTGTTGCAGGAGGAGTTCTCGGCCTCAGGCCTGGAATTGGGCCTCATCAGTACGGTGTTCCTGTGGGTTTACGGACTGGTGAGCCCATTCGCCGGCTACCTCGCGGACCGCTTCGGACGCCTTCGCGTGATCCTCATCAGCCTTGCTGTCTGGAGCGTAGCAACGTGGGTCACCGGGCATGTGAGTTCCATTCCGGAGATGCTTTGGGCACGCGCCGTCATGGGCATTAGCGAGGCCTGCTACATTCCGGCCGCACTCGCGCTGATTGTCGAAGTGCACTCTGAGCGCTCGCGCTCCCTTGCAGTAGGGCTGCACCAAAGCGGACTTTACACAGGCATGATCCTTGGAGGCGTATGGGGCGGCTGGATGGGCGACAATTACGGGTGGCGTCCTGTGTTCACCATCCTGGGCGCGATCGGGTTATCGTATCTGCTGGTGCTCTGGCTGGTGCTGCGCCGCCGGGTGCCGCGGACCGAGGGAGACGCTGAACGCCCTCGCCTGTTGCATTCCCTCGAATCGCTTGCCGCCACACCCGGCTTTATCAGCTTGACCATGGTATTCGCCGGTCTTTCTGTTGCCAACTGGCTGGTGTATACCTGGCTGCCCACCTTCCTGTTTGAACGCTTCAACCTGAACCTTACCGAAGCCGGATTCACCGCCACCTTCTACGTGCAGATCGCCAGCTACACCGGCATCCTGCTGGGCGGTCTGCTGGCCGACCGCTGGGCCGTTCGCAACTCAAAAGGCCGCATCTACACACAGGCGATTGGGTTGCTGGCAGCTGCACCATTCCTCTTCCTGGTGGGGCTCACCAGCTTGTATCCCTTGCTTGTGGCTGCCCTGATCGTCTTTGGCCTTGGCCGAGGACTTTACGATTGTAATGCGATGCCCGTCCTCAGCCAGATTGCACCGCCACACCTGCGCGCTACCGGCTACGGTATCTTCAACCTTGCTGGCTGTCTGGTGGGCGGTGTTACCGCGGCCTTCGCGGGATTCTTTAAGCAAGCCATCGGATTGTCCGCGGCATTTCAGCTTGCCGCGGTCGTCGCTCTGCTCTGCGGCTTGCTGTTGCTTCGCGTAAACCCGCCAAGGCAAGAGAGTGATGCGCCGAAGGCCTGACAGCATCAAGCAACAGAGGATAACGATGAACGGCAGGAAACTTCGCAAGGTAATGCATGATGGGCAATGCGTGTTCGGCACGCTCATCACCACACCCTCGCCGCACTGGCCGGTAGCCGTGCGGGACACAGGAGTAGATTTCGTATTCATTGACACCGAACACATCCCGCTCGAACGCACCACGCTGGCATGGATGTGCCGCACGTACTCCGCCTTGGATGTAGCGCCAATCGTGCGCATTCCCTCACCCGACCCTTACGCCGCATGCGTAGCTCTTGACGGCGGAGCGGAGGGCCTCGTGGCCCCGTATGTAGAGACAGCCGAGGAAGCCCGCTTGTTGGTAGGCGCGGTTCGTCACCGGCCATTGAAGGGTTCCCTGCTCAAGCGCATCACGCACCAGGGCGAAACCCCGGAAGAGCCGCTAGGCAGCTACATCGAGGAGCGCTGCGCGGGAAACATTCTTCTTCTGAATATCGAGAGTGTCCCGGCCATTGAGTCCCTGGATGCAGTTCTCGCCGTGCCCGGCTTCGACGGCGTGCTGATCGGCCCGCACGACCTCTCATGCAGCCTTGGCGTGCCCGAGCAGTATGAACATCCGCGCTTCCTGGAAGCGGTAGAGACCATCCTGCGCAAGGCGCGCAGCCGCGGCTACAGCGCCGGAATTCACTACTGGCGGGGTGTGGAGCCCTTACTCCACTGGATAAGGCAGGGCGCCAATTTCATCGTTCACTCAGCCGACATTACCCTCTTCACCGACGCCATGCATCGCGATCTGAAGCACTACCGCGAAGCCGCGGGCGACGCCGCGCCGGCCATCCCGAATCCCATCAACATCTAAGAAGTATCCAGGAGACAGCTATATGCCCGCAACACGCCGCCAACTACTGAGAGCCGCTCTGGCCGCGGGGTTCAGCTACGGTGTATGCGCTCGCGCTAGCGTCGCCGCCGAGGAAATCGCGATTTGGAAAGCGGGCGAAGGTGGCTATCATACCTATCGCATCCCCGCCCTTCTGACAACAAAGCGCGGGACCCTGCTGGCCTTCTGCGAAGGGCGCCGGGACAACTCCCGCGACCATGGCGACATCGACATCCTGGTGAAGCGCAGCACGGACGGAGGGCGCACGTGGTCACCTCACCAGATCGTTTACGAGGAAGGTGGCGACAGTAAAGTCACGATTGGGAATCCCTGCCCCGTGGTGGAGGAACGCACCGGCACCATCTGGCTGCCCTTCAATCGTGAGAACGACGCCGTCCTCATCACCAGCAGCACAGACGACGGGCGTACATGGGCAAAGCCCGCTGACATCACGGCGTCTGTAAAGAAGCCCGGCTGGACCTGGTATGCCGCAGGACCTGGCACAGGCATCCAGATTCGCGCAGGGCGCTATCGCGGCCGCGTGGTGATTCCCTGCGACCATCGCGAGAAAGTCGACGGCCAGGACGTAAAGATGTCGCACGTCTTCTATAGCGACGACCGCGGCAAGACATGGAAGCTGGGCGGCACAGTGGGGTTGCACACGGACGAGTGTCAGGTGGCCGAAACTGCCGGCGGCAACCTCATCATCAATATGCGCAATTACTGGGAGCGCGATGGGAAGCAGCCTGAAAAGGGAGGCATGCGCGCCATCTCCCGCAGCACGGATGGCGGCCTCACCTGGTCGCCGCTGGAGTTTCACTCCCAACTCATCGAGCCGGTGTGCCAGGCCAGCCTGCTTCGGCACCCAAAGCCAAGGGGTGGGGGAAAGCTGATGCTCTTCTCGAATCCTGCTGACCGCCAGAAGCGCGTCCGCATGACCATCCGGCAGAGCCGCGACGAAGGAAGAACATGGCCCGTGCAGAAGATCATCCATGAGGGTCCCTCGGCGTACTCTTCTCTGGCGATCCTGCCGGAGGGTCATCTCGGCATCCTCTATGAACGTGGCGCCCAGAGTGCCTATGAATCCCTCACCTTTTCTCGACTCCCGCTGGAGGTCTGGTAACCATCGGCATATTGGCGAGAATGTTCAACGTCATCGAACTTTCGCGCCCAAAAATTCGATCCTGCTTGACGGTTCTCGGCGCTCATGCTACGTTGAAATGTCCTCGGGTGCCCGATTGGGCATAACAGGGAAGCCGGTGCGAATCCGGCGCGGTCCCGCCACTGTGATGGAGGCGGCTGTTTCATTGAAGCCACTTGGGTGCCTGCACTCCAGGGAAGGCGAAGCAGCCAGCGACGATGGGCGATGCGCTCTCGACGCCACCTCTCAGCCAGGAGACCTACCTGAGGCGAAATGGCTGACTTTCTGCGGAGCACGGAAAGAATGCGAATGAACCTCATTCCCATCCTGACATCTCAAAGAAGCCCCCGCCCTGTGTTGTGGGAAGTCTGCCGTCCAATGCCGGAGGTAGCCGCCCATGCACATTGTGTGTTTCGTATCCGTTAACTCACATGCCTGCCCGGCGGATCTGTGTCCACGGCCCGTGCGCCTTGCGCCCCAACGGCAGACCTTGGCATCATGCGAGGTGCTCGCATGATTCGTTCCTGGTTGGCCCAGGCGGGCCGGGCTCCGCTGGCACTGCTTGCTTCCGCGCTTCTTATGCTCGCCCTCATTGGTTGGCTTGCGCCCACAGCCGGTGTGGCCAAGGCCAACCGTATCGATAACGACGGCCCACCCCCCTTTGAAGGCGGCCCCGACACTTGGCCGCGCACCCTGAAGGACTTCGACGATTTCGCCGTGAGAATCGAACAGCCCCCGCAGCGGGTGGTTTCCCAGTACTGGTCAATCGACGAGTTTCTTTACACCCTTCTTCCCCCGGAAGATGTGGTGGGCGTCAGCGAAACTGCCTACCTGCCGGGCGTCAGCAATGTGCTCAACGAAGTGGAACGCTTCAAGCCCGTGGTGGCTTCGGATCCTGAGCGGGTTATGCGCACGCTACCTGACTTGGTAGTGGTGGCAAGCAGCGCCCGCGCGGACTACACGGCGCTTCTGCGCTCCACAGGTGTCCCCGTTTACCGGCTGGCCACTACCTTTACCACCCTTCATCAAATTGCAGATACCATTCGCGCCCTCGGCTACCTTACCGGCAGCGAAGACGAAGCCCACCGTGCGCATTCAGCATTCCTGTCGGCTGTCGATCACGCACGGCGCAGCCGGCCTCCAGGAATGCCGCCACCACGAGTCTTGGGGCTTGGGGGCACCTTCAGTTACGGAAGCAAGACCTTGTTTCACGACATCGTCACCACCGTGGGCGCCACCAACGTAGGCGCGGAAGGCGGCCTGGAGGGCTACCGACCGGTGAATTCAGAACAGATTCTGCGATGGAACCCCGAGTGGATACTGCTCTCGGCGGAACAGGGCAAGGAACAGCAAGTCCGGCAGCGCGTGCTGGACGACCCCGCCATCGCCCTTACGCAGGCCGCGCAACAGGGGCGTATCCTGGTTTTCGACTCGCGTGTGTTCATGCCCATGTCCCCCTACACACGGCACTTTCTGGAGGCGCTTCCCCGCGAGTTATATGGCAACTAGTTCCACCCGATTGGGAATCTATTACGGTGTTATCGGCCCCTTGCTCCTGTTCAGCATGGTGGCGGCGGTAGGCATTGGCAGCACGGAACTCCCTTGGGAAACCATTGTGCGCGTGCTGGGTGCGAAGCTGTTGCCTGCCGGCTGGGTGGACACCAGCGGCATCACTAAGGCCGACGACGTCATCGTCTGGATGATCCGCCTGCCACGCGCGCTGGTGGCGGCTTTCGTGGGGGCGGGCCTCGCGCTAGCGGGCGCGGTAATGCAAGGTTTGTTTCGCAACCCTCTGGCTGAGCCGGGTCTGGCGGGTGCTGGCTCCGGCGCGGTTCTGGGCGCGGTGCTGGCCTTCGTGGCCGGGTGGAGCGCCACCAACGTCATCAGCCTTCCAGCCTGTGCCATTGCGGGCGCCTTGCTATCGCTGCTGCTGGTCTACTCAATGGCTACCCGAGCGGGAATCACCCCGGTATCCACGCTGTTGCTGGCGGGTATCGCCGTGAGTTCTCTGTTGACGGCCGTTTCCAGCTTGCTTCTGTCGCTGAACATCGTGAATTGGCAGATTGCTCAAGAGATCGTGTTCTGGATGATGGGCGGACTGGAATCCCGCACCTGGACCCACGTGTGGCTCTGCGGTCCATTGGTGGCGCTGGGCTCCGTGGTGTCTGTATTCCACGCCCGTGAACTCGACCTGATGCAGCAAGGCGAAGATGTAGCCGCTGCCTTCGGCGTGGACGTCGAGAGCACGAAGCGCACGCTGATTCTTCTGGCCGCCCTGCTTACCGGGGCAAGCGTGGCCGTTGCCGGCTCAGTGGCTTTTGTGGGGTTGGTGGTGCCGCATGCGGTACGGATGGTGCTAGGACCTTCCTCGCGGACGCTGCTGCCTGCCAGTGCACTGGGGGGCGCTATCTTCCTGGTGCTCTGTGACCTTTTCGCGCGCACCGTAGACCCGCCCACGGAGCTGCGTCTGGGCGTGGTAACCGCCCTTACTGGCGGACCGGTATTCATTTGGCTGCTGATGCGGCGCTACCGCGAGGTGAGCGCATGAGCACGCTGCTGGAAGCGCGTTCCATATCGGTGAGCCGCGGCGGATGCCCGCTTCTGCAAGAGGCGACCCTCAGCTTGCACCCGTCTGATTTCGTGGTGATTGCCGGTCCCAACGGCAGCGGCAAGAGCACCTTACTGCGTGCGCTGGCGGGCATCTGGCCGGTGTCGGCGGGCGAGGTGTTGCTGGAAGGACAGCCGCTTGCCAGCCACAGCCGCAGACAAGTGGCCCGGCTGCTCTCCTATGTTCCGCAGGACACCCGCATGGATTTTGGATTTACCGTGCGAGAGATCGTTACCATGGGGCGGCATCCCCACATTGCCCGATTTGCCGCGGAAACCACCCGCGACCGTGACGCCATCGAGCAGGGCATGGCGCTTTGCGATGTCGGCCACCTCCGCAATCGCTCCGTAAACACGCTCTCCGGCGGCGAGCGCCAGCGTGTGCTGATTGCCCGCTGCCTGGCCGCGGAACCGCGATGCATTCTGCTGGACGAACCCACGGCCAGCCTTGACCTCGAACATGCCCTGGGCATCTTCGCGCTAGCCCAGCGCCTCGCATCCCAGGGCCGCGCCGTGGCCATGGCCACACACGACCTCAACAGCGGCCTGCGCTTCGCACCTTTGGTGGTGCTGCTCAGCCAAGGCCGCGTAGCGCACAGCGGGCCTTCGGGCGATGCTCTTCCTCAGTCTGTCCTCGAACAGGTGTTCGGGGTTCGCACGGAACGCCTCACCGACGCCGCCGGCGCACCACATTATCTCTTTCATCGCAAGGATATTCATACATGATTCGGTTATTTTCTCTAGTTCTGTTCGCCTGTCTGCTATCGCTCGCGCAGCCGAAAGGTAGCTTGTGGGGTTCCATCGTCGACCCTGATGGCGCTGCCGTGCCGGAAGCCCGCGTCCAGCTCTACCGGCCGGAAAGCCAGGGGCGGCTGGCGACATCCACCGATTCCTCGGGCAACTACGCCTTCCGGCAGTTGCAGGCAGGGCGCTACATTCTCGAAATCAACAAACGCGGCTTTGGCGTTACCAGCCAGTCTGTCGTTATCTCAGACAATGCGGACGAACGGCTCGATGTGGAGCTCTCCGTTCAGGGAGTCCCGCAGACTGTAGTGGTAACCGCCACGGATACCCCCCTCACCATGGATGAGATCTCGAAGGCGGTGAGCGTGGTCTCAAGCAGCGAGATCCAGAGCCGTAACGAGTTTTCCGTCGCGGAAGCCTTGCGCACCGTACCCGGCATCCAAGTACTGAACCTTGGCGGACCTGGGCAGCAGACCACGCTTCGCACGCGCGGACTGCGCCCTGATGCCACTGCGGTGCTGGTGGATGGGCTGCGTTTTCGCGATGCCTCCAGCCTACAATCGGACGCGAGCTCGCTGCTGGCCTCAATGAATCTAGTGGGCGCAGACCGCGTGGAAGTGTTGCGCGGCTCGGGTTCCTCCATCTATGGCACCAACGCCGTGGGGGGAGCCGTGAATGTAATTACACAGGATGGGGGGGCGCCCACCCGCGCCAGCCTTCTCACCGAAGGGGGCAGCCTGGGCCTCTTCCGCGGGCGCGCCAGCTTGGGCGGAGGTGCCCTGCAGGATCGCCTGCGCTATTCGGGCAGTGTTCTGCATCTGAACGTCGTAAATGGCGTGGACGGCAACGACGCGGCCCGCAGCACCGGCGGTCAGGGGTTCCTTCGTTACGACCTTGCGCCCACCATGAACCTCACCGGTCGCGTGTGGGCCTCCGATGACTTTGTGCAAACGAACGCCGGGCCTACCACTGCGGGCGTACCTGCCGCGAACTTCCCCAGCCAGGGCAACGTCCCCGTGCGCCTCCTATCGCCCGCAAATGTGCGCCTCTTTGAGGCAGGCGGCCAGGCGGACTTTACGGGAGTGACACTCATCCCTGGCCGCGACGATCCAGACGCCCGTCGCGCCACACGCTTCGCTACCACAGCTCTAGTCTTCCGCCACGCACTCACGCCGCGCATGAACTGGCAGACCAGCTACCAGCGCATGCATAGCTGGCGAGTGTTTGAAGATGGCCCGGGCGGTTCCGGCTTTCAGCCGCAAGCCAACAGTTTCAGCAACTACGTAGGTGATATCGATACCGTGGATGTACGCGGAACCGCTTTGCTGGCTCCATGGTTCACCATTACCGGGGGATACGAGTTTGAGCGCGAAGCCTATTTCGACAAGCAAGACAACAACCTTCCTGGCAATAACCGCGTCGCCACTCAAACCAACATCCGGCAGGACGCCAACTCCGCCTACTTCTCGTCGCAGATTGGTCTGCTCGACCGGCGGCTGCAGGTGGTGGCCTCAGGGCGCGGGCAGTTCTTCACGCTGGCACGGCCTCGCTTCCAGCTCACCGGAATAGCGAACAACTACCAGACAGTCCCGCTCGAAGCGCCCCCGAAAGCCCTCACTGGCGATCTCTCGGTTTCTTACCTCGTCAGCCAGACCAACACCAAAGTTCGCGCCCACGCAGGCAACGCCTATCGCGCGCCTTCTCTCTATGAGCGCTTCGGCGGAGGATTTGGCGCGATTCCCGCCACCGGCGAAATTAGCTTCACCCCGTATGGTGACCCGCGGCTCTCGCCCGACCGCTACAACAACGTCGACGCCGGCATCGACCAATACCTTTTTGGCAACCGAGTCCGCGCCTCCGCCACCTGGTTCTACACGCGCGTGGTGTCCGTCACAGGCTTCGACTTCAGTGGCGCCATTAACCCGGCCACTGACCCTTACGGCCGCTTCATCGGCTATATCAACGGCGCGGGCGGCATCTCACGCGGCGTGGAACTGGGTGTGGAAGCGAAACCTGCTCGCGGCACCATCATCAACTTCGCCTACACCCACGTGAAGGCTGGGCAGGACCGCGACATCAGCGTGCCAGGCTTCTTTCGCCCGGCGCGGGTGCATGAGCACGTGACCAGTTTCATGGTTTCCCACGATTGGACGCGCAGGCTCAACACCACCGTCGACTACTTTCACATGTCCGGAGCCTACGACTTCTACTTTGCAGTGGACCGCTCACGGGCTTTCCTGAACCCTGGCTTCCAGAAAACCGACGTGGTGGCAAGCTACCTCGTGTGGGAAGGGGAACGGCGCTCTGCCAGGGTCTACGGCAAAGTGGACAACGTCTTTGACCAGACCTACTACCACGCGGGGTTTCTGGCTCCCGGCGCTACGGGCCTGGTGGGGCTGCAATTGCAGTTCTAAACCCAACCACACGGAGAAGGGCCGGCGCTGCATGCAGAGTGCCGGCCCATCTTAGGAACGCCCTGCAGGCTAACCGGCCGCAATGGGATCGCTGCTGTAAGCCCTCATTTCAAACACCCGCGCCATCGGGTCGCCGTTCGTCTTGTGCACCAGCAGCCGCACCCTATCCACACTGCGCGGCGGGAACGCGATGCGGTTCAGGCGCTGGTGATTGCCCTCCACCTTGGCCACCGTTTCGTAGGTGGATGAACCTGGCTTTCGCACCTGCACCTCATAGTCGCGGACGGTCTCCGGCTGCGGGGCACGGACGATGGTGCGGGTCATTCGGTCATTCGAGGTAAGTGTAAGCTCCCGTTCAAACCCGGTGTCGAAAGTCACTTGCACCCAACCCACGGTCTTTGGCTGATCCCAGGCGAGTTCGACCCACGTGGGTTGCTGGCCGATCTTCGCCGCCCAATGGTTCATCGCTCCCTTGGGAATGTCGCGCACTACGCTGTTAAGGATCTTCTCGGGTTCGCGCCCAGGCTCATGGCCACATGCCAGCACCTTGGCGCTGCGCGCATGGTCCAGAGGGTCCTGGTTCGTAATGCGCTCGATGCTCTGGTCGTCGCGCAGCAGGTTCTGCTGCAGCCGGCTGAGCCGCTGTTTGTCGTTCGCAATTTCGCGCGGCGTCACCTTCTCCTTCACGCATTGCGCGGCCGCGGTGCCTGCGGCCTGCCCCAGCACCGCGCAAGTGGCCATCACGCGCGTGGACGAGAACGCCACGTGCGACGCGCTGATGTTCCGCCCGGCCATCATCAAGTTGCTGATGTTGCGGCTGTATAGGGTGCGGTAGGGGATGTTGTACACCTCCTTGGTACGGATCTGTTGGGCCGGTTCCAGGTCCGCCCGGTCAAAACCTCCCGGAGGATGGTCGTCCATCGGCCAGCCGCCCATGCATACGGAATCTTCGAAGTGGCCCCCAGTCTCCAGATCCTGTTGCTTCAGCATGTAGTCGCCTAGCAGACGGCGGCTTTCGCGCTTGCCCGGCATCATGCCCACCCAGTCCATTGCCCAGCGGCGGGAGTTAGGATGCTCACCGCTGTTCTTGATGTAGTCCCAAACGCCTGTCACGATGGCAAGCAGTTCGAAGCGAATGCGCTCGTTGTCGTGAATGGTGTTGAGGTGCCCGCCCCACTCAATCCACCAGTAACCGTATTCCCAAAACTCAGTGCCGCGATGCTTCAGGTGATCGCGCGATACCTTGCGCGCCCACTTCGGCGCGGTGAACGGCATGGGCTTGTCGTGGAGCTTAGAGGTAAACAGAATGCTGTTCCCCATCGTTTCGGCATCCGCCTTCTCCGGGGCCAGGCTCTCGCTCAACTCGCTCCTGGACTCGCGTCCGTAGCGCGTATCGGCACCGGACTCCAGCCCCAGACGGCTGTCGCCCGTACAGTCGAGAAACATCTTGGCTGCTATGCGATAGAGGTGTTCAGTGCGGTCGCAGCGCACCATTACGCGCTCAATGCGACTTGCCTTGGTTTCGGCTGAGTAGAGCGTAGCGTCAAGCAGCAGGGTGATGTTGGGTTCAGAGACGCACTTGTCGTAAAGCAACAAATCCCACAACTCCCAGCAGCGCTGAGGATTATTGACTGCATCGTCGAGACGCAGTTCCTCCAGAATGCCGCCCTCACGCCAGCCGGGGCGGCCCTTGTGCGAGTTCGCCCCCACGATGTGCATCTTCACCTCGCTGGAGGAGTTGCCGCCCAGGCGTGAACGGTCCTGCGCCAGAATCACCTTGGCTCCATGACGCGCGGCGGCAATGGCCGCGTGCACACCGGCCGGACCGCCACCAGCCACAAACACGTCGCAGCTCATGTCCACCAGCCGCATGTGGGGCTCCGGTGAGGCAAGTCGGGCGTTGGCCACCGAGAGCGGCTGGATGCGTTCGACAATCTGTTGCGCGTCGAGGGTACGTGGCGCGGTGTCGGATGGGGCGAGTCCTTGCGCATTCACATACAACGAGTAAGTGGTGAGGCCCGCGGCCGAACGGAAGAGGTCTCGTCGTTTCAATGTGCCCTGCTTTCTTTGGCGTGGTTGGAACTGGCCACACGGCTCCCCGGCGCAGCACGGCCCAAAAGGGCCGTTCGCGACATCCGCCAACCGACGTCTGTTGTAATCTTACGTTGGCATCGCACTCGGAGCAATGCACCCACGCGACGCTCTTGCCTCGTCTGCAACCTGAACTCATCCGGCGGCGCGATAAGATACTGAGTACCCGGCCATACAGCCGGTTGATTCTGTCTCTTGGGGGACTCTTCATCGATGAATCGTCGCCAGTTTTTCATGACCGGGGCTGCCACGGTTGCCAGTTCCCGTATTGCCTGGGCGCAGGACCTTCTGGGTTCAAAGCCCAAGCGCGTGGGCCTCATCGGCACCGGCTGGTACGGGAAGGCTGACCTGTTGCGCTTGATTCAGGTGGCGCCCGTGGAGGTAGTGTCGCTCTGCGACGTGGACAAGCAGATGCTCGCTGGCGCCGCGCAGATTGTGGCGGAACGTCAGGCTTCGAAGAAGACCCCGCGTACCTACAGCGACTACCGGGCGATGCTGAAGGAGCGCGACCTCGATATCGTCCTCATCGGTACTCCTGACCACTGGCACGCGCTCACCATGATTGAGGCCGTGAAAGCAGGGGCAGACGTCTACGTGCAAAAGCCCATCAGTCTCGACGTCGTGGAGGGGCAAGCCATGCTGGCCGCGGCCCGCAAGTACGGCCGTGTGGTGCAGGTAGGCACCCAGCGCCGTTCGACGCCACACCTGCAGGAAGCCATCGACCAGATCATCAAGCCCGGCATGCTCGGGAAGATCGGGCACGTGGAAATCTATTGCTACTACCACATGCGCAATCAGACCACGCCGCCCGATATCGATCCGCCAGACTACTTGGATTGGGAAGCCTACACCGGACCCACCCGCATGCGTCCGTTCAACCGCCTGGTGCATCCGCGCGGCTGGCGTAACTTCACCGAGTATTCCAACGGCATCATCGGCGACATGTGCATCCACATGCTTGATGCGGTCCGCTGGATGCTCGACCTTGGCTGGCCCACTCGCATTGCGTCGAACGGCGGCATCCTTGTCCAGAAATCGGCAAAGGCCAACACGCCGGACACCCAGACAGCAACTTTCCAATTCCCTGACTTCCCGGTCGTATGGACCCACCGCAGTTGGGGCACCGCGCCGGACCCCCAATACCCATGGGGTGGCACTATCTACGGCGAGAAGGGCACGCTGAAGTTCAGCGTGATGGGCTACGACTTCATCCCCGTGGGCAAGGACGACAAACCCATTCACAAAGACGTGAAGTACGAATTGGAAGAGTACCCCGAGGACAAGACCGAGAAGGATCTTGAACGGCACGTGGCGCCAGCTATCCGCTACCACATGAAGGATTTTCTGAAGGCGATCGCTGAACGCGGCAAACCAGTGGCTGATATAGAACAAGGGCACATCACCACGGCAAGCTGCATCCTTGCCAATATCGCGCTGGCCACGGGCCGCACCATGCAGTTCGACCCTGCAAAGCACATCGTCACCGGCGACGCCGAGGCCACGCGAATGCTGGCCCGTGCCTATCGCAAGGGCTATGAACATCCTGACCCCAAGCGGGTATGAGCACACCGGGAGGTATTGACGAATGTGGCGGACTATATGCTTAACGGCAGTGCTCTGCACCGTGGCATTATCGGGATTGGCGCAGGCGCGCTTTGAACCCAGTTGGGACTCCATCGGCAAGCGGAAGACACCCGAATGGTTCCTCGATGCCAAGTTTGGAATCTTCATTCACTGGGGACCCTACGCGGTACCTGCCTATGCACCGGTGGGCGAATACGCGGAATGGTATTGGCGTCATCTGGAACGAGGGCCGGTCCACCAGGGCAAGCCCAACCACACCTACGAGTTCCACCAGCGCAACTACGGCAAGGATTTCCCCTACGCAAATTTCGCCCCGCTGTTTCGCGCGGAAATGTACGAGCCTCACCAGTGGGCGGAACTCTTTCGCAAGGCCGGGGCAAAGTATGTGGTGCTTACCTCCAAGCATCACGACGGCTTCGCGTTGTGGCCCAGCAAGCACGCCGACGCTGCCTGGGGCAGGCCATGGAATGCAGTTGCCGTTGGGGCAAAGCGGGACCTCTTGGGCGACCTCACCGATGCCGTCCGGGCCAAGGGGCTCCGCATGGGTTACTACTACTCGCTTTACGAGTGGTACAACCCGCTTTGGGAACAGGACCGTAATCGCTATGCCGTGGAACACATGCACCCGCAATTCAAGGACTTGGTGACCCGCTACAAGCCATCCGTGATCTTCTCTGACGGCGAATGGGATATGCCCAGCGAAGATTGGAAGTCGCCCGAACTGCTAGCCTGGCTGTACAACGAATCCCCCGTGGGTAGCGACGTAGTAGTGAACGACCGCTGGGGCAAGGAATCCAGGCATAAGCACGGCGACTACTTCACCACAGAATATGCGGCGGGTATGGACAGCGACGCGCATGCCTGGGAAGAAAACAGAGGCATGGGGTTTTCGTATGGCTATAACCGGGCGGAGAATCTCAGCGACTACCGCACCGGTCGTGAGTTCATCGTGATGCTGGTTGACCTCGTCAGTCGCGGGGGCAACCTGCTGCTGAACGTGGGCCCCACCGCGGACGGGCGCATTCCGGCAATCATGCAGCAGCGGCTCACGGAAATCGGCGAGTGGCTGGAACCCAACGGAGAAGCAATCTACGGCACGCGGACCTGGAAGACCACGCGGCAGTGGAGCACTGGCACGGTACCAAAACTCGAAACCGGCGAGTATAAAGTGAAGTACGACGTACTCGATTTCACCGACCGCCCAAAGCCAGGCGAAGCCCGCATCGAGGCCTTTTTCACTCGCAAGGGCAATCACCTCTACGCTATCCTGCCGCGCTGGGAATCCGGAGAGTTTGTACTGAAGCAGATGCGCGTGGCCCCGGAGACAAAAATTACATTGCTGGGTGCCGGTGGTGGTCAGTTACCCTGGCGGGCCAAAGGAGGCGACGTGGTGGTGAGGATGCCGGACTACCCGGCGCAAACGAGCGCACCCAGCGCGCGACAACAGGCCTGGGTACTGAAGCTCGAAGGGGCTTTGCGCAACTAATCGTACGGGTCGCCCGCTAGCTGCAGGAGGCGGTTGCGCAACACGGCTGGCCACTCGGTTCCTAAGCGATCACGCGGGAACGACGGCTGCTTGCACCATGCACCGCGGTCGCTGATATTCAGAAAACCCACAATGCCCTGCTCCACATCATCTCGCGAGTGCTGTGTGGCGAGCGCGTCCATTGCGCGCGCAAACACCGACGCAGATTCCCGTTCGCGACCCGAGGGCTGCAGCACTGCGGCGGCATCCAGATAGCGTGCGCCAGGGTCGCCGCAAAGCGCTTCCTCTAACAGCTTCGCGTGGGCCGCGTCCGGCACAGCGGCTGGTGTTTCGTTCCGCACGTCTGTCAGTGCCCGTGTCGGCAAGCCTCGAATGTCGATGTCCAGATCCAGAACGCGGATCTCCATTGGGTAAACAAACCACTGGTTATCAACTAGCACCTGCGGCTCCAGCTTCAGGCGCCGGGTAGGATAGTTGCGCGGCGGCTGCACTTCCATCCAGAAGGTATACGTTGTGCGCCCGGGGGATCGCTCCACAGCAGGGAGCGACTCGCTACGGAACGGCAGTAGCACCAGTTCGCGGCGCGCGATCCGCCAGCCTTCCGCATGCTCCTCCACCACCTCGCGCAGCACGCGTACACGCATCGCATTGTTTGGGTTCTGTCCGATATACAGGCGGAACTGTTGGCCCGGTTCCACGTCCACCACTACGCGAAACGCATTCCAGGCTCCACGCACGAGGGGTGGCGAAAGCACCTCTACCGGCTGCCGGATGCCATCCTGAGGGAACAACTCGCCCGCTGGCGTAAAGCGCGCAAACTCCGTCATCGCCCTCACAGGCTGTGCTGGCAGCATGCAGGTGAACACCAGCACCAGCAGGGCAATTCCCGCGCTGCCAGCCACCGCCATGCGAGTCCGCTGGACAAACAACGGCGTTGCGGCACCTGCGAGGTGAAATGGGGAGCTTGTCATCTCTCCCATCGTAGCCTGTGCCGCGCGGAACCCGCAGGCGGGCTATTCTGAACCTTTGGCCACTTTGAAGGAGCTTGCTTTGCAGATTAAGATCAAACGGATTCACCCCGCCGCTATGTTGCCCGCCTACGCGCACGGACCTGAGGAGGATGCGGGCCTCGATTTGCGATCAGTGGAAAACGTCGAACTGCAGCCTGGCATTCCGCAAGCGGTGTCCACAGGGCTGCAGGTGGAATTTCCCCCAGGCTTTGAAGGCCAGGTGCGGCCCCGCAGTGGGCTCGCGTTGAAGCATGCAATCACGGTGCCCAATTCTCCCGGTACCATCGACCCTGGGTACCGCGGCGAAGTGAAGGTGATTCTGCTAAACCTCGGCAAGGAACCCTTTGCCATAGCACCAGGGGACCGCATCGCGCAGTTGGTGGTGGCCCGCTATGAGGCCGTGGTCTGGATGGAGGCCGAACTGAACGACAGCGTACGCGGCGAGGGCGGCTTCGGATCCTCCGGACGCACCTAAGCCGGGGAAGATTCGGGCGCTTTAGGCGGACGCATGTTGCTGCGCAGCCAGCGCACCCCGTAGGGCGGCAGTTCCAGCCGAAGCTTCCCATCGCGGGCCAGAAAGTGCTCGCGTGTCAGCAAGTCTTCCCAGTCCCAGGAATCCGTTTGCATCTTCTCCGTCGTGGTCTCGAACACCTGCGGCTGGTTGGTGATGTTGTTCAGGCAGAGCACCATCGCAGTCTTGTCGAGCCGTTCCCGGATGAAGGCGAACACCCGTGGCGTGGCGAAGATCACGCGCTGCGGCGCAGCTGGATGGAATGCCGGGGAGGCAATACGCACGCTGATCAGGTGCGTGAAGCGCTGCGAGATCCGGTACGCAGGGCTTTGGGTATCAGAGAGCTGCGCAAAGAGCGCCGGCGTATTGATGGTATTCCGGTTAATACTGCGCGGATCGCGGATGTCCACCGGAGTCTCCGCGGTAACGTGGGCGCCAATCACGCTGGGCAAATACACTGCCGCCACGCCCTTCAGCGAAAGCGCAATCGCGCGCGAAACCAGGAAGCGGTCAATCTTGGTATCCGCGCTTTCGCCATGATTTTCTGAGTTCAGCGCGTTGTACCAAGGAATATTCAGTTCATAGGGCGTCGATGTGCCGTCCGAATTGGTTCGCATCGATACCAAGCCGCCGTGCGCGAAGGTGCGGTCCACCAGTTGCTGCACTTCCTCCCGCGTAAGGATAGTGCGCACGGGCAGCAGTCCAACGCCATCGTGCGAATCGAGGAAGTTAAAGAAAGTCGTCGTCGGGGACGGCGTCTGCAGGCTGGCCGCCCAACGCGCCAGATAGGTGCAGTCGCCTGAATGGATGGTCCATAACACCAGCGGCGGCAGCGCGAAGTTGTACACCATGTGCGCTTGGTTGTAGCCGTTGCCGAAGTAGCTGATGTTATCCTCGTGCGGAACGTTGGTTTCGGTAATCAGCCCCACGCGCGGCGCAACAAGGTCCATCACGGCGCGAAAGAACTGAATCAATGCATGGGTCTGCGCCAGATGCGCGCAGGAGGTGCCGAGTTCGCGCCAGAGGTAGGTGGCTGCATCCAGGCGAATGATGTCCGCACCCTTTCGCACATAGAACAACAACACCTCCAGCACGCGGAAGAGAACGCGCTCGTTGCGGTAGTTCAGATCCACCTGATCCGGGCTGAAAGTAGTCCATACACGTTTCACCCCGCGTAGCGTGTGGAAAGGAGTTAGCAGGCTACTGGTGCGCGGGCGCAGAATCAGCCGCAGGTGGTCAGGACTTATCTCCTCCTTGGTCGAAAAGCTGATGAAGAAATTCTCGTAGTCGGGGTTGCCGTTCAAAAACTCCTGGAACCAGCGGCTCTGTGCCGACACGTGGTTCACCACCCCATCAAACATCAGCCGCATGAAGTCGCCAAGGCGGGCGATGTCATCCCAGGTGCCAAGCTTTGGATCCACCTCCTGGTAGTTCACCACGCTAAAGCCGCGGTCGGAAGAATAGGGATAGAACGGCAACAGATGAACCGTGTTAAATACGCCGCTAAAGACGTCCTCGAAAATCTCACGCAATGCGATTAGCGGCTGCTTATTGGGACTGTGAATGAGGTCTCCGTAGGTAATGGCCACCACGTCGCGCTCAGTGAAGCGGTCGTTGGTATCAAAGGAAGCATCTTCCTCACTCAGCTCTGGGGACTTATGCGCGGCATGTACCTGCAGAATGCGAATGACTTCTTCTGCGCACGCGCGGGCTTTCTCGTCGCCGTATAGAACGCTTAGCGTCTGGATGATCCGATCGCGAAAATCCGGGGGAATCTCCAGGATTGGGTGCGTGTAGTCCGGCCGGGGCAAGTAGTGATGGCGCACGTAGTGACGCGGGGAACTGCTCATGGCAAGGCCTCCTCCACGGCAGCGAGCGAGTTCGTCCCTTCAGCCAGCCATCTAGCGAGAGCGTCGGTAGCAATCCGGCAAACCTCGGCATGGCGTGCTTTGCGGTCTTTCCGGTACAGTTTCTGCCGCTCCTCATCAAGTGCGGGCAGAAGGTCAAAGGTAATGTTGGCGGGCTGATACCGCGCGGGGTCCGCGTGCGTCATGTAGTGGCAAAGCGAGCCTAATGCGGTTGCACGGGGAAAAGGGCGCGGATCTACACCCTTGGCAAGTCCCGCGGCGTGCTGCCCCGCCATCAATCCGGTGGCGATGGATTCCACGTAACCTTCCACGCCGCAGATCTGCCCGGCAAACAAAATGCGAGGTTGTTGCCGCAGTTGCAACGTTTCATTCAGCAGGCTGGGCGCATTGATGTAGGTGTTGCGATGGATCTGGCCGTACCGCACAAATTCCGTGTTCTCCAGTCCGGGGATCATGCGGAAGACACGTTGCTGCTCACCGTAGCGCAGGTAGTTCTGGAAGCCTACCAGATTGTAGCTGTCGGCGCGGACATTTTCCTGCCGCAATTGCACGGCGGCATAGGGCCAGCGTCCAGTCCGCGGATCTGTTAGGCCTACGGGCTTCATGGGGCCAAAGCGTAGCGTATCACGCCCGCGGCGGGCGATTTCCTCAATCGGCAGGCAGGACTCGAAGTAGGGAACGTCGTCCGGAATGTGCGGGCTGTACTGTCCCGCTTCGAGCAGAGCATCGATGAACCGGCCGTATTCCTCCTGGTTCAAGGGGCAGTTGACGTAGTCAGCGCTGTCTTCAAGACCCTTGTCGTAGCGATTGGCGCGGAAGGCCACATCCATGTTCACGGAATCAGCCCACACGATGGGGCTGATGGAATCGTAGAAGTACAATCGCTCACTGCCCGTCACTGAAGCAATAGCCCCCGCCAGGGCATCGCTCGTTAGGGGCCCCGTCGCAAGCACAACTATCCCACTGTCAGGAATCTCCCGTACTTCCTCGCGCTGGATACGGATGCGCGGATGCCGTTCCAGTGCTTGCCCGATCTCAGCACTGAACCGTTCGCGGTCAACAGTAAGGGCGTTGCCTCCGGGAACGCGGGCGCGGTCGGCGACCTGCATCAGCAGGCTTCCCACCCGCCGCATCTCCTGTTTCAACTGCCAGGGAGCGCTGTTCGGCGCATCGCTCTTCAGCGAGTTGCTGCATACGAGCTCCCCAAAGTCGCCTGTCTGGTGCGCGGGGGTCTGCAGCAGCGGCCGCATCTCAGTCAGGCAAACATCGCAGCCCGCCTGTGCGGCCTGCCACGCTGCTTCACAGCCTGCCAAGCCGCCGCCGACTATCTGAATGCGATCCGTATCCCGCAATGCCAGTTTCCCGAAGCCCGTCCCCCCATTGTACCGGCCATTTCCCGTCGCCGCGCCGCCCGCCTATCGGCTGAAGGTGAAGCCAAGCCCTGTGGTGTAGAGCACGTCGTTCGCCATGCGTCCTGGCACCGGGTTGCTGAGGTAGCGATCGCTCACGGCTACCGTCCAGTTGAGCCACTTCGTGAGGGTCGTGGTGGCGCCCGCATCGAAGTTCATGCGGTATTCACCGCCATTGGACAGATTGTTAAACATGCGGAAGCCCTGGGTGATGGTAGTACGCGAGTTCAGCTTGTATTGGAAGTCGTTTCCCCAATACGCTTCCGCCGAATTCCTTACGAAAACGGGGTCGGGCGCCGGATCAAACTTTTCCCGGTTCCACGCCGATCCGCCTTGCAGATCCAGGCGGCCCCGTTCGCCCCGCCACAGGTGATAACCCAAACCGCCACCAAGCACCACGCGAAGGTCCAGCGACTGGAACTTGTCGTATTCGTAGTCGTTGAAGGAGTTGAAGAAGAAACTCTTGGCAATGTTGCGGTTGTAGGCCCAGCCGCCGCGAATCGCCTCCGCCGTTTGTTCGCTGTCATCTTGCCCAATCAGCCGCGCGGACGAGCGGATAGAATTGAAGTACGCCGTGGTCTTGCTGGTGCTGCTGGCACGCACAAAGGTGAAAGGTGTAGTAATCGTCAGGGTCTCCGCGTTGCCTTGGGCTCCCGCAATGTTGAGGCTGCCCGTGACGGCCCATAGATCCAGTAGACCGGGACGCAGAAACCGCTCGTAGGTCGCTTGTTCGGCATCATTGCGCAACGCCGCTACTTCTGCTTGAGGAACGGTACGAGTGGCCCCCGGCGTCGCCACCTCGACGTTGCCATCACTGGCTTGAAGGGTAGCCTTCAAGCTTTCACCGTCCACCAGCACCACGTTCAGCGGATTCTCCGTCTTCACGGTTTCAATCTCCGCCCATGGCAGTGTGATGGTGCCAAAATGCACGCTCTTGATCGTTAGCGTATCTCCGTCTTTCTTAACAATCTCGCCGGTCACCCGGTCTCCATTCTTCATCAGCACTTCATCCGCCAAGACGGCTTGCGCCAGCATCATGGCAACGCCGCAGCAGATGAATACCCGCATCGATCGTCGTAGAATGTCTTCCAGCCTCATAGTCGGTCTCATTACTTCCTTTATTCACAATTGGCACA
This sequence comes from Bryobacterales bacterium, assembly GCA_026129915.1. GTDB lineage: Bacteria > Acidobacteriota > Terriglobia > Bryobacterales > Bryobacteraceae > JACTMJ01. Next base: position 27,594 of record JAHCHD010000003.1, read on the forward strand.
AACCCTTTGGATGCGGTGCGGTCAAACCAGGCGCCTGAAATTCTAAAGAATTCACATTCGTGCCCCAGTGTCACAGGAACCTATCCTGCTCCATCATCACGATCTCGCCACAAGGGGTCTTCTCATTGTCAGCACGTCAGTTCGGTCGGTGCAAACTCTGCCCGCGGTTGGCTCCCATGGCGATAACAACCACTCCACGTCGTCCCGCGGATTCTTCGCTCCTGCTTGTGACCCACGGCACCGGTTACCTGTCCTGTTCTGCGCGAACGTCAGAATCGCTTGAGACGAACAATGTCAGACTGAGATCTCCTGGACACCACCGTTGTGATGGGTGCCGCGGCGCTGGCCATCGCTGTCGCCTGGATGGGTCATGCAGAGAATCATCCGTGATATCGCCGCGGGATCCTATTTGGGGAACATGGCGAAAGAGGGAAAGCCCAAGGAAGTAGTCGGCCGGGAAGGCACACCGGTTGCGATCACCGCAACCCACGCTGCACTAGAAACCAACGGCAAGGAACTCTTGTGCCCACCGGCAGTTTTTTTGCAGGTCGCCATGCAGTAGTGGACCGGCAAGAGCGTCGCCAGCGACGACGATCGCAGCTTGTGGAAGTTGAGGGGCGTATGCTGGATTCCAAGTTCAAGAGACCCATCTGCGGGTCGCCACGAGCCGGGGACCGTTTGCGTGCGCAGCTTGAGCAGTGAACCGTGATCTCCAGGCAGAACGGCCGGCCACGGCGATGGATATGCTGGGAATTCAACTCCGATGGGCCGCCCGGTAGTCGTCGCCCCTCGGAAACTTCGCTACCATAGGAGGCCATGCCCCACGCCACGGAACCTTTGCTGGCGCCTCCCTCGCGCGCTCGCTACCAGGCCCATCGGCTAATGGAAACCGAGCTTCTCGATTCCGTTCCTGCGTGCGACGCAGAGGACAATCTGCGCGATCTGGCGCGCATTAACCGCCTGTTTGGCGGTTTTCGCATCCTTCGGTCGCAGTTACGGAAGGTCTCATCCTCACTAAGCGGAACGCGAATTCTGGATGTGGCTGCGGGTTCAACGCTTACTGCGCGATGGCTTCAGCGCGCCCTCCCCGATGCCGATGTCATTAGCACTGACCTGCGCCAGGATCTCCTCGGCTTGGGCTCCGGACCGCGGGTTGCAGCCGATGCCCTCTCCCTGCCCTTTGCCAGCGGAAGCGTTCCCATTGTGATTTCCACCCTCTTTTTGCATCACCTTCCCGAGGAGGCACTGGGCGTGGCTCTCCGCGAGATGCTGCGCGTATCAAGCCAGGGCGTTGTCGCCGTGGACCTGCTGCGACACCCGCTGGCCTTTCACTTCCTGCGTCAATCGCGACCCTTGTTCCGGTGGCATCCAATGACGGTCGGAGACGGCCAGCGCTCGGTACAGGCAGCATTTACCGCACCGGAGATGCGTGCTCTGCTCGGACGCGAAGGACTACCCCAGGCACAGGTACGTGTCCATCATCCATGGTTTCGCCTTTCAGTAACCATTCCTAAGAACGGCAGGTAACAGGCATATCCTGTCCGCGCGCGGCGGTGCTATCCTCAGGCTTGTGAAGAAGATCTTGTTGGCGATTCTGTTGCTCATTGCGGCGGGGGTTGTGGTGCGAACCAGCTACCCGGAACAAAGTGGGGCGGCATGGCAATCGCTCAGCGGCCAAAGCCCCCATTGCTCTCTCTCTCTCGCTTGGATGGCGCCGTCGCAGGCCAAACAGCAGGTGGCGGCCAAAGATGCCTTCATCGATCGTTTGAAACTGGGCGCGCGCGACCAAGCCTACGAGCGCTGGGACCTCAGCAACGGCGCAGGCTCGGCGCCCAGACACTTCTGGATCCCCGCCGGCAACCGCTGGATTCTCCCCTTTAATCTCGCCGAACAGCTTCGGGACATCTACCAGACCAGCGGCGCCTGGGGTATCCGTGAGGGTGACGTTGTTCTGGATTGCGGGGCGCATGTCGGCGCCTTCACGCATCAGGCACTGGCCCGAGGAGCTGCCAAAGTGATTGCGATTGAGCCGTCCCCGCGCAATGTGGAGTGCCTCCGTCGCAATTTTGCCCGCGAGATCGCGGAGGGCCGGGTGGTGGTCTTCCCCAAAGGCGTGTGGAACCGCGAAGAGGTGCTCGTCCTGCACCAGGTGGAGGAGAATTCCGCTGCCGACACCGTGGTGATCGAGCAGCCCGGAGCGCGCTCTGGCGACTCGGTGCCGCTCACTCGCATTGATACCCTCGTGCAGGAATTAGCGCTCTCCCGCGTGGATTACATCAAAATGGATATCGAGGGCGCTGAAGTTCCGGCGCTGGAAGGCGCAGCGGAGACCATGCGGCGTTGGAAGCCACGGCTGGCCCTGGCAGCCTATCACAAGGCCGACGACCCAGTGACACTGCCTGCAATTGTGCACCGCGCCGTTCCGGAATACCGCTCTCGGTGCGCGAGCTGCATTCTCGACGAAGCAGGTCTGCGCCCGGAAGTGATCCTTATGTCCACGGAGTAGCCAAGGGCTGCTGGCGCCGATGCAACAGGTAGTCTCAATTCACGGGGGTGCTCTCGCGGGCTGCGCGGCGGCACTCGCAGCTCTGCGGGCCGGCGCTGGCGCCGTGCGCGTCTTCGAGAAATCCCGTTTCCCGCGCCACAAGGTCTGCGGCGAGTTCCTCTCAAACGGCGTCGAAGCTGTGCTGCGCAACCTCTCTCTCTGGGATGGCTTCCAGTCCCTCGCTCCGGCGCCGATCTCCCGGATAGCTCTGCATTTCCCCCGAAAGTCCTCCCACTTGGAGCTCCCGAAGCCCTGCTGGGGCATCAGTCGTTTCGCCCTCGACGTCTGGCTCATGCGCCAGGCGATCACAGCCGGCGTGGAATGGCGCACCGAACCCGCACCCCGCGCGGATGGGCCTACCGTGCTCGCCTTCGGTCGCAAGGATACCGCCTCTAAGGGCCACCGCACCTTTGGGTTCAAGGCGCATCATCGCGGTACCATTAGCGACTCCATCGAACTGTTCTTCTTCGACGGATGCTATGTGGGGGTAAATCCGGCCGAGAATGGTATCACCAATGTCTGTGGTCTCGGCCCTGAGTCAGTGCTGAAGGCCCACGGCTTCGACTACGACGCTCTTTGCCGGCGCAGCCCCGCGCTCGCCGAGCGACTCCAATCTCTCACGCGGCACATGGACTGGCTTTCCGTAGGGCCACTGGTTTATGGAAACCGATTTCACTCTCCCGGCGAAGGATCGGTTTACCCGGCAGGCGACGCCCTCGGCTTCGTCGATCCCTTCACGGGAACAGGCATGCTCAATGCCCTGCTAAGCGGCGCTCTCGCCGGGCGAGCCGCTGCTACAGGCAACCCGGTTGATGCATATCTTCGGGAATGTCGAAGCCTGCTCCACCGGCCCTTCTTGGTATCGTCGGTGTTTCGCGCGGCAATGCGATCTGGACTCGGCGAAAGGGCCGCGGGCTACGTTCCAGCCTCACTGCTGTTCCGCCTCACCCGGGCACACCTCGGCTAGCCCCTCCGCGATAGAGCACATCGCCCCAAGCCTCCCAGCCAGCAGCCGCGCGCAGTTGCTTGCGGCCAAAATTGTTGTATCCTGATTCGAATCAGCCCCGCCGCTGTTTGTGCCCCGATCCTCGCACACCAACTGTTCCAAGTGATTGCCATTACCACGGCTACCCATCCCATTCATGAAGACCTCAGTTATCCGGCATCGTGTCGCGGATTTTCTCCAGCGCCACACCCCTTTCGATGCGCTGTCGCAGGACGACCTGCTGGAACTCGCGGGCAGCGGCAAAGTTCGGTTCCACGAGTCGGAGGAGTACGTTCTGCGCGAAGGAGACGCCAAAGGCGAGTTCGTATGGGTAATTCAGCAAGGCCGGGTGGAGACTCTGAAGGCGAGCGCTGCCGGAGAAATGCTGCGCGATGTGTGCGGCGAGGGTGACGTTCTGGGACTCGAACTGCTGGCCGGCGACGGAACAGCCGCCTACTCGGCGCGCACGGCCACCGATGTCATTCTGTATGGCATCTCCACTGCCCGCTTCGAAGCGGCCATTGCACGCTACCCCGCCATCCAGCGCTTCCTGGCGGCTCAGCGATCGCTCTCGGGCATCTTCGGATTTAAGCGCGACTCCTGGCTGGATGCTGAGACGCCTTCCCTGCCCTTCCTCCGCGCACGGTTGCGTACCGTGCGCACCGGAACTCCCCACCCGGAAGCGTGCGCCGCGGCAATGCAGGCTCCGAATGGAGCCGCGGCCATCGTGGACGATGCGGGACGGCTCACGAGAACGATATCTGCATGGGAAACCCGCACCACGGAACTTGAGGAATGCGCCTCTCGCCCCCAAGACTTACCACTGGTGATTGGTGTGGATTACAACACGCGCAGCGCCATCCGTCAGATGCTGCAGTCCGGAGTGGATCTGCTTGCCATCACTGCGGAGGGGAGGCCGGAAGACGCACTGCAAGCAATCCTTACCGCCGGTGACCTGGCGCTCTTCTGCGGCCGCCATCCGGTCGGGTTAGTGCGCGCAGTGCGGCATGCTGCGTCGCCTGACGAAATTCAGCCCCTGATGAAGCTGAGTGCGCGCATGGTGGACGGCGCCCTGGCGCGCCCGGAAGACGTGGATGATTGCTGCCAGATCAACACGGAGTTGTTGTGGGCGCTCACCAGTGCATGCATACGGCTAGCCGACGCGGAACTCAGTGAGGCGGGCTTTGAGCGACCGGTTGTAAAGCATTGCTGGGTGGTGTTTGGCGCGGCGGCAAGAGGAGATCTGCTCAGCCTGGAGTTCCCTACCATCGCCGCCATCTATGACGACGCCAGCGAGGCGCTGCAACCCACCGACAGCATGTACTTCACCGCGCTCGCCGGCCAGACCGCCGAGCAGTTCCATGCCCTGGGCCTCACCGGTCCTGGCTTCTCCTGGCCTGACGGCGCTGGACCCAGCATGCCGCTGTCGGAATGGAAGCGGTTCTTCTCCGAGACCATCGCTGACCCGCGAGGCAAAGGCGTATATCACCGCAGAGCTTTCTTCGATATGAGCCCTGTATTTGGCGACCAGCAGATTGCCTGGGGACTGCAACAGTCCATTGGCGAGATGCTGGCGCATTCTCCAGATCTGGTTCCCGAGCTTGCTCGGCGGACGCTGGCGCACGTCCCGCCACTGGCCTTCTTCCGGGGCCTCGTGCTGGGCGAGGACGGGTCGCAGCGCGAAGAGTTCGACGTGGATGAGGTGTTACTTACCCCAATCGCTCAGGCAGCCCGGGTATTCGCGCTGGCGGGCGAAAACGTGGATGCCGCGTGTACTGGTCCGGAACCTCGCTCTAGCTTTGGCGGCTTCTACGCGGCGAACACCCAGCGCCGCCTGCTGTCCGCGGCTAGCCGCTTCCCAGAGGGAGACTCCGTGCTTCGGCAGGCAGCCGAGGCCTTTCGCCTTGGGCTCTTCTACCAGGCGATCTCGGGCGGTTCGCTCATCCGCCCAAGCCAACTCGAGAAGTTCGAGCAACTGCTCCTGAAGACCGCATTCGATTCCGTTAGGAAGTTGCTGGAGTTCACCGGCGCCACTCTTGCAGGGGCGACGGGAGCACCTGCGCCACCGTCATGACCAACGAACAACATCAGGCGTGGTTCACACATACCTACGACGACAATCACGCCGCGGGCAAGGTGCGCTTCGTGGTGCTCGATACAGAGACCACGGGCCTCGATCCGCGGCGCGATCGCATCATTACGATTGGTGCGGTGGCAGTGGTGGCGGAGGAGATTCACCTGGAGGATTCCTTCGAGGTGATGATGCCGGTCGAGTACAACAAGTCGTCCGTGACGGTGCATGGAATCACTCGCGACGAGGCTGCGGGAGGGATGGAGGAACCAGAAGCGCTGGCCGCGTTCCTCCACTACCTGCGAGATAGCGTGATTGTCGGCCATCATATCGGGCACGATATCCAGGTGCTGAATTTTGCCTGCGAAAAGCATTTCGGCTTCCGCCTTCGGAACCGGTCGCTCGATACGATGGATTTGACGCTGCATTTGAACGACGAGGGCGCGTTCGCGGCCAAAGCCATGGCGGAAGGTTTCTCCCTCGACGCGCTTTGCTCGATGTTCGGCATCACTCCTCATGACCGCCATACCGCCGGCGGCGATGCGTTCCTCACAGCGCAGGTATTCCTGCGTCTCCTGCGCGCAGCCAGCGGCACCAGTCGCCGGACGCTCGCCGCACTTTGCCAGCCCTACTCGGTGGAGGAATAGCCCGGGCCCTGCTTTGGCGGCGTCAGCCGTTGCCGCGATTGCCCAGCGTATCCATCCGGCTTGCCACCCATGCCACAATACGCCCATGCACCGCATTGTTGTTTTTCTGCTGGCGTTTGCTCTTTGGCTGCCAGGTCAGGGCGTAGATGAGGACTTCGCGAAGTCCGTCAAGGAGTGGACCACGAAGCCGGAGTTTCTCTCGCCACTCGTGGACCATCTGCCGCTGGCGACGGGCATCCCCATGCCGAAGGAGGTGCTCGGCAGTCATATCGGTGCGCCCAAGCGCCTCCACACCAGCACGGAAATCCGCCGCTACTTCGAGGCGCTCGCTGCCGCCTCTCCCCGTCTCCGCATCGTGGAGGCCGGCAACTCCGACGAAGGCCGCCCGCTCTGGAGCGCCCTCATTGGCAATGCGCAATCCCTCGACGATATCGAAACTTACCGTGGCTACCTGCAGCAGCTTGCGGATCCCCGAACGCTTAGCGAAGCCGATGCCGCGCAGCTACTCGCGCGAGCTAAGCCCATCTATCACATCACGGCGGGCCTGCATTCCAGCGAAACCGGCCCGCCGGAGATGGTGATGGAACTTGCCTACCGGCTGGTGGCGTCGACGAATGCACCGTACGATGCGATTCGCGACAACCTGATCGTGATGATTACGCCTGTGCTGGAACCCGACGGGCTGGATCGCTACGTCGAGTGGTATTACCGCTACAAAATCCACGAGGAGTCCGAGGACGACCGCCTTCCTGGCCCCCCCTATTGGGGCAAGTACATCTACCACGACAACAACCGCGACCTGCACTTTTCCCAGGTGGTGATGCGCCAATGGCTGAAGTCTTACCTTCACTGGAAGCCGCCGGTCATCCACGACCTGCACGAGAGCGTGCCATTCCTGTACACCTTCAGTGGCCAGCCACCGCACAACACCAACCTCGACCCCATCTTGTACGGAGAACTCCCTTGGTTCGCCAATTACGAACTGGCCAAACTAACGAGCTACGGCATGCCTGGCGTGTGGACGCACGCCTTCGTGGATATGTATAGCGTGGCCTATCTGGGCTTCATGGCCTCCAACCACAATGGCCTATTGCGGATGTATGAGACCTACGGAAACGGCGGCGCCAACACCATGAAGCGCAAGGTGGATACAGGCGAGGGCGACCGCTTCGGAGCATCGAAGCGCCAGTGGTATCGTCCGTTGCCCGCCTACAAGGAAGTGGAATGGAGCCTTCGCAACAACATCAACTATATGCAGACAGCTATCCTGACAGCGCTTGAACTGGCTGCCGCCCATCCGCGGACTCTGGTTGAGAATTTCTATCGGAAGTCGCGTAACGCGGTGGCAGCGGGAGAGCAGGAGGCGCCCTACGGCTTCGTGATCCCCAGCGGCCAGGCGGATGAGACGAGAGTTGCATGGATCGTCAATACGCTACGGCTACAGGGCATCGAAGTAGGCAGGTTGACGGCTTCGCTGAAGCTCGAAGACGGCGAGTTTCCCGCAGGCAGTTATGTAGTGAAGCGCAACCAGCCCTATGGGCGATTGGCGAAGAGTCTGCTGGAAAAGCAGGTGTATCCGGATGGAAACCTGCGTACCTATGACGATACCGGCTGGACCATGGGCCTCGCCGCGCACGCTACCGTTGTTGAGATCAAAGACAAGGCATTGCTCGCGGTGCCCGCGGATGCGGTGGACACTCTTACCGTGCGTGGGGCAGTGGAAGGCCAAGGCCCCGTGCTGGCAGTAGTACACAATGGTGCGCAGGCTCTGGTGACCTTCCGCTGGCGCATGAAGGGTGAAGACGTGAATGCGGCCGAAGAAGCCTTCGAATCCGGAGGCCGGAAACTGCCCTCGGGCACGCTGCTACTAGCGAACACATCGCAAGCGCGTTCCGCGGTGGAGGAACTGGGCCTCCGCGCCAGGGCCATCGCCGCAATGCCGCAGGTAGCCATGCACGCTGTGGATTTGCCACGCCTCGCCGTATACAGCACCTGGGGCAGCACCCAGCAAGTGGGCTGGGTGCGGCACGCACTCGACCACTTCGAGGTGCCCTACGACCTCATCTTCAAAGACCGCGTGCGCCAAGGCGGGCTGCGCGCCCAGTACGACGTCGTTCTGATTCCCAGCCAAAGCGGCTCGGCGAAGGCGCTGGTATTTGACATCGAACCTCGCCCCCTTCCGCTTGTCTACAAGGCGGGCGGCCAGGAGAAAAGCTTCGGCATGTACGGAGAGAGCGACGAAATCACCGGCGGCATGGGTCTGGAAGGTGCGCTCGAGTTTCGGCACTTCGTTGAGCAAGGCGGCACGCTGATCACCCTCGGCGCGGCCACTAACTTCCCCGTGGAGTATGGCGTCACGCGAGAGGTGTCCGCGCGCGGCACTTCGGGGGCGTTCTACGGCCCGGGACCCATCATTGAACTGGTGCCCAAGCACAAGCAACACCCGCTGTTCTACGGCTATCCGGACGGTAAACTAGCTATCCGCTATGCCAACGGTCCGGTGCTCGCCGTGCCCGACAAGCACAAGGATGCATGGACGGTGGCTGAGTACGGCGGAGAAGCGCTCAGCGGTCTGCTACGGGGCGGCAGCGAGATCAAGGGTAAGCCGGCAATTCTGGATGTTCCAGTCGGGCTGGGCCGCGCGCTGCTGTTTGCCACCAACCCTTGCTATCGCTGGCAGAATCAGGGCGAGTTCAACATGCTATTCAATGCGCTGCTGCACTATAACGACAGAGTGGCGGCAATAGGCGAGCCATAGCCCTCCCACCACACAACTGCAGGTGGAACGGAATACGCTGCTCTTACCCGTAGCTGCGGCTGCGCCACCTTTCGTTGCCGCAAAACGCAAACCGAGCGGATTCGATAGAATCATTTGTTCGTTAACCTTTGCATCGGTTGTCCCAAGAGCAAGTCCGAGGGCAGGTCGTCTTGGTAAACGTGCTTAGGCAGGGCAGAGACGATAAGGAAGGCGAGGGTCGAAAACCTTCGCGGCACACCGCAGTTGGGATGAGCACGAGTTGGGATCAGTAGCTTCCGGTCCCCAAAGCGAGGTTGTCCCAGGTTCTCAAAAAGCTGCTAGGACAAGCGAACACGCACACGCACTCCGAACCCGCTGAGACTCTACAAAATCGATTGAAACTCCACAAAGGCATCCATGAACCACAGGCGCTTGTTTACTTGGTCAATCATCGCGGCATTGGCTGGATTTCTGTTTGGGTTTGACACGATCGTGATTTCCGGTGCCGAACAGAGGATTCAGACGATCTGGCAGCTCGATAGCGTGATGCACGGGTTATGTATGAGCGCCGCGCTGTGGGGGACGGTAGTGGGGGCGCTGTTCGGAGGAGTGCCTACGGAACGCTGGGGGCGGAGACCCACTCTGTTGATGATTGGGATCTTCTATTTTGTGTCGGCTGCATGGTCTGGGCTGGCGACGGATCAGGTGACCTTTATGATTGCCCGCTTCATTGGTGGGCTTGGGGTGGGGGCGGCGACAGTAGCCTCTCCGTTGTATATCTCGGAGATCTCGCCGGCAGCGATGCGCGGGCGGCTTGCGGCCATGTTCCAGTTCAACATCGTGTTAGGAATCATGGTGGCCTTTCTGTCGAACTACCTGCTGGGCACCTACGTTCATGAGTCGGTCGCTTGGCGCTGGATGCTCGGTGTGGAAGCCATTCCGGCTTTGCTCTACACTGCGTTCTGCTTCCGGCTGCCCGAAAGCCCTCGTTGGCTGATCGTGCACGCGCGGCGGCGTGACGAAGCCGTGGAGGTATTCCGGCAGATCAACCCGGACTATAACGAGGCGCAGATCCAAGCTCTGGCGGATACGGTGGAGGCAAGCCGGGAGGAAGGTCAGGGTTCGGACAGATTCTTCACGCGGCGTCTGCGGATTCCGATAATGCTGGCGTTTCTGGTAGCTTTCTTCAATCAGCTTTCGGGAATCAATGCGGTGCTCTACTTCGCGCCGCGCATCTTCGAGTGGGCGGGGCTGGCAAAGAACGCGGCACTGCTGCAATCAGCGGGTATCGGCGTGGCGAACCTGTTTGCGACATACCTGGGGGTGTGGTTGATTGACCGGGTGGGACGGCGCACGCTGCTATATATCGGTTCGGTGGGCTATATACTCTCGCTGGGAATTTGCTCCTGGGCGTTTGTTACCGGGAACTTCGCGATAGTACCGGCTTGCATTTTCGCGTTTATCGCGGCGCACGCGGTAGGGCAGGGAGCCGTGATTTGGGTACTGATCAGCGAGATTTTTCCGAACCGGCATCGGGCAACCGGCCAGTCTTTTGGGTGCAGCGTCCACTGGTTCTTTGCGGCCACGCTAACGCTGGTGTTTCCCAAGATGGCGGAGGCGTTTCCGCCTGGAACCATCTTCGGGTTCTTCTGCTTCATGATGTGTCTCCAGTTGCTATGGGTGAGGCTGATGGTGCCGGAGACAAAGAACGTGCCACTGGAGGAGATGCAGAAGAGGCTGGGCGTGGCTGCTTAATTTCGTGCTGAAGAACCTTGGGGACGGCCTGCAATCCGGACGAGCGTCACCTGCCCAGCAGTGGCCTGTGACGCCCGCATTCAGGCAGTCCCGGTGATGTGAGTCCGTCGCGTAGCGCCCAATACTCCTCTAGCGCCTATCCCATCCGCGCTTCAATTTTCACCACCGACATTGGCGGCAGGGTGAGTTTGAGGGTGGTTCCCGCGATTTCCACTGCTAATGGGGCAGGCTTCACTGCCTCAGGGTGGGCAAAGCTGTTGTGAGCGCTAATGTCACTTGCGGATAGCACTTGTCCGCGAACCTCCTTGGCGCTGCCGCCATGCAACTGCACCACGGCCGGCAGCGCTTCGGTTAGGCTGAGGTTGGTGGCCGTTACGGTGAGGGTATTCTCAGCCAGTGAGGCGGAGCCAGCAAGGCGTGGTGCGCTTACTTCCTTGTCCTCCTTTGTGTAACCCACCCTCGGCGCGTTGAAACTGGCGCGCAGTGCCTTGCCGTTCTGGTGCTGGCGGTACATGGCGAAGACATGCCAGGTGGGCGTGACGCAGAACTTATCCTCGTGGGCCAGAAACAGGGTCTGGATGCAGTTGACGAGTTGCGCGACATTGGCCATGGCTACCTTATCCGCATGGCGATGGAAGGTGTCGAGGGTAAGCCCGGCGATAAGCGCGTCGCGCATCGTCTGTACGCTGCCGAAGAGATGGTGCGGAGCGACGGCGGTGGAGTCAGGGTGCCACGTGCCCCACTCATCCACGACCAGCTTCACCCGATGCTCGCGGTCGAATTCGCCCATCAGTTGCCAGTGGTCAGTGATCAGGCGCTCCATCCGATCGGCCCGTTGGAAATGGTCATAGGCGTCTACGTCAGTGAAGTCCACTGAGGTCTTTCCGGTGGTGCCGCAGTAGTAGTGAAGGGCCCAGCCCCACACGCGGTTCAGCATCCCAGGGCTTTTGTCCACCATGCGGGTGAAGAAGTCGCGGGTCCAGCGGAAATCTCCCCCGTTGGGCCCGGCGGCGATGAAGGACAGTGGGTTCCCATATCGGGGAGTCCAGGCAGTAAACTTGCGGTACTCCGTGGAATACTCCCCGGCAGTCATTTCACCGCCGCAGCCCCAGCTCTCATTGCCGACGCCCCAGAAGCGTACGTTGAAGGGGTCACGGTCACCATTGGCTACACGCTGGTCAGCCATTGTGTTCGCCCCAGCGGGTGCGTTGCAGTAGTCAATCCAGTCATTGAATACCTGTGCGGGCAGGCTGCGCATATTCACTGCCAGATAGGGGGCGGCGTCAATCAGGCGGCAGAAGCGCAAGAACTCATTCGTGCCGAAGGCGTTGGAATCGTTGCGGGCAACGTGGTCCATGGGCACGTTGCGGAGGATGCCGTTCTGCATCCAGAAATTCGGTTTGCGGGGGCGTTTCTCGCGGGGACCAATGCCGTCGCGCCAGTCGTAGCTATCGGCAAAGCAGCCGCCCGGCCAGCGCATCACCGTTGAACCCAGAGGCTGCATGGCATCCACCAGGGCTTTGCGCACCCCGCCGATGTTCGGGATCTTTGAGTTCTCACCTACCCAGATGCCGTCGTAGATCACGCCTCCGAGGTGTTCCACGAAGTGCCCATGCACGAAAGGACTGATGGTCCCAAAAGGCTCATTCACAAAAACGGAAATGTCCGCGGCCGCTGCCCGCGCGCTGCGTGGAAGAGCCATGGCCAAGGGGATGGTGCTCAAGAAATGTCTGCGCTTCATGGGTTCGCCTTTCCCGCTAATGAATATCACAGACCGGGAGCGGATGCAGATACATCGAAGATGGCGGGCGGATTCGGGCGGAACTCGCCACCGGGTCCTCCATGAGGGGGTGACCCGATGGCGAATTATTGCGGGGGTCGAGCCTGCTAGTTCTTCGGCTCCGGACGCGCCCATGGCAGCGGACCCGTCCGCGGTGGAGGTGCATAGCGTTGGCGGATGATGGCGAGCGCGCGGTTGTGGTGTTCGATGCCCAGTTCAAACACGGCACCCTCGGCAAGCAACTGCTTCTGCAACTCCGCGATGGGTACCGCCTGCACCGCGACGTTATGCTTTACCGCCAGCGAGGCCGCCACACCCGCAACGTGTCCCAGCAACATGTACTGCGGCTCCATGCGCATGCTTGAGTAGGCGATGTGGCTTGCGGAGAGACACACCGGCACTAGCAAGTTGGTGACCTCCGCGCGCTTCGGCGTAAGTGAGCGGTACGCGATCTGGTAGGGCTTCACGCCCACCTGCACGTCGCCTTCGTTTTCGACAAAACCCTTCGCGTTCACGAAGCGCTGCAAATTGTGGGAGTCGCTACTGTAGCTGCCCATACCGATGACGTCGGGCTTGGTGAGGTCAGTCTGCAGGTCCTTCTGCACCGCAACGTACTCACCAATCATGCGGCGGGCTTCGCGGATGTAGAGCTGGTGCGGCCAGTTGCCGTTGTCGATGAATTCGTCCTTCGCCAAGCCCCATTCGTTCATCTGGTCTTGCAGTGCTTTGGGTACGCGGGGGTCAGTGGCAAGGAAGTAGTAGAATCCCTTCTGGTATTCCTCGTGCTCCTTCCAGATGCGTTCGCGGGTGGCGTAATCGCCATCGGGGAAGTCGTAGTTCTTGCCGATGTAGTCGGTAGAGAAACCGCCGCGATTGTTGAAGTCCGCCTTGCCGTTAGGGATCACGCGGAGCAAGTTTACTTCGTTGATGTCGAGGGGCCGGCCCATGTAGGGAGTCATGGCGGTGAGGTAACGAGCCAGCAACTCGTAGCGCTTCACGTCGTACGTGGCGGGCTTCGGCCATGGGACGCGGTTCGCGGGCACGTTGGTGGCGATTACGCGGAAGTTGTAGGCCTGGATGCGCTTGTCCCCCGCACCCGGCTCTCCCTTGGGTTCGGCGGAGATCTCCGGCAGCAGGTTGCCAGTCTCGTCGCGCGCCGGGATATCCACCGCGAACTGATGGCTGGGAGTGTGCGCGCGAATGCCCGCCAGAGACTCGCCATACTGCTTCTGTGACTCGCGCCCGATGGTGTAGGTCACGCCAGATTGCGCCATCAGGTCGCCTTCATAGGACGCATCGGAAAACACCTTGGCCTGGAATCGGGTCCCGTTTTCCATGGTGATTTCGACGATCCGCGTGCCTTCCTTGCGCACGCCCGTCTTCTCGCGAAGGCGAAGGCTCTCGTGAAGAGTGACGCCGCTTTCCTTCAGCATGTCGCGCATGATGGCTTCAGCCACTTTGGGTTCCGGCATCCATGCGATTTCCTGGATGTGCCGCTGAAGGTCGTAGTGCCGCCCGGCACGGAAGTAGAACTCAAGAGCCAAGCCCCCGATAACCTCCTTGCGGCCAGTGTCAGTGCCCGAGAGCCCGCCGCTCACAAGGCCACCAATATGCTTGCCAGGATTAACGAGAGCCACCTTAAGGCCTTGGCGAGCACCGGCGACGGCGGTCATTGCGCCCCCGGCCGTGCCGCCGTATACCACGAGGTCGTAACTTTGCTGAGCGACCAGCGAAAGCGCCGCCAGAAGCAGAACAACTAGAGTCTTCATCATTTCCTTTTCCCGATAGATGCAAATCGACAGGTGCCCGCGCCTTGCAGCATTACTTCGCCGGGGCTGGTGGAGCGGAGAATTCCAGCACCTGGCCATCGGCCAGTAAGCGGGCACGGAGTTTGTCGTAGGGTACGTCCTGGACATCAATGCCGCTATCCATGGCTATGATTGCGGCGGTGGCCGCGGACTGGCCAAGAATCATGAACACCGGCTCCATACGGATTGACCCATACGCGATGTGCGAACTTGAAACTGCAACGGGCACCACCAGATTGGCGACCTGCCCTTTCTTCGGTACCAGAGCGCCATAAGAGATCTGATAGGGACCCTTGGTGGAAACGCCAATGTCGCCCTCGTTTTGCACGTATCCTTCCGGAGTGATGTAGCGTTGGATGTTGTGCGAATCGATGCTGTAGGAACCCATGCCTACCGGTTCCGGTGTAGGCCGAAGCTTCTGCAGTTCGTTCTGGGTCATCACGTAGCGGCCAATCATCCGGCGGGCTTCGCGCACGTAAATCTGGTGGGGCCAATTGCCGTTATCCTTGAACTCATCCTTCGCGAGGCCCCACTTTGCCATCTCGGTCCGTACGTCCGAGGGCACCCGCGGATCGTTGGCGATGAAGTACAGCCAGCCCTGCTGATAGTCGACATGCTCCTGGATGATCTCGCGGCGGCGCGCATAGCTCGCTTCGGGATAGTCCCAGTTGCGGCCGATGTTATCGGTGCTGAAAGGACCGTGATTGTTGGTGTCGGTCTTCAGATTCGGAATGGGATCGAACTTATTGAAGGTTTCGCGCCAGCCCGCGGCGAAGATCCGCAGAAGGAGTTCGTATTCTTTCGGATCGTAGTTCCTGGGCTTTGGGAAAGGCACTCGGTTCTCGGGCACCTGCGTGAGGCACATGCGATAGTTGTAGGCCTGCACCTTCTTGTCGCCTTCGCCGTAAATGCCCGGCGGGTCTGTGCTGATGCGGGGCAGGACGCCGCTCTTGGGGTCGCCCGGCACGATGTAGGGCGAGATTGGGGTCTTCAACACGCCGAAGTGGTGGCGATGGTGCAAAACGCCAGTTTGCACGCCGTTCCAAGTTTCGCCGTACGTCTTGTTGGATTCGCGTCCCACGTGGTAGTCCACGCCAGCGGCGGCCATCAGGTCCCCTTCATAGGTGGCATCGATGAACATCCTCGCGGCATAGGTATCGCCGTTGAGCGTGGTGATCGAGGTGATGCGGCCGCCCTCTTTCTTCACGCCGTTCTCGCGGTTAAGCCAGGCATCGCGAATCACGGGAATCTGTAGTTCCTTCACCCAATCGTCGTAGACTTTCTCCGCGACGTGCGGTTCAAAGATCCACATCGTACGGGCGCCCTGATCCAGCGCTTCGGTGCCCTGCCCTTTATTGCCGTATTGCTCCCGCTGCTGCCAGCGCCATGCGGTGGGCTGCTGGTAGTGCTGCCAGACGCGGTGGTAGAACTCGCGCGAAAGCCCACCAATCACGGCTTTGTTGCCGGAATCCGTCCAGCCGAGTCCTCCCGCTGTGAGTCCGCCCAGGTGCTTTTCCGGGCACACCACCATCACCGACTTGCCCATCCGTTTGGTCTGCACCGCGGCGGTGATCGCGCCCGAAGTGCAGCCGTAGATTACGACGTCTGATTGCTGCGACGCAGCGGGAAGCATTGCGGGTATGAAAAGGGCAAGCAGCGCAAGTGTGTATGTAAGCTTCATCGTGAAATTCCCAAAGTTGCGAAAGGCAAGTCTGCCAAATCAGTCAACACAGTCCCGTTGACGAAAAGGCCAGCCCCATAGATGAAGAGGCCAGTCACGTCGGAGGGGGTCTATAGGGATTCTATGCCACCGGGCAGCGAAAGGAACAGCATTGGCGAAGAAACTTCGAGTGTGTCCGGCTAAGGGACTCTCAGTGCCCAGCGCCAAATATCCTTACGGCAGTTCGAACACAGCCATCACGGGGTAGTGGTCAGAAGGGTACAACTCGCCTTGCTTCATGGTGATCGTCTCGGCCTCGGTTACTTTCCAGGGCGCGCGGAAGAGAATCCAGTCGATGCGGCCTTCCTCGCGCTCGCCCCCTCGAAAGCCGTGGAAGGTGCCCACCGGCCCTTTACGCGTGGCGGCGGAATCCCAGGCGTCTTTCATGGTACGACTGAGCACACCATGCGCTTCGGTATCGGGAGTGGTGTTGAAATCACCAGCGAGGACGACGGGAATATCCTCGGGCAGCTTGTCGAGGAACGTGGCGATTACCTTTGAACTCTCGGCGCGGGCGTCGGCGTCTTCCTGGCGGTGGGCAAAGTGGGTATCAACGAAGTAAAAGGGCTTACCTGTGTTCTTGTCCATCAGCCGTACCCAGGTTGCCAGACGCGGCAGGCTAACATTCCAACTCATGCTGCCTGGCACATCGGGTGTCTCCGATAACCAGAACTGGCCCATTTCAATCAGCTCAAAGCGCTGCTTCTTATAGAAGATGCCCATGTACTCGTTGGTGTGGATGCCATAGCGGGCGGTACCCAGCCAGACGTATTCGGGCAGTGCGGTAACGATGTCCTCGCCCTGGCGGAAGAAAAGCTCCTGCGTACCAATGAGGTCTGGGGAGT
The DNA here is from genome assembly GCA_026129915.1 of Bryobacterales bacterium. GTDB lineage: Bacteria > Acidobacteriota > Terriglobia > Bryobacterales > Bryobacteraceae > JACTMJ01. The sequence goes on from JAHCHD010000003.1 coordinate 44,487, forward strand.
AACGGCGGAGCATTTCGAGGGCCACCTCGCGGCGGTTGTCCCAATAGTTCACGCCATCGTTCTTTTCGGGATAGCGGATGTTGTAGGCCATCACCTTGAGAGTTTCCGCGGCGAGCGGAAACACGAACGCGGCAGCCAGCCAGAGGGTAATGATCCAGCGCATGGGGGCGCTCCTTTCAAACCCTGCATTATGGCAGGCTGCCGCGCGTCAGTGCCAGCGCGGGCGACTGGCAGGTCACGAAGCATTCAACGGTTTGCTACCAGACGAACACTCGAACTCCGCCCTTGCCACGCTTCCTGCCACCTTGTGCTGACATCTTGTCGAAAACCCCCTGGCGGGGCGTCGTGCGCAAGCCAATTTCGTTTTCCTCAACCGTCCGAATTCCCCACTGCTTGGCGAGTTCGTCAATATCTTCCGCCCCGTGGGCTGCCAGGATGGGCTCCGCCGCGCCGATCTTGTCCATGGCCGCGGTGACAGCAACCATGCCGTGCCCGCGACGGACGGCTTCCTCATAGTCGCCAACCTCGGGCTTGATGCCCGTGCTGATTCCCAGCACATCAGGACCGATATCGGGGTGAACCTCAAAGTCCGCCGGCCTGACCGTGCGGATTTCGCTTCCAGTGAACCCAGCAGCTTCCAGGTCGTTGCGGACCTTCGGCAGGATGGCCGGATTCTCGTAAAGCGCTACTAATGTTTTGCCCATGATTACAGAGCCTCCTATCGCAAATAAGACCAGATGACGGGACGGACTGTTTCGTGAGAGAGCACGAATGCGGGCAGTGGTTGGATCCGGTCGGCTGAATGGCTGGCGAGAAGCCCTTGAGCCAGTTCGCAGCGCGGATGTACATCCTATGCCATCAGTGATTTACGGTTCAGGAACCGAGGCAGTCGAAAACCCTGCCGTGGTGCCGTTTCCGAGGTGCCGCACCTGGGGCGGGACTGCAGATTGGCATGCGGCGTGGCGCGAATGTCGGGAAGCTATTCCGGCGGCAGGCCGAGACGGCTCCACCGCTTCTGCATTAGGTGGTAAGTGGCCACCCCCGTGAGAAGCCCAATGAGATAGCCATAAGGGAGCGAACTCGCGAGTAAGCCAACTACGATCGCCAGGACGAAGTGCGGAGGGTTCTTCCCGAGGTCGCGAGAAAGAACAACCAGCGCGATGGCTTCGAAGAGCAGAAGCACGCCAAGCATCGGGAGTGGGAAGACCTGAATAACTGTCTGGAATCCCTGGGAGAAGAAGAGCCCGAGAACTACGAAGATGATGCCGTAGATCACGACGGACCCACCGGTGCGTCCGCCAAAGGTATAGTGCCCAGCCATGCCGCCGCTACCATGGCAGGTGGGGATGCCGCCAAAGAATGGGTTCACCAGATTCATGAGGGAATAGGTGAGTCCAATCTGGCGGATCGTGATCTTGCGCTGCGGGAACAAGTCCTCCGCAAGCTGCGTTGTGGCCAGTACGGAGTTGGCGATAGATAGAGGAATCTGAGGAAGGGCGAGAAGCAGAAAGCCCGTCCAGATATCCGCGCCAGTGGGCGCTTGCCATTGAGGAAATTGAAATCCGGTCGCTTCCGTCAGTGCGCCCGCATGCAGCTTGAACAGGAATGCGTACGCGGCGCCCATCGCTACTAGGACCACGGCGGAGGGGATGTGCTTGCGCCCAATGAGGACAAGGGCAACAGTGAACCCAATGCCAGCAAGCCACAGTCCATGAACGCCGTCGGCTTGCACGTAATCCTTTAGCGCAATTCCCGCCAGTTGCAGGCCGAGGCCCAACTGGATACCGCGAATCACGGGCTTGGGGACCGCGCGGTGAATGGCGGAAAGCAGGCCGGTGGCCGAAAGCACCAGCATGCACACGCCAATCGCCAGCCCGCCGCCAAACAGAACCGATGCAGGAATCTTCTGGGCGATCACAATGGCCGCCATCGCTTTGAGAGGCTGCACGGGCATGGGCATGCGATAGCGGAGAGCAGTAGCAATCTGCATGAGTCCGAAAACGGTGAGGACTCCGGATGGGCTGAGGCCTGAGGCAAGAATCATCCCAACGATCAGCGGAAGATCAGTGCCGAGGTCACCAAATGCGCCTGACCACTCCTGCCGTGAGAATCGAATGCGACCTGCCTGCTGGGGGTGGGCAGGCTCGGGGTGGGGAGCTTGGATTTCTGCTGATTCCGGCATGGGCCACGGTAGTAGATAGCGATTCGACGCGTGAGTGGCGTCATGTTAAGCTGACTTTGTAATGTATAACGTACACCGATGGGTCTTGGCAATCGCGCTGCTGTGGGCCACTTCGATTGCGCCAGCGCAGACCGGCGGAGATGTGGCCGGGCGTTTCGAGATCGTCAAGGGGAGTGATGTGCTGTTCCGCTGGACCGCGGCGGAAATGGCAGCGATGCCTCGCGCATCGTTGACGGTGAAGGACGATGGGCTGGATGTCCGTTATGAGGGCGTGTGGATGCACGAACTGCTTGATCGCGCGGGTCTCCCGCTGGGGCCAAAACTGCGAGGCGAGGGGAGGATCACCGGGGTGATTGCCGAGGCGAGCGACGGCTATCGGGTGCTGTTTACGCTGGCGGAACTGGACGCGTCGTTTCGTGAGCCACATGTGCTGGTGGCGGACCGTTTGGACGGGGAACCGCTGGTGGCGCACCACGGGGCCGTTCGCTTGGTGGAAGGCGGGGACGAGCCCGGCACCCGCTCCGTGCGAATGTTCGCCCGGCTTCGCATCGTGACAGTGAATGAGGCTGGCCGATAGGGCGGGGCGTATGGAAGTGCAATGCAATCTTGCCGCGCTACGGCAAAGGCGCGGATTCAGCGCGGCGGAACTTGCGCGGCGTGTGGGCGTCCAGCGACAAACCATTTATTCGATTGAATCGGGCGCCTATGTTCCGAACACCGCGGTGGCGCTTCTGCTGGCGCGTGAACTGGAAGTGGGCGTGGAGGAACTGTTCGCGCTTCCTGCTGCCTCCCCCTCGCCAGCGGCTCCGATTGCGGCGAGCGTGGTATCCGCGTCACAGGTGAAGGCAGGCATGCCGGTCCGGCTAGCACGGTCGGGAGAGCGCTGGTGGGCTTTCCCGCAGGAAAACCTTCCGTGCTTCTTGCCCGACGCGGATGGCATGGTCACGAAACCGGCTAAGGCCAGCCGGCCGGCTCAGGTCATTGCTGCGGGGGAGGTGGAAGAAGCTGAGGACCGGCTACTGGTTGCGGGCTGCGACCCAGCGCTTGGATTGCTAGCTGCTGCCAGCATGGCTTCGGCAGGCGTGAGCGTGCTGCCGGTTTCAGCTTGCAGCAGGACGGCGATTGAATGGCTGCGACAGCGTTATGTGCACGTAGCTGGATGCCATATTGAGGATCGCGCAACTGGTGAGTTTAACGTGCCCGCGCTGTTGAAAATGCTGCCGGGCGAGGACCTTCTGGTGCTTACCTTCGCAGAGTGGGAAGAGGGTTTTGTGGTGTCGCCAGGGAATCCCCATGGATTGCGGGAGGCTGGAGATCTGGCAAACCCCAAGGTGCGCCTGATGAACCGCGAACCGGGTTCGGGAAGCCGCGCGCTGCTCGATGAACTGCTGCGGAAGGCGGGGCTCGGTGCACGGCGGGTGAATGGATACGGCCATGTCGCCCTCAGTCACATGGCGGCGGCGCGTGCCGTCTTCGAAGGTCAAGCAGATTGCTGCATTGCCACTTCCTCAGCGGCGCGTGCGTTTCAAATGGATTTTATTCCGCTGCGCCGCGAGCGTTTTGATTTGGTGGCACGCAAGGAGCATCTGCACTTGGCGGGAATGCGGGCGCTTCTGGATGCGCTCCAGCGGCAATCTCTGCGCCGCAAGCTGGAAACGCTGGCGGGTTACGACACCAGACGATCAGGCTGCAAAGTGATCGATTGATATGCGCACCCGAAGATGCCTATCACTAACGCTGACCGGGCTGCTACTGGCGCGATTCGCTTCGATTGTGGTGAACCATTCAGGTTAGGCGGTGTGTCGTGCGCGCTGGGTTTCGCATGCGGCGGCTCGCATGATCCCTGCCACATCATCGAACATCTCCGTCCACGCTTCCGAAGCTGCCGAGGTGAAAATCTCCGCAGCCATTTGACCGATGGTCCACAGCAGGGCCGCACGTACGGTCTGATAGTCCTGGGGACGAGCGCCATAGCCGGCATGACGGCGACCGAGGTTTTCCAGCTCCGGCCGAATCTGGTCCAGCCGGTCTACGCTCTTCACGATGACCGCAAGGGTTTGAATGAACATGCGGCCTTGATGCTCGGTATCGGCAGGAAACAGGGAGCGCAAGCCAGGGTTGAGCTCAAACAGACGCTGATAGAAAAGCGCAGCGGCTTCCGCGGAAAACGGCAGCACCTTGGCGAAGGTCTTTCGGATGAGGATGTGCTGGTCAGCGGTCATGGCGCACACACCTTACGACAGGCCCAGCTGGCGCAACTGACACGCGACTCCGGATGCGTAGCCGGGCACATCGTGGGCCGACCCTTCTAGTTTCGACTTTACCATTCGGCGGAGCGCAGTCAATCCCGGCTGCGAACAGCGAACAGAGGCTAGCCATGGAAGCTAACGGCATCCGGGGCAGAGTCCTCTTCTGCATATTGCCGGGAAGCGCGGACGCGCTCGATTTCCAGCCGCAGCGAGATTCGGGCGGTGAGGAGGGTGGCGCGTAACTGCTCGTGAAAGCGCTGGTGTTCGGCTTCCAAACGGGCCAGGCGTTCGGGCGTCGTGACGCCATTGCGCGTGTCTGCTTCGAGCAGTCCCTGGTAGTGGGGGAGTTCGCGCTGGATGGTGCGGAAGTCCTCGCGATTGAGGGCTTCGAGGAGGCGCGCGCGCATACGGGGGAGGGACAGCGGCACGGCTTCGCCAGTGCAGGGTGCCGTACAAGCGGGCGTACAATTTGGCGCTTCTGCTTCCGTGGCATTCGTGCTCGGAACGGGCAAAACCTTGGCGTCGCCCATCAGCGCGCTGGGGTAATCGGCTGGCGATGTCATAACGTGACCTCCGGCGAGATGCAGCTCAGCGCGAGTAGCTGCGCGTTGAGATGCGCATCGCCTCGAACATGTTGTTGATGAAAAGCGCCTGCTGCTGCAACGCGGCGATGGTAGAGTCGACGATAGCGAAGCGGTCCCGCAGATCCTTGTCCATACGGTCGAGACGTTCCTGGGTGTCGCGAATCTGGTTGTCGCTGGTGCGCAGGCGAGCAGTGATGGCGTTGCGCTCGGTGCTAAGGATGCCGGCCTCTGTGCTGGTAGCCTCCTGCATGGCGGCAAGCGCCGTGCCAAGAAATCCCTCGCCCGGTGCTGTGCCGAGGAAGCTTAGCAGGCTTTCCAGCTTTTCCTCAGAGAGGCCGTTGAGAGCGGTGCTGTTGAAGGAGAGGATGCCCTTGTCGTCAAAACGGAGACCGATGTCGGTGGCGGAGCGAAAATCCCCGTCAGCAGCGGTGTAAGACGCAACGCGGCGCAAAACCTGGCTGAGGGTTTGAATGGTGCTGGACCCCTGCAGCGCGCCCCCCGCTGCCCCACGGTGGTCGTTGAGTTTTCCGCTAGCGAGGTTGTAGGCAGCCACCATAGATTGGATCGCGTCCAACACAGGACTGCCTGTGCGGCTGATGGTCAGCGTAACCGCAGAGGTGCTGACGGCGGCGAACTGGACGTTCACCCCTGGGGCGATCGTGACACTGCGGCTCTCTCCATGGATGTCAACCCCGTTCACCTTGTAGCTGACGTTCTGACCCGCCTGCAGGGCGGAGCCTTCGAGCAAATTGGGACCTGACCCGTCGCCATCGCGCAGTTCGATGGCTTGCGCACCCAGCTTGTTTCCCTGCAGAACTAGCTTGTAGCTAGGGGTGCTATTGCTGGAGACGTTGATGATGCTGGCTTCGAGCGCGGAGCCGGAGGCGTTGATCGCGTCGGAAAGGCCGCGCAGCGTGTTTGTTTCCAGGGTTAGCGTGGTTTCCACGCCATCCACTACCAGCACCTTGGTCAACTCCGCACCCAAACCCTCGGTGGCAGGGTCGAGGACAGCGGAACCCGACAGGAAACTGGTGAAGCTGCCGAGGCTGGAGACTTCCAGCGTAAATGCACCCTTCTGCGCTCCTTCTCCCACCGTGGCCGTGGCGATGCCATTTGCCGAGAAGCTGGCAGTCAACTGCGTGGCCTTTACCCTGGTCACGATCTCGTCGAAGGAGAGTTTGAGGCTCTGGAATCGCCCTTGCAGTTCGGTCACCGCGGATTGTTGTTCATTGGTGCGTAGGCGCTGCTGCTGCAACTGGAGCAGGGGCAGGCGGGCGATCGCCATGCTGCGTTCAATCACCTGGACGAAGTCCTGAGAGTAGCTGCTAGCTCCGGTGAAGATGGTGGTGCTGCCCATGGGTTCCCTCGCGCTGCGTGGATTTTGGCGCAAGCCCACAGGCTTGCGTGCATCATGGCCTCTGGAAGCTCATCGGCAGCGCGGCGGGGGACTTTAGCCGTTGGGAAAAAAAACGGCGGGGCGAAACAAGGGTTGCGTCCCTGGTTCCGCCCCGCCAAAGTGTGGGTTGCGCTTCCCCTCACTCAGCGCGGGAAGCGGTTACGGTTTACTAGCCCCGCAGCAGCGCCAGGACGGCCTGCGGCGCCGAGTTGGCCTGGGCCAGCGCGGCCAGCGATGCCTGTTGCATCACCTGGGCCTTGGTGAGATTGGACGCTTCGAGAGCGATGTCGGCGTCCCGGATGCGCGACTCGGCAGCGGAAAAGCTCGAGATTTGGGATTGCGCCAGTTGCACTGAGTACTGCAGCTTGTTCTGCGCCGTACCCACCTTGCCCTGGACTTGGCCAAGCGAGGTGATGGCCTTATCAAGGGCGGCAATCGCGGCAAGCGCGTTGCCGGTCGCAGAAGCCGAGGTATCACCCGCCGTAACGGTGGCCGCACCACCCACCGTCGCACCCGCAGCGGCGGTGCCCGTAAGGCCCAAACCGCCCGTGCCACCCGCGTCTGTGAGTTGCAGACTGAAGTCCGAACTGCTCTGGATCGAGAAACCACTCGTGCCGTTGTTGGTCACGGCCTGGATACCGATGGAAGCCGCCGCCGCGTTCACCTTGCTGATGATTACCGCCGAGGTATCGGTGGCTGCCAGGCTCACGTTCACCGCGCCGCTGGCGTTCTGCAGCGTGAATGACTGCGGGCTGGCGTCCGCCGTGTACGCGGCCACCGTGAAGTTGTAATTGGCGGAGTTGATGGCGGTGCTGGTGCCGCTGAGTTGACTCACCGCGGCGTTGCCGCCTCCACTCACCGCGCTCGAGGTGACGCTGAAGACCCGGCTGCTCGACAGCGTAATCGCGCCCACCGTATCCTGCGCGGCGGTAATGCCAAAGCTGTTGAGTGCCTCGTTGACTTGGCGCAGCACTTCCTTGCCGTCGATGCCGCCTGCCTTGCCAGTGATGCTGACGGTCTTCGTGACAGTGGTGCCCAAGGTGGAATCGTAGAGATTCAAAACAAGATCCTGCTTGCCGCCGGCGTTGTCAAGGAAGGCGGTGGTGGCGCGCAAGTCCACAGTGCCGAAGCTGACGCCGCCATTGATCACCTGCGTACCGCCCACCCCAAGACCAGCCGCGTCCACCTGGTTGCTAGCGCCGCTCAGGTCGATGTCCACCTTGGCGTTGGATTGTGTGCTCCCTCCGCCTACATACACCGCAATGTTCGCGTTGTTCACACCGCCGGAAACGAGACCGATATTGGCAGCCTGCCGGTTGATTTCCGTTAGCAGCGCCGAATACTCGTTGTTCAGCGTGGTGCGGTCGCCGGTGAAAGTGCCTGAACCGGACTGGGTGGCAAGGGTCTTCAGCCGGTCGAGGATCTGCGAAATGTTGTTCAGGCCGCCGTCAACGATCTGCAGCTTCGACAAGCCGTCGTTGGCGTTGCGGACGCCCTGGGAGAGTTCCGTGATATCGCTGCGGAAGCGGTTGGCCACCGCCAAGCCCGCAGCGTCGTCGCCGGAGTTGTTGATACGCAGGCCCGACGTCAAGCGGTTGATCGTGCGGCCCTGAAATTCATTGGTGACGCGCAGATTCTCGCGCGCAATCAAGGATGATACGTTGGTAACAATCGAAGTCGACATGAATGGTCCGTCCTGTTTGAATAGTTTGTTCCGGCGTCCTGCCGGACTCCCTGTTTGCGCCCGGGAGCGGCGTTCTGTCACACAACCCCATATCGGTGCAGGCGCCTGGCGCGTGAGAGGAAAATTTCGCGGCTGGTACTTGTTCCGGCCCTTAGGGCCTTTGCGGGCTCCACTCTCGGGGCATAGCAGTAGCTCCCTGGCGAATACCCGGTTCCGATCTGCCGTTGTCTGTCGAGTGCCGCATCAGTAGCATGGACCTGGGCTCTGCGAGTGAACGATCCCGAAAGTCCGCAGGCCTGTACACTGTGTACGTACTGACACGTCCTCGACAATTCCCCGGAGGCCTACATGATGAGTGCTCCTTCTGTCCCCCAAATTGCGATCCTGGACGTGCTGCTGTTCTCCACCGGCATTGCGGGGGCTGGCGAACTGTTTCGTGACGACTTCCGCGGGTTTCCACCCCGTGTGCTCTCGGAACCCGTCCGAGGACTCACGAATGCCATCGAGGAGTACCACCACCTGCCCCACCGCGGCGTCCCTCTCCATCCGTGGGCAAATGCCATTCTTCACGATGATGCCTGGGCCGGAGGGGATGAGGATGGCGTCCCGTTCCTGGAGATGCACATCGAAAATCCGCTGCCCCAGTTGATGAACCCAACCCTGGTGGTGGGGGATCCGGAGTGGAGCAACTACACCGTGGAGGCCAGTGTGCGGCCTTTGAGTCGCCGCGAGATGGCCGGTCTCGTGTTCCGATACCGCCACAACCGGCACTACTGCCTCTTCTCGCTAAGTGACGGAACGCGCGCCCGGCTGCGGGTGCGACTCCCAATCGAGTCCGCCTACCGCGAAGCGGACTGGCGTGATCTGGGCGAAGTCGCGTTCCAGTACCAAACAACCCGGTCCTACGTGCTTCGCGTGGAGAACGATGGCCCACGCATCCGTGCCTTCATCGACGGCAAACTCGTGTTGGAGGCCAGCGACGGCGAATTGCTGAAGGGAAAGGCCGGCATCACCGCCAATCTTCCCACCCGTTTCACTGGCTTCCTGGTGACTGCCGCTGACGCCGAGGAACTCGCCATCAGCCGGCGCATTGCGGAGCGGGAAACTGAGCTATCCCGGCTTCGTGGCGCCAACCCACAACCCAAGCTGTGGAAGCGCTTCCGCACTCCCGGCTTCGGGGCCTTCCGTAACGTTCGGTTCGGAGACCTGAACGGCGACGGGAAGCCCGACATGCTAGTCGCGCAAAACACGCGCCGGGTTCGGACGAACGACTTCGCGCAAATCTCGTGCCTTACCGCCGTCACCCTCGACGGCGAGGTGCTGTGGCAGATTGGGCGGCCGGATCCTTACAACGACATCACCGCGCACGACGTGCCCTTCCAGATCCAAGACATTGATGGCGACGGGAAGTACGAAGTGGTGATGGTGAAGGATTTTAAACTCCAGGTGCTGGAGGGCGCTACTGGCAAACGCATCCAGGAGACCTGGATGCCCGCCATGCCCGAGACCCGCCGCATTCGTCCCTACGAGCGGGAAGTGGGCGACTCGCTTGCCTTCTTCAACTTCAGCGGCAAGAGCGGACGCAGGGAAATTCTGGTGAAGGATCGCTACGAAAACTTCTGGGTCTACGACAACGATCTGCAACTGCGATGGTCTGGCACTGGGCAGCTTGGCCACTTCCCTTACCCCTTCGACATGGACGGCGATGGCAAGGATGAAATGGTGATCGGCTACTCGCTTTGGTCTTCCAGTGGCAAGCTGCTTTGGAGCCACGATGCCGCGCTGAAGGATCATGCCGATGGCATCTTCATGGGTAACATAAGCGGAGACCCCAGCAAGCCCCCGCGTGTGTATGCGTGCGGCAGCGATGAGGGCTTTCTGATGTTTGATAAGGATGGGAAGCTGCTCAAACAGGTGCGCATTGGCCATGCTCAAACGCCCAGCATTGGAAAGTATCGCCCAGATCTTCCAGGCTTGCAGATCATGAATATCAACTTCTGGAAGAACCCCGGGATCATCACTCTCTTTGACTGGGATGGCAATATCGTGGAGCAGGGAGAGCCGATTCACTCCGGCAGTCCGGTGCTGCCGGTTAACTGGCGCGGCGACGGGCACGAGTTCGCTATGCTCTCGGCCAACGTCACCAAGGGTGGCATGATTGACGGGCACCTACGTCGCGTGGTCCTGCTTCCGGACGACGGTCACCCCGACACCACCTTCGCGGTCATGAACATCACCGGAGACCCCAGGGACGAGATTGTGGTGTGGAACACGGAGGAGGTCTGGATCTATACCCAGGACCGGGCTTTCGAGGGGAACCAGATCTATGCGCCGGAACGAAACCCGGAATACAATGAGTCAAATTATAGAACCACGGTGTCTTTGCCCCGCTGGGTTGCAAACACGCCGAGTGAATGGAGTACGGTGCTGGAGGAAGCCTGGGGCAAAGGACTGCGCTGAGCCGGGTCTGAACTGTGGGTTGCGCGTTGGGTAAGTGCCCGCCAACACCGCCAGGCCACTTCATGTGGCAACCCGAAGAGCCCGAAAGGAACGGAAATGCACGCGTGGTAACCTTGGGAGACAAGGCTCACGCGACCTCTTCGCGGAGCCTCCCCACGGGACCTGCAACTTGTGAAAGACTTCCGAATTCCCTTTGAGCGCTTTACGCTCGCCAATGGCCTGCGCGTGGTTCTGTCGCGCGATACCTCTGTGCCCGTGGTGGCAGTCTATCTGCTCTTTGACGTGGGCAGCCGCGTGGAAGTGGAGGGCAAAACCGGCTTCGCCCACCTCTTCGAACACATGATGTTCCAGGGCTCAGAGAATGCACCGAAGGGAATGCACTTTCAGTGGATTGAGTCGAATGGCGGCACCATGAACGGGTCCACGCACTGGGACTACACCGATTACTTCGAGGTGCTGCCGTCAACCCAACTCGCGCTGGGCCTGTGGCTGGAAGCAGACCGCATGCGCGGGCTGGCGGTCACCCAAGAGAATCTCGACAACCAGCGCGATGCCGTGAAGCAGGAGCGCCTGATGAGCTTCGACAACCAGCCCTATGCCACCGCCCTGCTTGAACGCTGGCCGGAGGTTGCCTACCGCAATTGGCAGAACAGCCACTCGCTGATTGGCAGCTTCGAGGATCTGGATGCGGCCAGCGTGGAGGACGTCCATGCCTTCTTCCGCACCTATTACGCACCGAATAACGCGGTGCTGACGATCTCCGGGGACTTCAACCCCGCCGAAGCCCGCCGCCTGGTGGAAGAATACTTCGGCGACATCCCGGCGCAGACCCAACCTGTGCGCCGTCCTCTAGATGAGCCGGACCAGCCGGCAAGTGTGTGGCAGACCGTAGACGATTCGCTGGCGCAGGTGCCGGCCCTGATCCTGGGCTATCCAGGCCCAAAGAGGCGCAGCGACGACTACTTCACGTTGGTGCTGCTGGATATGGTGCTGACGGCGGGCGAGAGCTGCCGGTTGTTTCAGTCGCTGGTGAAGGAGAAGCAGAGTGTGATCCAGTTTGAAGCGGCGCTTGGCTGGCCCTTCGCATCCAGCGTCGATTACCGCCATCCGGGTCGCTATTCGCTGTTCTTGCTCCACAATCCAGCATGTGCCCCTGAGGAGTTGCGGGAACAGGTGGAGATGGAGTTTGCCAGTATTGCTCGCGACGGCGTCACCGATGACGAGATGAGGCGCGCTCGCGCGATGCTTCGCTCAAGCCGCGTCGCCCAGATGCAAAGCTGCTTAAGCCGGGGCATGACCCTTGGGCGCTATGAACTCTTCGATGGCAATCCCGAACTGGTGAACGACGACCTGCAACGTCTGCTGCAGGTGGAGGCCGCGGAGATCCAGGATCTGGCGGCGCGCCTGTTCCGCAGGGATTGCCAAGCTGCGTTGGAAGTTCGGCCGGCGGCGATGGCCACGGCAGGGAGGGAAGAGTAGTGCCTGCTGTCAGCCGTTCGGTTCCTCCCATTGCGCCTGCGTTGCCCGTCGTGCGCATTCCGCAGTTTGAAGAATATGCATTGAGCAATGGCTTGCCGGTGGTGCTGCTGCGCGACACCCGATTCCCCTCGGTGAGCTTGCGGCTAGGCATTGCCGGTGGCAATCGCGTTGACCCGCCGGCCCGGACCGGCATTGCCGAGACGCTTTGCAGCATGTTCTCTGACGGCACCAGTCGCCATTCCGCGCGGGACCTTGCCGATGCTACCGCGCTCTTGGGCGCGAGTATGCACTTCTCTGCGTCGGACGATTTTTTTGTCGGCTCGGGAACGGTGCTGGAAGATAACTTCGAGCCATTCGTGGATCTCTTTTCCGAGTGCCTGCTCGAGAGTGTGTACCCCGAAGACGAACTGGCCCTGCATAAGCAGAACCGCATCCAGGAACTGATGGTCGAACGCTCAGAGGCCGGCTACTGGGCCGACGCGCGACTCTACCGCGACGTGTTTGGAGAGCATCCGTATGCGGTAATGAGTCCGCAGCCAGAGCACATCGCCGCGCTTGAGCGCGATGACCTTTCGAACATGTGGGCACGCCGGATTGGACCGCGGGAAGCGGTGCTGGTGCTGGTGGGGGATCTCCCTGAAACCGGCAATCTGCTGGCTCTGCTGGAATCGAGGTTCGGCGCATGGCGTAACGCCACCGAGGCAGCCTCCACCGGACAGGCAAGTAGCGGGAGCAAGCCGAAAGTCACGCTCATCCACCGCGCGGGCTCCGTGCAGGCGGAAGTGCGTTTGGGCCGCCCGGCGATCGCCAGGAGTCACGCGGACTACTTTCCGCTCTCCGTGCTGAATACCCTGCTGGGGGGAGGCGCCAGCTCGCGGCTGTTTATGGAGATCCGCGAAAAGCAGGGCCTTGCCTATCATGTGTCGAGTTCGATGATGGCGCTAATGGAGCACGGCATGGTGTCGCTGTCTACCCAAGTGTCGATGGATCGAGTGGGCGTTGTGATTCGCGGATTACAGCACGAGATGCAACGCCTGGAAGCAGAGCCGATTGCGGCAGAAGAACTGCAGAGCGTCCGCAACTATTTGAACGGCACCTTCGTGCTGCGGCTTGAGAGCCACTCGTCTCTGGCAAACCAGATTTCCGCCATCAAGCTCCTGGGGCTGGGCGACGACTACCTGGAGAGATACGTGGAGCGGGTGGCCGCAGTGAGCACCGATGCCCTTCGGGAGGCCGCAGCGCGATACTTCCGCCCGGAGGACTTCAGCATTGTGGTGGCCGGGGATGCGGTGGAGTTGGAGCCGCAGTTGCGCGAGTTTGGCGAGGTGGCGGTGGAAGAAGCCGGGGCGGAATAGGTTCGCTTCGAGAGCTCCCGTGAGGAAACCAACTTCTGAAGTTTTCCAAGAAAGCGGAGTACGATCTTCCTGGTCAAAGAAGTACCCACACGCGCAGCAACTGAAGAAGCCCGTCACCTTGCGTCTGGATACAGCAGCGGTTGCTTACTTCAAGCAGCTTGGTGCGGAGATGGGGATGCCGTATCACAGAACCTGATCAACCTTTACCTGCGGGACTGCATACTGCAGAATTGTCGGCCGCGGATGGCATGGCCGGATGATCCGCAACGCGAGCCGAAACAGCCTGCGCGGCACTCCGGTTAAGCGGGCCTTTCAGCATGTGGGTGCGGGATCGCCGGGCGACGGCAGGCAAAGGTCAATGCACTTCTGAAGGTAGCGCTGCTCGACGGGGCTCGATGCCAGTTCGAGGGCGCGGGCGTAGGCCGTAGCAGCTTCCTGGTTGCGGTGCAGTCGGCGCAGAATGCCCGCTTTCGCGGCGGGCAGCAGGTGATAGCCAGCCAGGGACCCCGCATCCTCAATGCGCTGGATCCACTCCAATGCCGCCTCCATCCGGGTGGCAAAGCCCAGGGCCACGGCGGCGTTCAGTTCCACCACCGGCGTTGGGGTCCAGGTGAGCAAGGCGCGATACAGCGCGGCGATCTGCGGCCAGTCCGTCGCGGCAGCCGTGGGCGCGGCCGCATGCAGCGCGGCAATCGCGGCTTGGGTCTGGTAGGGGCCGGGACTGCGCAACGCCAGCGCCGCATCCAGCATCTGTTGGCCCTCGCGAATCTGCGCGTGATCCCAAAGGCTGCGGTCCTGCTCGTCCAGCGTCACCAGTTCCAGGTCTGCCGTCAGCCGCGCCGCGCGCCGCGCATCGGTTAGCAACATCAGCGCCAGCAGGCCGCGTGCTTCCGCTGAGGTAGGCAGCAACTCCACCGTTAGCCGCGCCAGTCGGATGGCCTCCCGCGCCAGGTCAGGCCGCAAATACGAGGGCGCTTCCGTGGACGCATAGCCTTCGTTGAAGATCAGGTACAGCACCCCCAGCACCACCATCGTGCGCTGCGGCAGTTGCTCCAGCGCGGGCACTTCGTACGGGATGGCCGCCTCGCGAATCCTGCGCTTGGCGCGCACCAGGCGTTGGGCCGTCGTGCTCTCCGGTTCCACGAATGCCCGGGCAATCTCGCGGGTAGAAAGTCCCCCCAGCGTCTTCAGCGCCAGCGCCGATTGCGACGCCGGGGGCAACGCCGGATGACAGCAGGTGTACAGCAACCGCAGTCGGTCATCCTCAATGGGCGGCGCATCCAGCAGCTCCGCCGGTGGAACCGACAGCGTTTCCGGAAGCGCGCTGCCAGGCCGTTGCCGCAATCGATCCAGGGCCTGACGGCGCGCCACCGTATTCAGCCATGCCCCGGGATTTACAGGAATTCCATCGCGCTGCCATGCGCTCAGCGCCTTGAAACAGGCCTCCTGCAACGCGTCTTCGGCAACGTCGAAATCCCCCGCTAGGCGGATGAGGCCGGCGAGGATACGCCGGCCATCCGTACGGAACACTTCATCAATGATGCGGCCAAGCACCATGGCGAAGCCTTAGGCGCCCAGGCCCAGCGGGCGCACTTCCACTGAGCAGTCATGGTGACAGCCGGGCATCTTCGCGGCCCATGCCAGAGCGGCGTCCAGGGTTTCGGCTTCAATGAGGTAATAGCCGCCGAGTTGCTCTTTGGTTTCGGCATAGGGTCCATCGACGGTGCGCGAGGCTCCGTGCTCAAATCGCACCGTGGATGCTTCGGTGGTGGGTTTGAGTTCGGCTCCGCCAATATACACGCCGGCTTCGCGCATCTCCTGCTCATAAGCCATGTGCGCCCGGTAGATGCGCTCCATGTCTTCCTGGCCCATGGTGGTCCAGTCAGTTTCCACGCCGTAGATCAGCAAAATGAACTTCATTGTTTGATTCTCCATCTTTCCTTTGGTTCGTCAGGCCAGCGGCAGGCGAGTGCCCCTGGCTACCCCATTGACGATTGAGGATGCCTCGATTCGACGGGAGTTGCGACCTATTTTTCCTTAGGGTGGGCTGCGGTTGCCGTTGCACTAAGAAATTCACACGTTGTGCGTTTCATTACCATGGTAGTGATGGCACGAACTCTCTCGTCACTTCTTATGATTGCGGCCTTGCTGTTGGTGGGCGGGTGTTCGCGAAAGACAGCTATGTTTGACCTTCAAAACCCCAATGCGAACGTGGATCTGCATTCTTACGCGCAACCCGCTGAGTGGAGGACCAGCCACATCCACCTTGACCTGGATGTGGACTTCGCGCGCAAAGTACTGCGGGGAACGGCACGGCTGCACCTGGAAAGGCTCGCGGGAGCGACGGGCGGGGCACTGATGCTGGATACGCGCGACCTGAAGGTCGAGAAGGCTGAGTACACCACGGCGGAACGAATCGACGACTGGGAGCCGGCTGAGATCGCGTTAGGAGAGAGCGATCCAATCCTGGGTGCACCACTCCGGGTGACCATCCCGTCGGATGCGCGTATGGTCAGAGTTCACTACGAAACTTCGCCGGGCGCGGCAGCCCTGCAGTGGCTGGAACCCGCCCAGACCGCGGGCAGGAAGCAGCCCTTCCTGTTTACGCAATCGCAGGCGATACAGGCGCGCAGTTGGATCCCGCTGCAGGATTCCCCCGGCGTGCGCGCCAGCTACTCGGCCAACATCCGGGTGCCCAAGCCGCTGGTGGCGGTGATGAGCGCGGTGATGGAAGGCCCCAAACGTGAGGACGACGGCGATGCAGCCGTTGCCAACGTCACAGAGTACCGCTTTCTGCAACAACGCAAGATTCCCGCCTATCTGGTAGCGCTGGCCGTGGGCGACCTTGCTTTCGCAAACATTGACCCGGAGGCGCGTAAGGAAGCGGAGTCAGCCAGTAAGGTCGCGAACAACGACCAATCGGAACCACGTCGCGTCCGTGGCCGCACGGGCATTTATGCTGAGCCGGCCATGCTGGATGCAGCCGCGCGCGAGTTCGAAGATACCGAACAGATGATCCGGGTGGTGGAGAAGCGATTTGGCCGCTACCGTTGGGGCCGCTATGACCTGCTGATCCTGCCACCAAGTTTCCCCTTTGGCGGCATGGAGAACCCCTGCCTCACGTTCGCCACGCCCACCGTGATCGCCGGCGACAAGAGCCTGGTGGCACTGGTGGCGCATGAACTCGCGCACTCATGGAGCGGCAATCTGGTAACCAATGCCACTTGGCGTGATTTCTGGCTGAACGAAGGGTTTACCGTGTACCTGGAACGCCGCATCATCGAGGACCTCTACGGCAAAGAACGCGCGGACCTCGAAGCGGTGCTGGCCTACAACGAATTGCTCGAAGAAATGGAAACGCTCCCACCCCGCGATCAGGTGCTGTATGTCGACCTGGCTGGTCGCGATCCGGATGAGGGCTTCACCAGTGTGCCCTACGAGAAGGGGGCTCTCTTCCTTACAGCCATCGAGCAAGCGGTGGGTCGCGAGACGTTTGACGAATTCCTCCGCGATTACTTTGCGCACCACTCATTCCATAGCATCACGACACAGGAGTTTCTCAACTATCTGGGCGACCAGTTGTTTCGAGTTAACCCCGGGCTGGAGACAACGGTGCCCGTAATGGCCTGGCTCACGGAGCCGGGCTTGCCCAAGGGGCATCCCGTGCCGGAGTCTACGCTGCTGGAAAGTGTGAATCGCGAAGCGCAGCAGTTCGCTAGTGGCTCCAAGCCGGCTCGCGTCCTTCCTTTCAAGGAGTGGAGCAGCCTGCAGCAGTTGCGGTTCTTGCGCGCGCTGCCCAAGGACCTGGGCACGGCGAAAATGCAAGCACTCGACGATGCCTTCCGCCTCACTGCCAGTCGCAACGCGGAAGTGTTGAGCCAGTGGCTGCTTATGGCGGTGCGCAACGGCTACAGTCCGGCCAACCCGCGCGTGGAGCGCTTCCTCATTGAAGTGGGGCGGCGGAAATTCCTGAAACCGCTCTACGAAGAATTGGTGAAGTCCCCAGAGGGCCGTGTACGCGCACGCGCCATCTACGCGAAAGCCCGGTCAGGCTATCATCCGATGGCCGC
This sequence comes from Bryobacterales bacterium, assembly GCA_026129915.1. Taxonomy (GTDB): domain Bacteria; phylum Acidobacteriota; class Terriglobia; order Bryobacterales; family Bryobacteraceae; genus JACTMJ01. The sequence continues at coordinate 61,946 of JAHCHD010000003.1, forward strand.
GGCGACCGTGGATGGAATCCTGGCTGAAGCTGCGAAACAATAGTGACATGAGACGGCTAGCTACGACGATGCAATATAACCGTCGTCTTGCCCGCGCGGCAAGCTCCGGCAAAGTCACTTGGAAACTGCTTCTGTTAATTCTTGTGCTTCTGATTCTCGCAGGAGCGGCTGGGATAGGCGAAGGGGTGTTCGGCGCACCTGCCTATCTTGCGGGAGCCGTGGCCGGCGTCAATCCATTGATGTAGATGGGCTTCGCCCCTACTGTTTAGTGAACGCGTCCGGACTGCGTGGCTCGGGCTTCGTGGTAATCGGTCGCAGTTCCACGCGGCGGATCAGGATTTCCGCGCCCTCTGACTGGATCTGGATCTTGCCCTCAGTGTGCGACGAGTTGTATCCGTAGTTCACCACAACGCCGTTCAGGATACAGGTGATCTTGTCGCCATCGGCAATAATCTCGTGTACGTTCCACTCACCCACCGGCTTCTCCACATCCTTGGGTCCGCGGAAATTGAGTTCATCGCGCCACTCGGGGTCGCGACCCCACCAGTTGAAGCGGCCGCTATTGCGCGTAACGGTTTCTGCGCCAGTCTGCCAGTACAGTTCCTTGCCGAGCGTACGTACCTCCGTGGTGAGGGAAGGCTTGCCAGCACCGCCCACCATAATGAAGTCGCCCGTTCCGCCTTCGATGATCTGCGATTCGATGGATTCAAGCCACGTGGGGTTACCCACGCCATCCTCGCCCACGGCATGCACCAGGATCCCGCTGTCCCGAGCCTTGGTCTCGCGGGGCGGCCACACTTTGCCTCCGTAGCGCCATTCCACAATCAGGTGATAGTCGCGGTAGGTGTCCTTGGTGGTAATCCCGCCCCAGTCTTGGCCTGAGATGCGGATTTGGCCGTCCGCCACCGAAAAAACCTTGTTCGGGTCTTCGTGGCGATGCTCGCGCAGCCAGGTATACCATCCATCCAGATTCTTTCCGTTGAAGATTTGGACTGGTGAACTCGGGGATGCCGGCCCAGTTGCTGGGGAAGGCTGCGCGCACGATAGTAGAGCGAGAAGAAGGAACGGAAGAGATCTACGCAAGATCCGTCGATCCTCTGCGTAATGACAGGGCCTAAGCATATCTGTAGTTTACCCATTCAGTCGACTGCTCTCACGTGCTCTCACGATTCCGTTAGTAGCACAACCCCTCCTTTTGAATCATCCTCAGCCTGAGGAAACAGTTCTTCTATTCCCGAGTCAGGAAACGGCTCCCCGAGATCCGGGACTGTCCGTGTCCAGCACTCCCTTAACTTGCGTACGGTGCGTTGCCCCTTACTGAGTTGCCGAGCCATTGGTCTGCCCCTGCTGGCCCTGAAAGACGCCGATCCAGCACCCGAGTCAGGTGGCACTGAACCGACATCAATCCCCAGGTGGAACCCGTCGAAACCTGCGCATCGGCATCTCGTGTCACGCTCACTCATCCGCTGATCTCGCGATGTGCCGCGAAAGCAGTATTGAGATGGCGAGCTTCCACATGATGGCCGGCGCCGGCGGTTCGTCCCCTGGGCAGAGCTCCACTGGTCCGCTGACACTTATTTGAAGAGCCGGGGAGCGAAGTCGTGCAGGCAGCGTCTCCACGTCAACCACTCGTGCGCCGTACCCGTAGATTCGAAATACACATTGTGGATCCCCGCATCCGTAAGCGCTTTGCTGAAGTTCTTGGTGCCTGGACCTTCTTCGGTTCCGATGCCCAGAAAGAGCACCTTCACCTTCTGATTAAACGCAGCGGCGTCCGCAAACACACCGCCGTTCGATGTCTTTGGATCGAAGGTCCCACCCCTGCCGCCTGTGCTTCCGCTGAAGCCGCCGATGTAGGCAAACTTGTCGAGGTTCGCCAGCGTGGTAAGGAAGGTTTGCATCCCGCCCATTGAGAGGCCCGCCATCGCGCGGTTTTCCCGTCCGGGCAACACGCGGTAGGTCTTCTCAATCATGGGGATCAGGTCGGTGAGCATCATCTCTGTGAACGCAGCTCCCGTGAAGCCTGCCAGTCCCCTTCTCGCAGGCGCAGCCCCCCCTTGCGTGGTTTCGGGAGGCGGCGGCGGCCAAAGCCATCGCGCGGAAAAGATGGTGGCATCTTCACCGGGCTTTGCCGTGTTCAGGTTGTCCATCACGATGATCATCGGCTTTGCCTTCTTCTCCGCGATCAGGTTGTCGAGGATCAGGTCCGCATGCCCCTGTGTGTGCCAGCCCTGTTCGTTCTCGCCCCAGCCGTGCATCAGATAGAGCACTGGATAACGCCCGTTGCCGCCATCATAATCTGGTGGCGTATAGACATAGCAGCGCCGCCACTTGCCAGTGACTTTGGAGAAGTACCGCCTCTGGCTCACCTGGCCATGAGGTACGTCCTTGGGCAGATAGTAGTCCACGCCGGGCGGCTCTGGGATCTCGACGGCACTGTTATCCCACCCGGAACCGAAGAAGGTCCGGGTCGCCGGATCCGCCAGTACTGCGCCATCCACGACGATGCTGTAGTAGTGGAACCCGATCACTTGAGGCGGGATGGTAACCATCCAGCTTCCGTCCTCCTGGCGTTTCATGTCGTGTGCACCGCCCAAGCGGACCTGCACCTTCTGCGCATCCGGCGCGGTTACGCGAAGCGTAACGCGGTTGTCCGCATGAATGCACGGATAAGGCGAACCTGGGATGTTAAGCGAATTGGGCGTGCAGCCCTCGGGTGGAGTCTGGCCTAGGCAAAGCGCGTAGCCAATCAGCGTAAGAACGAACAGCCGCATATACACTCCCTTCGAAACGGAATCCATTTGCCGCGTCTTGGGCCTGAGGGACCCTCGCACTGCACGAAAGCCCCGGAGCCAAGGCGCGCGACCACTTAGGCGTTTTCACGCGAAGAACGGTACTCCTTCGACGGCATACCTGCGCATGCCTTCTTCATTGATCTCTACGCCAATACCGGGTTTTTCTGAGAGTCGGATAAACCCGTTCTCCACCATCGGACCGTCGAAGGTGACGATCTCCTTGAACATCTCGTCCTTGTGGAAGTAAATCTGCCATTCGAGAATCATGAAGTTCGGCACCGAAGCGCACACGTGGCAAGCCGCCATGGCTCCCAGGTAGGACGCCACCATGTGGGGCGCGAATGGAACGTAGTACAGATTCGCCAGGTTGGCGATGCGCTGCCCCTCGCCCAGTCCGCCTGCCTTCTGCAGGTCTGGCATGATGATGTCGGCGCCGCCAATCTCCAGCAGCCTCCGAAAACCATGTGCCAGGTAAATGTTCTCCCCGGCGCAGATCGGGGTGCTCGTCTCCTGGGCAAGCAGCCGGTAGGCCTCCACGTTCTCAGCCGGCAACGGCTCCTCGAGCCACATGAGCTTGAGCGGCTCCATGGCTTTCGCGACCGCCAGCGCGGTTGGCAGGTCGTAGCGCCCGTGCATGTCGGCGCAGATATCCATGTTCGCACCGACGGCTTCACGCGCTGCACTCATCTGGTCCACCATCCGCTGCAACTCGCCCGGGCTTGCCGTCCAGTTGTAGCGGTCGTAACGGGCAGGGTCGTTGGCTTGGTCAAGGTCGAACTTAACCGCCGTGAAACCCATCTCCTTGGCCTCGAGAGCCGCTTCGCCGAACTTGTCTGGCGTCGGCAGACGGGTCTGGTAGAGCGCGGTGTCCATGTAGACCCGGATCTTGTCGCGGAACTTGCCACCCAGCAACTGGTACACGGGCAGTCCAAGTGCCTTGCCCGCGAGGTCCCAAAGCGCAGTCTCCACTGCCGTCAGCACCGCCACATACATTCCGGATTGTGCGCCGCCAAACACCCCGCTGCGCCGGATATCTTCGAATAATCGATGGGGGTTAAGCGGACTCTGCCCTTGCAGCCGGCGACCGAAGCTCTTCACCAGGTGATAGGTGCCGCCGACAGCGTCAACCCCTTCACCGCAGCCCCAAATGCCTTGATTCGTATGGACCTTGACGTAAAGCCGGCTGCCCCCTCGAATGTAGCCGCACTTGATCTCCGTGATCTTCAGATCCGATGGGATCGACGATTTCGGCGCATTGCCGACGGCTTGTGCAAAGGCCTCGAAGGGACGTGAAACCGCCATGCCGGCAAGCGCGGCTGCGGGGACGCCAAGGTTGGAGAGGAGCGAACGGCGTGAAGGTCGCATCGTGACCGCCTTTCCTTGAGTCGAGCCTACCCAGTGCGTTGTGCGAGTGCCGCCTGATTGGTGTATATCCTATCGCAGCCGTGAACCGAACGCGGCCCCATCGCCACGCCATCGGCTAGGACATCGATTAGGAAGTGCCCGGCAGTCGCCGGCGGAGACCGGCAAGGGCACGCGACTTCCCGTCGTTCTGGGGACCCACCGGCCCCACCTTGCGAGCCTGGCTTGAGCAAATGACCTTCGTCCCGTCAGGGAACAGAGGTCACTCCCACGAAGCTTCCCGGATACCCATGCCCACGTTCATGGCTCCAGATCAGCAGCATTCTCATATTCAGGTAAGAATGGGGTTTCCCGGACGCATACAAGGCATCTGCCTTCTCCAACCCCAATGGAAGTAGTCATGGCAAGGTAGTGCGGGACCTTCTACCCCCGCTGCCTCTATGAAAGAATAATGGCAATGCAGGCACATTGGGAGCAGGTCTACGAATCGAAGGCGCCAGATCAGGTTAGCTGGTTTAGCCCCCACCTTGAGACTTCGCTCAGCCTGGTTGAGCGGGCGACCGGCGGCAACCTCTCCGCCTCAATTGTCGACGTCGGTGGCGGCGCGTCAACTCTTGTGGACGATCTTCTGGATCGTGGCTACCGCAACATCACCGTCCTGGATATATCGCAAAACGCTCTCGAAACCGCAAAGAAGCGATTGTCGCAGCGTGCGGAATCGGTTCAGTGGGTCCAAGCCGACGTCACTCAAGCGGCTTTCCCCCCTCACTCCTTCGACCTCTGGCACGATCGGGCCGTCTTTCACTTCCTCACCAACCCTGGCGACCGTACCGCCTATGTGCGGAATGTCGTCTCCGCCGTGAAGCCTGGAGGGCATGTAGTCGTAAGCACATTCGGTCCTGAGGGGCCAGTGAAATGTAGCGGCCTCGACGTGATCCGATACGATGCCGCCGCTCTCCATCAGCAGTTTGGGGCCAGCTTTCGCCTCATCGCCAGCCGGAAAGAGATCCACCAGACCCCGTTCGGTACAACCCAGCAGTTTGTCTACTGCTACTGCACTCTGGAACCGTCAGCGCGCTGAGTTTCTCATCGCCACCCACGAGACGAGTCGATGTCCGTTAACTCCAACCTCCCACTCCTGAACCACCCCATCGAGGAACCCTCTGTGTTTACGCCCGTTGGCTTGATCGACGATGTGCGCCGGTCACGCGGTATCCCGGATGGAGAACTGCCTGCGGTGTGCATCCTGGATTTCGACGGAGACCTTTGCGATTGGCTCAGCGGACAAGGGCTAGCGAAGCCCGTTCCATCTTGGCCGTGCTTTCACACCACGATGTATGCCATTCAGTTCGAGGGCGGCTCATGCGGGCTCATCCCCAGGACGATCGGCGGACCCTATGCTGTCCTCATCGCCGAGCAACTCGCGGCAGCGGGGGTAAAGGTCATTCTTGGCTTAACCTCGGCGGGGCGTGTTTCTCCAGACCTGCCGGTCCCGTGCCTGGTTGTGACCACAGCCGCCATTCGGGATGAAGGCACTTCCCTGCACTACCTGCCCGCCGGCAGGCAAGTCCACTGCCCGGCACCCATCGCGCCGTTCCTCACGAGCGAATTGGCTAGGACGAAATGGCCGGTTCGGTGCGGAACGGTCTGGACGACAGATGCCCCGTACCGGGAAACGCAATCGCAACTGGAGGCCTGGGCACAAGAAAGTGTTCTGGCTGTAGAGATGCAAGCAGCATCGCTGTTTGCCTTCGGCACAGCCCGTGCAGTTGCGGTAGGACTGGTTGCCATCGTGAGTAATGCGGTGGATCACGCGGGCCAACAGTTCGACACCGGAACCCAGGATGATGGGCTCCGCATCCTCCAGGCGTGCTTCCGTGCAGCGCGTGCATTCCTGGAAGCAACCGCGATTCGCCATCAGGCAACTTAAAGCCCATTTGCCCTGGAATTTCGTCCCCGGCATACCTCCTTCCGTACCTCGCGCCCCACCCCAACAGTCGCAAGGCGCCACAAGCCAGCAGGGTGCGTGAGTGCCCAGCCAAACCAAACGGCGCAAAGCGTCCACGGAGCAGACGCCGGTTTGCGGCTGCTCCACCACCAACCCAGCTACCGGCGCCATCCCGTTCCAAGCCATCCTTCCAGCAGAGATGCCCCTTCCCGTAGCAAGCAAAGATGCCCAATACCAGGAACTCTCCAAACCAACCAGTCAGAAACCCCTCATCACGACCTCAGCCGGCCTTTCCACAGGTACTACCACCCCACACATCCAGATATGGCTGGCCGACTCCTCAGTGACGTGCATGCCAGCCGTACGGCTCTCGCCTTCGCTGGCCGGACTGCACGCCGGGCGATAGAAGCGGATGCCCGGCTAGCCGGGCGATATAGGCCAGCGGGGTGCGTGAGCGCCCCGTCTCATCGCAGCGAGAGAGGAACCCCGAGTGGGGTGGCACGCCTTATGTCCGCTTCCCATTGCCGGCTCTGGGATCACTTGATGTTTGCCACCAATCCCGGTGACAGCACGGGTTCATGAACCGCGGGTTCACCCCCGATCATGAAGAATCCCGAATTCCGTCTCTCAGAATCCATGGGGTACGGCCATTTTCAAGAGAGCGGATGCCCGGCTAGCCGGGCGACATAGGCCAGCGGGGTGCGTGAGCGCCCCGTCTCGTGGCAGCGAGAGAGGAACCCCGAGTGGGGTGGCACGCCTTATGTCCGCTTGATGTCCGCTTCCCATTGCCGGCTCTGGGATCACTTGATGCTTGCCACCAAAGAACGGAGGGCCAGGCTCGAACACGATCCTCGAAAAATGGAACCAACCGGAACCGACCGGAACAGTCCTCAACCTCGAAACGCACCTTCGAGGGGGCCAACTCCGGTTGGAATGCCAACGCGGCATTTCCCACCAGCGCACCAATCCATTCGCCTGCACCTCCTGGCCAGTCGCGGACCCCGCCGAAGCAATCGCCCAGCCTGCCCCATCCGTGGCGCATCCGAACGTCGCGTCAGCGACCGAAAGTGCATAGCCAGGCGTTTCACACGCCGGGATCCGATCCCCCTCTAAGGCCCCGCGCCACGTCCAGTGGCGCTACCTTCCGCGTGGCCCAAACACGTAGCGCTCGTCGCATTCCACGCCGCCCTGGTGAAGCAAATCGAGATACTCTTCCTCAAAGTTCCGTACTCGATGATGTTCGTCCTGCGATTCCACATACCGAATCGCCCGCTCCACCTGTGACGGACTCACTGAGTAGGCGGCATAGCCATCCTGCCAGCAGAATCCTTGCATTTCCGGAAAGTTCTTGCGCAGCCACTGAGACGAACCGCCCTTCACCTGACGCAGGATGTCCGCCACCGCAAGGCGCGGCGGATGCGAAACCACCACATGCAGGTGATCGTGAAACCCGCCAACCGCAAGGCAGACGCAACCCCGCGCATCGAGGATTCCGCCAACGTAACCAGGAAGGCGAGCCAGTGCCCCTGCGCTCAAGGCGCACTCCCTCCGTTTGGTGGCAAAGATCGCATGGACCGCGAGCGCAGCATACGTGTTCGGCATAGGAGCCCCTGAGGAATAAGTGCCCCGAATCCCGAAAAACTCTCAACAAATCCGCATGAAACCATCGATTTCCTTTTGACCGGCTTCCCGTGGGCCGATAGCGACGGCCTCCGGAATTTCGGGGACGTACCACGAGCCCGTCGGAATGAATCGCCCCCCTCAGTCCCTCATCGGTCTTTAGAGGAGTGCCAATTTTTCCCACAAATCTCCCGTGCCGCGGGCGTCAATTCTTCTTGAAGAATCCAGCGATGTCCTTGCCGAGGTTGACGAAACCGAAGCCAAGCCCCCAATAGGTGCGTTTTTCCGGCTGGTTGAGATTCCAGCCGTAAGTGACGGTCAAGCGGTTGCCGAACAGCGACAGCACGGGCCCGGTGCCAATCTCGACGCTGGCGCCGGTTGTACTCGCGAACTGGCTATTGCCGAGCGAAAAGTCGCGGGACTGTTGGAAGCTCATCAGCGTGACGTTAACCCCTAAGCCCGGTTGGAGAACGCGGCCCAGGCGATCTCCAAAGGACTCCTGGATTGGAAGGTTGCTGTAGTAGGCCGCGGCATCCACTTCTTTAGTGCGCTCGACGACTACGGAGCGGCGGCGCTGGCCGAAGTACGTGGCGCCGAGAGTAAATCCGGGAAAGGGCGAGAAGCGGACGGGCTTGAGAGATGGGTTCCGCTCGTCGACACCCAGGCGCCTGATGAATAAGAGTGACCCATCCACACCGGCCTTCCAGGAGGTGTTGACCACGCGAATCTGCCATTCGGCCTTGGATCCCGGACCCTTGGGATCCTTGCCCTTGGTTTCGACGGTCAACGTAATGACGTCGCCCGCGGCCAGGTCGTTCTTTGGCAGGTTGATGGTGCCTTCGACCAAGTACTTGCGGAGCTCCGCGAGATATCGCGGGAGTTCAATCTCGAACAGACAAGCCCGCCCGAATTCGTTTTTTATCGATTTCGCTATTTCTAATTGTTTTAATCGAATGTGACTATAGTGCCTCTGGGCGTCTGGACATGTTGTCTTCGGTACTTCACGTCTAGAGAATTGATTGGCCAAATGGCCCACCTGACTGGTGAGACCGCCGAGATCCCCGTAGATCTTCATCACGCGGATCAGAACGCTTCCTTCCAACTCATTGCGAGCGTCGGCCGTTATCTTGTTCGAATCCAGCAGAACACGTGCGTCTTCGACCTGCTTGGCAATTGCCTCGAGGGACTCGATGTCAATTTCGAAAACCTTGCTCGCTAGTTCGGCGGTTACCCCTCGGTTCTGGCCGCTGGCGAAGAAGCCGCTCAGGATCTGCGCTTCCGGCGCCACGAGTCGGAAGCGCTTCATGAATCGACCGAGCGCTTCCTTGTCGTTCGTGGGACAAGCCTCAAGGTCCTTTGCACTCGGCCGCTCGTTCTCTCGGAGCACTTTGATGCAGTCCTCGGCCTTGGTATTGAACGCAGCGGTTATAAGGTCCTCAGTCGTGAAGTAAAGGTTGGTCAATTTGCCGGCAACGTTTGCAAAAGTTTGGAAGTCGAAAGCGGTTTGTGCGGGCTTCGACTCTTCCGCTTCGCCGATCTCCGAGTAGCCGATCACCGGGATCTGCTTGGTGGAATCGCCCTTCTTCAGGACGGCGCGGATATAAACCCGGTTGAGTCCAACATCACCGGAGGCGCTGTCGAGGGCTTTTGAGACGTCAATCACGAGCGTGGATTCCCGGTCGGCCCTTATCATGCGGGACTGGAGCTTTGCGTTCTCTGGAGCGAAAAGTGCCAGACGGCGGCCCGAACCATCGTCTTCGAAGATCCGGACAAAGCAGCCGGGATAGAAACGAGGGGCTGTGCTGGCGCTATCACACACGGTGAACGGGTCGCCATTCTGGGCGGACGCTAAGGAGAGAATTCCCAGAGCGAGCAGGAGGAGTCTCATGCCATTTTTCATCGTCACGCGGTTCCTTTTTTCAACAGGATGGAGAACGTCACCTCGTGGAGTCCTTGCAAGAGGAGTAAACCGATGGCCAGCACCTCGAAAGGGAACAGTCCACGATAGCTAAACAAAGCACCGGCAAAGCCAAGTAGGGCACCGGCAAAACCAAGACAAACGCGCAGGCTGTCGGCGCCACTGGGTTTGCTGGGCTGGCGATTCATCGCGGCGATCGCCACCAGGGCGAGCATCGAAGCGAGCAGCCCCCACTTCAGGCGCGCGTAGAGCGGCGTATCACCGGGCTCGAGGAGGAGGCCGACAGCGGCATCGTCCAGCAAGCGCGCCACGCCCGAATTCTCGATCAGGTCACAAGTGGTGGCCCCAGCGCCAAGAGCCAATACGGCGAGCACCCACCGAAGGCGATCACGCGGGTCCGCTGCCCAGAGAATCAGGGCCGCAACGGCTAGAGGATAGACGAAGGGAAAATAGGAATCCAAGACGAGCTCACGGCGGACACTGGCGATGGCCTGCATCTGGCGGCGATGACCGGGCAAGTGAGTGAACAACAAGCCGTTGAGTTCCTCGGGGGACGCGGGCATGGTGAGGGAGATGACCGAAGGCAAATCCTGCGCGGTGACACAATCGAGTAGGCAATCTCGATCTGTGAAAGGATCCAGAGTGTTCCACGCCACCAGGCCGATCAACATGAGCATGGGCAGAGCCATCAGGCCGCCGACGAGATAGGCGCGGTATCCCTTCATCGGGACTCCTCGCGCAAGCGCGTAGAGGCCGCGTCCAAGTCCGCCTGGTTGAGGGAAAGGCGTATGCAATCGACCTCGCGGGGTGTGAGCACCCAGTTCAGGGGGGCGACGGCACAACCGGAGCCCGCAGGAGGACGGTAGCGGAGCTCAATCGGCGGCCGCACGTCGATCTGGCTATAGCTGCTTAGTTGCAGCACGAACTTGCCGATGCGCTCCTGCGAGGATTCGCGGGCGCTGAGCACTCCCCGGAGCGGAGCGGTGACCTGGGCACCCCAGCCGGCGACGGTGGGGCGCGCTTCCTCGTCTGGAAAGGGGCGCAAAGCGATGAGGATGACCTTGCGAGGTTGGCCTTGGGGAAGGCCCTCGATCAACCAATGGGCGAGCGATAGGATGCCGTAGTTGTCGTAGTAGCCGCCATCGAGAAGATGGTAATCGGGGCAGGCGGGCGATTCGGCGGTCGAACGGGCCGAAGGCGAGACGTAGGGAAAGGTGGAGGATAAGCGGGCGGCGGTCGCAAGCCGAATCGGCCGCCGATAGAGATTCCAATGTTCCAGCGGAATGCCGCGATCAGGATCGGGCCGCACATCTGGACCGCATGCGGGGGAGTCGGCATCGCGCGGAGGCGAGGCCCGGAAGGATGAGGTACCAAAGACGATGGGCTCGCCAGTCTCCAGGATGGTCGAGTTGATCAGAATAGCTGGCCGTCCCTTGTGGGGAACTAAATCCTCGTCATGCATATAAAGGGATTCAACATCGGCATGCAGCTCGAGTGACTGTTCCAATGCGAAGCCACGGTCGATCTCACGATCACGTCCCCACGGAAAAATAGCGCGGGCCAGGTCGGGCACCAGAAATCCCCAGGCCACATCGTCGATGCTGGACTTTATGGCGTTCTCAAAAGCGATATGAGGATCGAAATTGGCCGCGGCGAGATGGAAAGTGCCCACTGAGCCGCCCGATACCGCGCTAATGGCGGTAATGTCCTCCATCAAGGGCCGACCTCGGGTCTTCTGATAGTCTTCGCTGAGCTTCGAGAGAGCATAGGTAGTCCAGGCCGCTGATTGTATGCCGCCCCCTGGAGCGGAAACAACGATGATGGGCTGGTCAGCGGGGCGCTGGGCGATCACTTCGGCCGCGGTCGGGGGCGTCCAGGTGGAGGGGCTGCCCAAGCGGTAGTAGTGGTCCGATTCGGGCGCGACCGAGGTGATCGCCATTAGGAGCAAACACCCGAGGAAGAGGGGAAATCGGAACCGGTCGAAGAAGAACGTAAAGCCGGAGAGGACGAACGTGACGAGTGCGAGCAGCAGCGAGATCCAGGCAAAGGCTGGTGTACGGGGCGACCAAATCGCCCCAAACAGCGCTTCCTGATGAAGCATCGCCAATCCCATGTACAGCGACAACGTCAAAACGGCAACAAATCCCGCGTAAGTATGGGCCGGTGCCATACGCCCCTGATAACCTTTGTCGACAAAGGGCTGGAGAAGCAACCCGGGCCACCTCCAAAACGCACTAAACCCCTGCTTTAGGGGAACTAGTACGGCAGGTACATCGTGATCGCGCCACTGCGCTAAGCCATGAGATATCCAACTGCCCTCGCCGTCGACCGAGGGCCAGATGAGCCACACGACGGGAGCCTCCTTGTCTTGGTTCGGCAACGTGAAGGCAGCGCGCGCGGCCTCGGAGGCGAATACAATCACGGAGGCGAGGACGTAGCCGAGCAAGAAAGTAGGGATCATCACGAGGGGGTGCATCGAGATTTCCGCGATGCATGCCAACAAGACCACGGGCGCCAAGTGGGCGAGCCCAAAGAAGAGGCCGGGACGCCGCGTTCGGATATCTTCCGTGTCAAATCGATCCTGGGCGCACCACGAGATCAGGTGGAAGCTGACCAGGCAAGCTGCGGCGGCGAGAAAGGCGGATGCCGAGAGGAAGACGAATCGAAAGACGCCCCAAATGTCGGAGGTCCACGGGACGAACAGGAGACCCTCCATGCTGGAGCCTCGAAGGACGGGACCAATCGTGAGCAGCATCAGCCAGGAGGTGATTGGAACTCTCAAGAAGAAGAGATTTCGAATCCAGGCAATGAGGCGTTCGCGGATCAACCAGATTCCTTTCTCAAAAGTCGGTCGATGGTTCCGATAATCGGTCTCCGATAGTCGGAGATCGTGTTCTCGAGTTCGAAACGTTGCCGCACTATTGGATGAGCTTGGCGACTATGCCAACCAACTTCGCCAAATCGGCTCGCCCGATCGTTCAAACTTCAAATATCCTCAAAATCTTCCACCAGGTACTTTACGGACTCTACACGGCCTACAACGGTTCACTGACGATAGTGAGCCAAGAACCCAAGTCCTGGAGCGCGGAAGTATGGGACGCCGGGAGCGGGCCAGCATTCAGGACATGACTACGCGCTTACGCAGGGCGCCAGATGGACCCCAAGGGAACAGTGCCACTTCACGTGATCTTGGTTGGGGCACACAGTTCCCGGTGTGCCGGAATG